>VEQW01000067.1 GCA_018883025.1 Solirubrobacterales bacterium | reverse complement strand
GGTCGGGGATCAGTCGATGCCTCAGGTCGGTGACCGACCCGATCCCCAGGGCCAGACAGACGACGATCGCCTCGAGCGGGGCCACGCCCGGAGCCTGGTCCGTACCCGATCACGGGTCGTTGACTGAGCTCCCGGTAGGGAGACGAAACGGGGACCAGGGGACCTGACCCGGGGTCAGGTGGCTTCGCGAAGCTTCTGGGCTTCGTTCAGGCTCTGCAGCTTCTTCAGCGACTGGTTCTCGATCTGCCGAATCCGCTCGCGGGTCACGTTGAAGGTCCGGCCCACCTCGTCGAGGGTCCTGGGGTGCTCCCCACCGAGTCCGTAGCGGAGCTCGAGCACCCGGCGCTCGCGGTAGGAGAGGCTCTCGAGGGACTCCTTGAGCGCCTCCTTGGTCAAGAGGTCGACAGCCCGATCGAACGGTGACTCGGCCTTCTCGTCGGCGATGAACTGGCCGAACTCCGATTCCTCCTCGTCGCCGACCGGCTTCTCCAGGGAAACCGGGGACTGGGCCGAACGCTTGATCGACTCGACCTCCTCGGGATCGATCCCGGTGACCTCGGCGATCTCGTCGGGAGTCGGCTCCCGACCGAGTTCGGTGACCAGCTTCCGCTCGGCCCTGCCGATCTTGTTCAGCTTCTCGACGACGTGGACCGGGATCCGGATCGTCCTCGCCTTGTCGGCGAGGGCACGGGCGATCGCCTGGCGAATCCACCAGGTCGCGTAAGTCGAGAACTTGAAGCCCTTGCGGTAGTCGAACTTCTCGGCCGCACGGACCAGTCCGAGGGTCCCTTCCTGGATCAGGTCGAGGAACGGGAGGCCCTGGTTCCGGTAGTTCTTGGCAATCGACACCACGAGGCGGAGGTTCGACTCGACCATCTTCTGCTTCGCGTCGAGGTCGCCCTTCTCGATCCGCTTCGCCAGGTCGACCTCTTCCTGGGCGGTCAACAGGCGAACCTTGCCGATGTCCTTGAGGAAGAGCTGGAGCGAGTCGGTGGTCATGTCCGGCTTGAGGTCCAGCGCCTCCTTCTTCCGGCGCCGTCCCTTCCGGCCGTCCGAGCGCTCGGCATCCGCGGCCGAACCGACTCCGGGCTCCGCGTCCTCGACCAGCTCGATTCCCTGCTTCTCGAGGTGGCCGTAGAGATCTTCGATGTCAGACTCGTCGAGCTCGACCTCGGCAACTGCCGTCGATACGTCGCCGAAGGTGAGCACGCCGAGCTGCTGACCCCTGTTGACCAGGGTCTTCACTTCCTCGAGTTCCTGAAGCTCTGCTACCAGCATTTCGTCCTAATCAAAGTCGTTGGTCGATCCAATTTCTTGCACCGCACCCCTGCGAATGGCCCTTTGCGGTCCCCGGTCGGGTCCGGACCCCTGCCGGGACGTCCGTCTTCACCTCGCGCCGAACTCTTCCTTTCGACGCACGAAAACCCGCATCATTGAGCGTGTAACGAGGGGATTGACTACCGAACAAGGATAACCGCTTCACTTAGTAAAGTCAAAACGATGCCGGCCGTCCCCCAACCCCTCGGCTAGCCAATTGGCCTGCCCGGAACGTGACATCGAAGAGGAGCTCCCCACCGGGACCGGACCCCGGACCTGGGTGCGGGCCTTCTGGTTTCGGGCCTACCACGAGAACGTCACCGGTCTCTCGGCGATGGTCTCCTACAACCTCCTGCTGGCCGTATTCCCCTTTTCACTGCTGGTCCTTTTCATCTTCAGTCAGGTACTGCGCGTCGAGGGGATCGAAAGCAGCGTCTACCAGGACCTGAGGCTCCTCTTCCCCCAGGCCAGCGAGGACACGCTTCGGGACGTCCTCTCCACATTGAGGTCGAACTCCGCGGCGATCGGGGTCCTCGCGCTCGCCGCCTCGATCTGGATCGGGGCTTCGTTCTGGGGGGCGATGGACACCGCCTTCTGCCGGATCTACCACGTCAAGTGTCGCGGCTGGTGGGAACAGAAGCGCTTCTCGCTGAGCATGCTCCTGGTCGTCATCGCCTTCATCCTCGCCTCGGTCGTCCTGCCGGCGGTGGAGGGAGCGATCCTCGGCTCGGCCGAGAACCTCCCGTTCGGCCTGAACGAAGTCCAGGCGTTCGACGACGTGGCACTCCTTGCGCTGACCCTGCTGCTGAACTTCGCCGTCTGTTCGCTGATCTTCTGGCTCGTGCCGAAGGGCCACATGCCGTGGCGGGCGGTCTGGCCGGGCGCCCTCTTCACGACCGCGGTGTCGGGATTGGCGAACTGGATCTTCCCCCTCTACCTCGACAACATCTCGACCCTGAACCTGTTCGGCAGCACCGCCGCATTCGTCCTGATCGCCCTGGTCTGGTTCTACATCGTCTCGCTCACCCTGCTGGCGGGCGCGGTGATCAACTCGATACGCCACGAGTACGGGGATACGGGCGCGATCCCCTTTGCGCCCGAGGAAGCGGGGGTGATGGCCGCCCTGCCGACCGCGGAGCCCTACCGTTCCCTGGTCATCGGGGGCAACGGCCATAACGGCACGAACGGCAACGGCAGTGAGGCGGCTTCCGGGGGCCTGGAAGGCGATCCGGTCGAAGTGGTCCGTTCCGAACCCGAACGTTGACCGTCGAGGTCGAACTCGAACCGGATCCGGTCCGGAGTGGAGTCGCGGCCCAGGGACCGGTCGAATGTGCCCAGACGGCGGTGATCACCGTCGACGACGCGCTGTTCGAACGGATCTGGGCACCCTCGACCCTCGAGCTCCTGGCCCGGTCCTACTGGCGATTCCTCCGGCGCCGTTCACTCGGCGCGATCAAGGTCTCCTACGGCCCAGACTCGCGGGAGGTCCACCTGATTACCGAGCGGATCACCCTGCTCCGCTTCCACGCTCCCCGCTTCACCACCGGCGATGACTTCGGTGAAGTCGAATGGCCGATCGCACGGGGCCTCCTGGTCGCCTCCGAGGGCCGGGAGCAGGGCTACCTGAAGATGCGGGTCAGCCACGGAGAGGGCGCCCACGGCGATGGCACCGAGAGCTTCACAGTGACCTCGGAGGTGGCCAACTTCTACCCGTGGATCAGGGGAACGGGATGGTTCGCCCGACTCGGTGCCTGGCTCTATTCACAGACCCAGTTCCGGATCCACGTCTGGATCACCCGGGGCTTCCTCAAGTCGCTTTCCGACCTTCCGGCCGAGGTCTTGCGACGGGGCGAGGACCCGTCATCGGAGCCGGAGGACGCCTAGAGGTAGTCGCGTTCGAGCTCGGCCACGGCCGAGGCCATGGCGTCGTGCATCGGGGCCGGCTCGATCCCGAACAGCTCCATCCCGGAGCGATCCTGGACCACGGTCTCGGTGGTCAGCCCCTCGACCAGGGGTCGGGCGACGCCGGTATCTACCGGGGTCACCAGTCCGATCCAGAGGGATGAGAGCCTCGGAGAGAGCACCGGGACCCTGATCATCACCGGGCGCCGCCTGCCCATCGCATCGGCCATCTCTTCCATCATGCCGCCGTAGCTGGTCAGGTCCGGGCCGCCGATCTCGATCTCCCGCCCGGTCCAGGGACCGGTCCCGGCGGCAGCCACCAGGTAGGCAACCACGTCATCGATTGCGATCGGCTGGGTCAGGGTCGTGGTCCACTTCGGGGTGACCATCGCCGGCAGGCGACGGACCAGGTAGTAGATGGTCTGGAAGGACTCGCTGCCCCCGCCGAGGACGACCGCCGCTCGGAAGTAGGTGACCGGGACCGGCCCCGAGGCAAGGATCTCGGCGGTCTCGTGCCGCGACTGGAGGTGGCGCGACTCGCCGGTGCCGAGGCCACCGAGGTAGACGATCTGGGCCAGCCCGGCCCGGCCCGCCTCATCGGCAAAGTTACGGGCACCCTCGCGATCGGCCGCCGCGAAGTCTCCTTCATTGCCCCGGCCCATCGAGTGGACGAGGTAGTAGGCGGTGGAAACCCCGTCGAGGGTCCCCTCGAGCGAAGCGGGGTCGAGGACGTCCCCCCGGACAACCTCGCAACCGGCCTCCTCCAAGTCCCGGGCGGCCTCCGGCCGACGGACCATGCACCGAACCTCGTACCCGGCCTCGAGCAGGGCGAGGGCGAGCTTTCGACCTATGTAGCCGGTGGCCCCGGCAACCAGGACCCGGTCAGCCGAACCTTCCACCGGTTACCTCCCTGAGTTTCGCCCGGTCGTGCCGGGCCTCGATCTTCCTGACCGTTCCTGACCTCGAACGCATGACCAGCGACTCGGTCGTGAGATCCCCCCCATCGAGCCGCCTGACCCCGTCGAGCATGTCGCCGTCGGTGACCCCGGTCGCGGCGAAGAAGACGTCGTCGCCTCCGACCAGGTCGTCGGTGGTGAGGGTCCTGTCGAGGTCGTAGCCCGCCTCGAGGGCGGCCGAGCGCTCGCCCTCGTCACGCGGCCAGAGACGCCCGATCAACTCACCGCCGAGGCACTTGATCGCCGAGGCCGCAAGGACGCCCTCGGGCGTTCCACCGATGCCCCACAACAGGTCGATTCCGGTGTCCTCACTGACCGCCAGGAGCGCCGCCTGGACGTCCCCGTCGGTGATGAACCGGACGGAGGCGCCGGCTGCCCGAACCTCGGCGACCGTCTCCTCGTGGCGTGGCCGGTCGAGGATCATCAGGGTCACTTCCTCCGGGGTACCTCCCTTTCGTTCGGCGATCGAAGCGATCACCTCGCCGAGCGGACGCTCCAGACTGATCAGGTCGGCAAACTCGGGTGGGGCCGCCATCTTCTCCATGTAGACGCACGGTCCGGGATCGAACATCGTGCCCCGCTCGGAGAGGGCGATCACCGCCAGGGCTCCACCGAAGCCGCGGGCGGTCAAGGTCGTTCCTTCGAGGGGGTCCACGGCGATGTCGACCACCGGCGGACTGCCGTCGCCGATCGCCTCGCCGTTATAGAGCATCGGTGCCTCGTCCTTCTCGCCCTCGCCGATCACCACCGTGCCATCCATCGGCACCGTGTCGAGCAGGAGGCGCATCGCGTCGACCGCCGCCCCATCCGCCGCCTCCTTGTCGCCACGGCCGATCCACCGCGAGGCCGCGAGGGCCGCCGACTCGGTGACCCTGACCAGTTCGAGGGCCAGGTTCCGATCCGGCTTGTTTCCGGACCTCACGTCTTGGGAGATGACCGACATCTCGCCCCTGAGGCTATACCGCGGAAGTCCCCACGGTGCCGGGGAGTGGGCAGCTGGGCGGGCGCTGTACGCTGGCCCGGTGACCGAGCCGAGGTGGGGACTGACACTGCCGCTCCCCGGGGTTCCCCTCTCGGGGATGAGGGAGTTCGTGGAACGGGCCGAGGCGGCCGGTTACACCGACCTCTGGTCCGGGGAGACGGGAGGTCCCGACGGGTTCACACCGCTCGCCCTGAGTGCGGCATGGACCGAGAAGATCCGGCTCGGTACCGGGATCGTCGGGGTCTTCCAGAGGGGGCCGGCCCTGCTCGCCCAGCAGGCGGCGGCACTGACCGACGCATCGGACGGTCGCTTCGTCCTGGGGATCGGTGCCTCCTCGGACAGGATGGTCGCCGGCTGGAACGAGATCCCCTACGAGAAACCCCTGACCAGGGTCGACAGCACCCTCGACTTCCTTCGGGTGGCACTGTCGGGCGAGAGGACACGGACCGGCTTCAAGCTGGAGACTGCCCCGGCCCATCCGACCCCGATTGTGCTGGCCGCACTCCGGGGCAGGATGCTCTCGCTCGCGGTCGAGAAGGCCGACGGGGCGTTCACGAACTTCCTGCCGCTCGGGGGCCTGCCGAAGGTGGCCGAATCGGTCGCCGACGCCGGCCCCGACTTCGAACTCCTCTGCCGCTTCTTCTGCCTCCCGGGAACCCGCGAGGAGGTGGAGCCCCTGGCCAGGTTCATGTTCTCCTCCTATGTGACCGTTCCGGTCTACGCCGAGTTCTTCAGGTGGCTGGGCTACGGCGACGAGATCGCCCCGATGGTCGCCGCGTGGGAGGAAGGCGATCGACAAAAGGCGGCGACCGAGGCGCCCTGGGACCTGATCGAGCAGACCTTCATGGTCGGACCCTGGGAGGCGATCCGGGAGCGACTCGACCTCTACGTCGAAGGGGGGATAACCCTGCCTGTAGTCACCCCGATCGTTACTCCGGACCGAATGGCCGAGGCGATCGACGCCCTGGCGCCCGCCTGAAGCCGGTTCAGGAGGAGTATTCCCCGGGCCGTCCCACCGTGCCAAAGACGGAGCCGATCAGCTCGAGTTCGAGGTCGAGTCGGTCACCCGGTTCGAGCCATCGGTCGAGTTCGAGTCCGCATCCGTTAGGCAGGGTCCCGGCGCTCAGGACCTCACCTGGGTGGAGTCCCTCCCCCGCCGCACAGTAAGCGGCCATCTCGTCGTAGCTCCAATGCGCACCGGCCGTGCTGGGCCTCGACCAAACCTCTCCGTTAACCCGTACCTCACCAGTCAGGGAATCGACATGGGGCCAAACCTCGTCGGCCGTGACGACCTCGGTCGCGAGAACGTTGGCGAAGGTCTTGGATTTGACGATCGGACCGAAGATCCCGTTGCGGTACTCGTCCCACTGGGTATCGCGGGCCGACACGTCATTCAGGAGAAGGAAGCCGCCGATCGCCTCCTTTGCTTCTTCGGCCAGAGCATCCGGCCTTACCGACTGACAGACAACAGCCCCCATCTCTATCTCGAAGTCGAGATCCTTCGAGTATGCGGGCCATGGGATCAAGGAGCCGTCGGGCGAGCACGCAAGCGGATTGCCCATGTAGAAGAGGGGGTGGCGGTAGAACATCTCGACTGGCCGGAACTTCGGAAAAACCTTTCCGGTTATCCGCTCGAAACCCAGTCCGACCTTCGCAGCCCCGGGCAAGTACCGCCGAGCCAACCCCTTCGCGGACTGGATTTGATGCTGCTCGTAGACGGAGAAGGCACGAAGTGTTCCCGGCCGGAACGGCAGCATCGGCGCCTCATCAAGGTTCGGGCTTCCTTCGGGATTCATTTCGATCAGTCTCGCTGCCGCAACCCGGCCCTTCTCCCCCAAGGCGAGAAAGCCGACCAGGTCGTCGACGACCGGCTCGAGCAAGGAGTCCCCTCCGTGGGCGCGAATCGCTACCCAGGGATCGCCGGAGGAGTGACGAACGGCTACACCGGTTCTCCCGTCACCGTCCTTGAGCCGCCGAACTCTCAATCCACTACCGGGCTCTGAGTTCGACCGCGGGACAGGGCTGTCCGGCCGGAACCTGACGGCTACCCTCGCTGAGCACCGGGTTACCGTTCAGGTCCTTCAGGGTGACGATTAGTTTCTCGGAGGTCACCTCAACCTGCCCGTAGCTGTAGACGTCGATATTGGCGCAGATCAATCCGAGTCCCCCGAGCTCACCTTTGGGGTCCACCGGGGCCGTGTAGAGGTTGTTGCGAACTAGGTTGCCGGCATTCGGATTGTCGACTGCGCCGTTTAACTGACCCTTGTGGGTGGTTGCCGCGATCGGGCCCGTCACCACTTCCGTATAGGGAGTCGGGATCGGGCCTCCCCGTCCGTAGGTCTGCATCCTCACCTCGCCGATAAAGTTCGCGTGCATGTCCGTGGTAAGGAAGATCAGGTTTTCCGGTGAGACCCTCCGGATCGATTGGAGCAGGCGCTTTCTTTCGGCTGCGTAAGACTCCCACCTGTCGTACTGGTTGACGATCAAGTGCTGGATCGGCTCCTGAAGCATTACGACCTTGAAGGTTGCAGTCGACCTGTCGAGATCGTCGATGAAACGTTTGAACTGGGCGGCCCCCAGCATCGTCCTGCCTTTGCTGCGAGCGATCTCGTTGAGGCAGACATCGCTTACCTCCCACTCGAGCGCGGGGACCAGGGTCCTGTAGAGGGCTCTCACCCCCGTTGGGAGCGTCGGGGCTGGGTCCGGCTTGCCGGTCGCGGGATTTCGGCACTTTGACTCAGCCATTCGGGTCCGGAAGCTCGACTGGTCGAGGAAGAAAAGCTGGAGGTTCCGGCCCCATCGGACAGTCCGGTAAAGACCGGTCTTCCCGGAGTAACCACGAAGTGGCGTGTAATCGAGGAAGGCCCGCTTGCCGGCCCTAAAGAGGGCCCTTCCGTCGTCATCCTTGGTGAAGTTGTTGACGAACTCGTGGTCGTCCCAGTGGCTGTAGAGCGTCGACGCACCCCGGAACCTAGCCATAGGTTCGAGTGCAAGGTTCTGTCGGTAGACAGACCATTTCTGGGGTGCAGAGGTGGCCGTCCAGGGTGACACGAGCTCGACTCCATCGACATCGCCGCCCACTTGGG
>VEQW01000066.1 GCA_018883025.1 Solirubrobacterales bacterium | reverse complement strand
GGTAAGGACCGTCCCGGAGATCCAGTCGGCGACGCTGGTCGAATCCCACTTCGCGGCCTTCGAAGCTGCCCAGGGGCTAGCCGGGTCGACCCGACGGGAGAGCCGACCGATCCGCTTGAGTGCGACCGCTACTTCCGCGAGTGACGCCGGATTCACCCTCGGGACCGTGCCCCGGTATCGATGAACCGAACCTCTGAGGTCGAACAGGTTCTCGCCCTCGGTCCAGGTGGGGAAGGTCTCGAGACCGAGTTCGGCGATCAGACCCAGAACCTCGTCCTGACCGGGGCCCACGAACTGTCCCCCGAGCTCGACCGGCTCGCCGTGGATGAATCCATTCTCGATCCGACCCCCGACCCTGTCACGGGCCTCGACGACCATCACGTCCAGGCCTTTTCCTACCAGGGAGCGGGCAGCCGAAAGTCCGGCGAGCCCGGCCCCAACCACGACGACGTCGGCATCCCTCTGGTCCATCTGGCCACTATCCCAAACCACCGGGAACCCCGCCTGGATGCAGGGCTGGATCCCGCTTTCTGGGAGGATCGCCGAATGTCCGACCTTCGGAGTGTCAGGGCGCGGGTCGAGCGCCAGAGGCGTGAGGTGAGACGCCGCCGTGCCGTCCTTGGAATCTCGGTGCTGGCGATCGTGATCGGCCTGGTGGTCATCATCCGGGCCGGGGGCTCAGGCGGAGGAGGCGGGGGTGAGGATGGCCCACCCGCCAAGGCGACCGTCTCGACGAGTGGCGACATCCTGATCCACTCGCCGGTCTGGTACCGGGCTGTCGAGAACGGGGGCGGCTCTTACGACTTCGCACCGATGTTCACCGCGATCGAGCCTTATGTAAGGGATGTCGACTTATCGGTCTGCCAGATGGAGACGCCACTCACCTCGGGCGAACCGAGCGGTTATCCGTTGTTCGCCACCCCGATCCAGATCGCCGCCGGCATCGAGGAGGCCGGCTGGGAGGCCTGCGGCACCGCCTCCAACCACGCCCTCGACCGTGGCGAGGAGGGGGTGGTCGAAACGATCGAGACGTTACGAGGCGAAGGCGTCGAGACGACCGGCTCGGCGATCGAGCAGGAAGACGCGACGAAACCGCTGGTCATGGACGCGGGCCGGATCAAGGTCGGCCTGGTCGCCTACACCGACTACAGCAACGCCGGTACCCCACCGGACGACTCGACCCTCAACCTGCTCCCATTCGAGGCGCCGGTCGAAGAGAAGAAGAGACGGGTCGAGCGCGACGTCGAGAGGACGCTCCGAGCCGGTGCAGACACCGTGCTGGTGATCATCCAGTGGGGAGATGAGAACTCGACCGAGCCGAATGAATCCCAGCGCGAGCTGGCCGAGGCGGTGACCCGGATCCCGGGGGTAGCCGCGATCTCCGGGCAGGGGCCGCACGTCGTCCAACCGATCGAACGGATCAACGGGAAGTTCGTCGCCTTCAGCGTCGGCAACCTCCTCTCGAACCAGAGTGCCGCCGCCGGCCTGCCCGCCGAGACCCAGTACGGCCTGATCGCCCTGTTCCGCTTCCATTCGGACGGTGACGAGACCGAGGTAACGGCAGTCGACTACGTCCCCATCTGGGTAAGGCCCGGCGACTACCTCGTCGAACCGGTCGGGTGGGGGCTCAGGAACGACCCTGCGAATGCCTCCTACCTCCAGGCTGCCTGGGAGAGCACGGTTTCGATCGCCGGGGAGGGCCCGGGGATCCGACCGATCCCGGACGAGATCTAGGCCCCGGAAGCTCACCGGGGCGGGTCCGGTCAGTCCGAGCGGTTCTCGGTGATTCCGCCGGCGTACCCGGGACGGGGTGGCGCGGGAGAGGGCTCGGTCGTCGGGGTGTTGACCGGGTCCGGCTCGGAGGGGAAGTCCTCGATCTCCTTCTCCTTGGCTTCCTCCTCGGGCGGGAAGACCTCCGCTTCGCTCTTTCCCTCGAGTAGGGCGACGAACTGATCGGCATCGATCGTCTCGCGCTCGAGCAGGATCTCGGAGATCCTCTCGAGGTCCTCGCGATGCTTGTCGAGGATGTCACGGGCGGTCTGGTGGGCGTTCTCGACGATCCGGCGGATCTCGTCGTCGATCTCGCGGGCGATCTCGTCGGAGTAGTCGGGCTCGGAACCCATGTCTCGACCGAGGAATGGCTGGCCGCGATCGTGGCCGAAGACCCGGGGGCCGAGTCGCTCGGACATCCCGAAGCGCATCACCATCTGCTTGGCGGTCTGGGTCACCTTCTCGAGGTCGTTCGATGCTCCGGTCGTGATCTCGTCGAACACGAGTTCCTCGGCCGCCCGGCCGCCGAGCGTCATCGCCATCGTCTCGGCGAGCTCCGCCCGGGAGGTGAGGAACTTGTCCTCGGCCGGGAGCGAGATCGTGTAGCCGAGAGCCTGACCACGACTGATCACCGAGATCTTGTGGACCGGGTCGCAGTTGGGCAGGACGTGGCCGACGATCGCGTGACCCATCTCGTGGTAGGCGGTGATCCGCCGCTCCTTCTCGGACATCACCCGGGTCTTCTTCTCGGGTCCGGCGACGACACGCATGATTCCCTCTTCGAGCTCGATCTGGGTGATCTCCTTGCGACCCGATCGAGCTGCCAGCAGGGCTGCCTCGTTGATCAGGTTGGAGAGGTCGGCACCGGTGAAGCCAGGGGTCTGACCGGCCAGCGCGTCGAGGTCGATCTCCCCGGCGAGGGGCTTCCCGCGCGAGTGGACCTCGAGGATCTGCTTCCGCCCCTGGCGATCGGGCCGGTCCACCGCCACCTGGCGGTCGAAGCGGCCAGGCCGGAGCAGGGCCGGGTCGAGGATGTCGGGCCGGTTGGTGGCCGCTATCAGGATGATGTTGTCCTTGATCTCGAAGCCGTCCATCTCGACCAGGAGCTGGTTGAGGGTCTGCTCCCGTTCGTCGTGACCCCCACCCATGCCGGCACCCCTGTGGCGGCCGACTGCGTCGATCTCGTCCATGAAGATGATGCAGGGGGAGTTCTGCTTCGCCTGTTCGAAGAGGTCGCGGACCCGGCTGGCACCGACTCCGACGAACATCTCGACGAAATCGGAGCCCGAGATGGAGAAGAAGGGAACCCCTGCCTCACCGGCCACGGCCCGGGCGAGGAGCGTCTTTCCGGTGCCGGGCGGTCCATATAGGAGCACGCCCTTGGGGATTCGGGCACCGAGCGACTGGAACTTCTTCGGATTCTGGAGGAACTCCTTGATCTCGTGGAGCTCCTGAACTGCCTCGTCGGCTCCGGCAACGTCCTTGAAGGTGATCTTGGGCGCGTCGACCGCCATCTTCTTCGCCTTCGACTTGCCGAAGCTCATCACCCGGGAACCACCACCCTGCATCTGGTTCATCAGGAAGATCCAGAACCCGAAGAAGAGCAGGAAGGGAAGGACGTAGATCAGCATCGAGAGGATCGAGCTGCCACCCGACCCCTCGACGGTCACTGCCACGTCGTTCTGGTCGAGTTGGTTGAGCAGGCTCTGCTCGGTGTTGGGCGGGTAGCCGGTCTCGAACTTCTCGCCGGTGTCACCGGATCCGGAGGCGTTGTCGGCATTCGCCGCGTCGGCCTTCTGGCCAGCCGGCTCCTCGGTCACCTCGAGTGTGTTGTCCTTGGTGTTGATGGTGACGTCGGCAATCTCGCCGCGCTCGACCATCGTCAGGAACTGGTTGTAAGTGGGCGGCTCCTGGCCCGTGTCAGGGCTGATCACTCGCTGGGCCACGAACGCGAGGATCACGACCAGCAGAATCGGAAATGCCGCACTCTTGAAAAACCGCTTCAAACCACTCCTTCGTCTCGGTCCGGAACCGTCGCCCTGCCTGCCAGACAGGGGTCTGAACGGCTTTCCAGCGTAGCAGGGAAGTGCCGCCGCGCCCTCGGCCTAGAGCGGCGGGGCGACGCCCTCCGGAAGGGTCGCGACGTGGTCGAGGTTGCGGTACTTCTGGGCGTAGTCGAGCCCGTAGCCGATCACGAACTCATCCGGTATCTCGATACCCGTGTACCTGATCGGAACCTCGGCCCGGAGACGGTCCGGTTTCGACAGCAGGGTGCAGACTTCTAGCGTTGCCGGCTCCCGGGCCGCGAGGTTGCGGATCAGGTAGGAGAGTGTCAGTCCCGAGTCGACTATCGCCTCGACGATCAGGACATCCCGACCGGTCACCGGATCGTCGAGGTCCTTGAGGATCCGAACGACTCCGGAAGAGTCGGCGGAGGATCCGTAGGAGGAAACCGCCATGAAATCGACCTCACACGGAATGGTCAGGGTCCGCATAAGGTCGGCGAGGAACACCGAGGCGCCACGTAAGACCCCGACCAGCACCAGGTCCCGGCCTGCGTAGTCGGCACTGATCTCGGCCCCGAGCTCCCGAACCCGCTCCTGGACCTTCTCGGCGCTGACCAGAGTCTCCCCCACCCCGTTGTGGCCGTTCCTGTCGGGTCCCTGCTCCATCGGCATCGGCAGTCTAGGTGCCGCGGCCGAGGTCAGACGACCCCTGACGTCCGGGTGGCTCGGCGGTGAGGAGGACGGGGTCGGCGGTTCCCCTCCGAACCCTGAAGGACTCCGAGACGGCGATGCCGGGAACCCAGGCGATCTCCCCCGAGGCCTCCACCACGGGCCAGCCGGTGCGACGCGGCCGCGGCAACCCCTTCTCCGACATCAGGGTTGCGACCGGCTTCGACCCCTTCATCCCCAGCGGGCGGATTCGGTCCCCGGGGCGCCAGGCCCTCACCGCGACCCCATCGCCAAGCCCCGATCGGTCGAGGGTCGCGACATCCGGCCCCCGGGGCGCCGGTACCGGCTCGAGCCGCTCGGCCCCGAACAGCCAGCCGTCCCAGTCGACCGCCCCGGGGATGGTCAGCTCCCTCGGCCCCTCGACCGACAATGCCTCCCTGGGCGCTCCTTCGACCAACGCCAGCCCTGAACCGATCTCGATTCGGATTCCTTCACCGAAGTCGATCGAGCCCCCTTCCGGTCGTCCCGCTAGTTCAATCACGAGGGCCGTACGGTCGATCGAAACGGGTACCTCCCGCCCAAACGTTGCACGGACGAGCTGCCGCAGGGCGTGACGGACAACCGCTGGGTCGGCCTGCAACAGGCCCGCTGTCGCGATCGTTGGCTGGCCATTCGGTCCTTCGCCGATAAGGGCTTCACCCTCGGCCTCCAGGAAGCCTGCCTCCTCTTCCAGTTCCGCAAGGGTCCGGAGGACGTTCCGCTCGAAGGCCGGGTTGACCTCGCCGAGCACCGGCATCGCTCCGGTCCGGATCCTGGCCCGGGCGAACGCCGGATCCAGGTTCGAGGGGTCGTCGACGAACGGAAGGCCCGTTTCCTCCACCGCGCGGCGGACCTCCAACCGCCCGAGGGAGAGGAGGGGCCGGACGAGCAGCCCCCGCCTGGCCGGCATCGCCCTGAGCGCCCGGGTCCCGGGCGACGAAGCGAGCCGGTAGAGGAGCGTCTCGACGAGATCGGTCCGGGTGTGGCCGACGGCGATCCAGTCGAGTCCAAGTCGTTCGGCGAGCAGCGAGGCCTCGCGGTAACGGACCGTTCGAGCCCAGTCGTGGAGGTTGCCCTGACGCTCGCCCGCACGGATCGTGACCAGCTCGACCCCGAGCCTGGCGCAGACCGCCTCGCATGCTTCCTGGTCCAGATCGGAGTCGGATCGGAGTCCGTAGTTCACGTGGAGGGCGACCACATGATCCGGCCCGAGCGCCCGTACCAGTCCGGACACCAGTCCGACCGAGTCGGGGCCTCCAGAGAGCAGCGCGACTCCGTCGCTGCCGGAGTCGATCAGGCCCGATTCGAGGATCGCCTCTTCGAGCTTCACGCCTCCGGCCCCCTCAACCACGGACCTTGACCGAGAACAGGGGGGTCGGTTCGGGGAACCCCTTCAGGGGGACTTCGCCGATCGGTTCCAGTTCGATCTCCTCGTGGTCCTCGAGCGACTCGGCGACCGTGTCGGTGACCAGTACCTCTCCCCCGAGAGCCCGGTTTACGACCCGGTGGGCGAGGTTGACCTGACTGCCGAAGTAGTCCCCGTCGCGGAAGACGGCCCCGGCGTAGTGGACCCCGGCCCTCGGTTTCGGCCGGTCGCTGAAGAACGAGATGAAGCCGACGGCCCACTCGGCCAGGGAGGCCGGGTCCGGGGAGACCACCATCACCTCGTCACCGATCGACTTGATCACCTCTGCCCTGGGCGGAAGGGTTTCGCGGACGGCATCGGTGAAGTTCTCGATGACCAGGAGGGCCTCGATGTCCCCTTCCTCTTCGGTGAACTGGGTGAAGCCGGTCAGGTCGATGAAGCAGATCGCGATCTTTACCTCGCCGATGTCGGCACCGGAAGGCGCCTCGTCCTCCATGTGACCGACCACGTCCTGCTCCATGAAATACCGGAGGTAGCGCTGGTGCAGGTACTTGAACAGCGGTACGGCGGTGGGCGCGGTATTGGCGGCGATGTCGCTCAGCTCCTCGGAGATGTCACTGGCCGACATCCCGTCCCGGATCATCGGTTCGTGGACGAACAGGTGGACCAGTCGAACCTCGGCGTCGGCGATCCGGCGGATCGACTGGGCGTAGATCCTGACCAGCTGGAGCACCGCCTCGAGGGGAAGGCCGGCCTCGGCCACCGAGGCGAGCCGGGCGATCGCCTTGCGGTCCTCCTCGCTCAGGGTGCGGTTCTCCCCCACCGGAGTTCCGAGCAGGTCCAACAGGCGCTCGACGAAGTCCTCCTCGACCCCGGTCCGCTCGGCCGCCTCGGCGACGGTCATCTGCTCGGACTCATCGGCGAAGACGTCCTCGGCCAGGCCGACGGCGAGCCGGCCCTCGGCGGCAGCCTCGCGGAGGTCCTCGAGCGAGTGCCCCCGGTCGCGCATCCGGGCAACGACCCTCGCCTGGGAGGCGGCCGCGCGGGTCCAGGTCCCATCGTCGAGTGGGACGATCCCCTCGTTCGCCCATCTCCTCAAGGTGTCGGTCGAAACGCCCGACCTGCGGGCGGCCTCGGCCAGGGTGATGGACTCGTCGCTCATGGGGATTCGAGGCTACCGCCAGCCGCCCCCGGCGGTGTTGCCGCCCGGCAACCCGGAGACCAGACCGGCCCCGGAAAACGACGGCGCCCGGGGCCGATCCGCCACCGGCCCCGGGCGCTGCCGTCCCACCTCTTCCCCTGATTCAGTCCGAGTGGCTCTGGGTCACTTCCTGGCCGTGCTCACCGGTTCGGATGCGGATCGCCTCCTCGACCGGGATGACGAAGATCTTGCCGTCCCCGATCTCGCCGGTCCTCGCATGCTTGAGGATCGTCTCGACGACCAGGTCCTTGTCCTCGTCGGCTACCACGATCTCGAGCTTTAGTTTGGGTCTCACGTTGACGGTGACGGTCGAGCCCCGGTACTGCTCGACGATCCCCTTCTGGCGACCCGAGCCCTTCGCCTCGCTGATCGATATCGAGGGAAACCCCTTCTCGAGCAACTCCGCCCTGATCGGCTCGAACGATTCGTGCCTCACGAATGCTTCGATCTTCTTCACCTTGACCGCTCCTTTCCGCCGTTGGGCGTTCTCTGCTCCCGGAACCGACCCGGACGCTCGGGTGGCGGCGCCGAATCCCCGGTCGCGGTCGACGCATAGACGGCGACCGGATACTCGGGCTGCGGGATGAATGCCTCCGGGTAGCCGTACATGCCGTGGCTCGAGATGTCCAGCCCGGCCTCTTCCTCTGACTCTGGGACCCGCAGGCCGATCGTTGCCTTGATCAGCGCAAAGGTTGCCCAGGAGAGCGCGAACACGACCACGAAGGTGGCGACTACGGCGAGGGCCTGGACGCCCAGCTGCCCGATCGTGCCGGAGAGGGGGGCGTCGCCGAAGATTCCGTACCAGAGGCCGGCCCCTGCTCCGTCGAGGACGAGGCGGGGTGAGGCGAACAGGCCAACCGCGAGCGTGCCCCAGATACCCGCCAGGCCGTGGGCCGACAGCGCCCCGATCGGGTCGTCGAGGTACTTCTCGAAGGCGAGTACCCCGATCACGACGATGAATCCCGCGATCAGGCCGATGATCGGAGCGGCCCAGTACTCGACGAAGCCGCAGCCCGCGGTGATGCCGACCAGGCCGGCGATCGCACCGTTGCCCGCCATGCCGACGTCCAGGGCCCTGGTCTTGATGAAGACGAGAAGGCTGGCGCCGATCACCCCGGCCGCAGCCCCCAGTTGGGTGTTCAGCATCACCTCGGCGAAGAAGCCGCCATCGGTGTTGAAGGTGGAGCCGCCGTTGAAGCCGAACCAGCC
>VEQW01000065.1 GCA_018883025.1 Solirubrobacterales bacterium | reverse complement strand
GTCTACAACACGCCCGAGGAGGTCGACCGACTGGTCGAGGGACTCGAGGACTGCAGGCGGATCTTCTCCGACGACGGGTGACCGGAGTGGACGAGCTCTACCGCGAACAGATCCTCGAGCACTACAAACGACCCCACAATTTCGGGCGGATCGATGAGCCGGACCTCGAGTTCGAGGACAACAATCCGTTCTGTGGCGACGAGCAGCACGTGACCATCCGGCTCGACGAAGACGGTCGGGTCGCCGAGGTCAAGTTCGAGGGAAAGGGCTGCGCGATCTCGACCGCGGCGACCTCGATGCTGACCGACGAGTTGACCGGACTCACCCGGGACGAGCTGGTCACCCTGCCGAAAGAGAAGGTGCTCGACCTCCTCGGGATCGAGATCTCGGCAACCCGGATGAAGTGTGCGCTGCTCGGCCTCAAGGTCGTCAAGGGGGCTGGCCTCGGCCGGGAGGTCGACTGGGAGGCCTGACCGGTACCCCGGACCGATATCATCCAATTCCTACCTTGGCAGTAGGGAAAACTGCCGAATCGAAGTCTTGAAAGGAAAAGTCGGGTACCGACAGAGGGTCATTTGAACGGCAAAGGCGAGAAGATCGAAGTCTGCCCCGTGGCCGAGCTGGAACCCGGTTCGGTCCGCGTCGTCGAAACCGGCGACGTCCCCGTGGCGGTTTTCAACTGCGAGGGGACGATCCTGGCGATCGAGGACCGCTGCTCGCACGACGACGGACCCCTCGCCGAGGGTACCCTTGACCAGTCCGGGTGCACGGTCGAGTGCCCCAGGCACGGATCGCTCTTCGACTTGAAGACCGGACAGCCGAAGACGCTGCCGGCCTTCCAGCCGGTCAGGACTTTTCCGGTGGATACCAGTGACGACACGATCAAGGTGGAGGTCTGACGATGGCTACTCCCGAGGTAATCGAAGAGAAGGAGAAGGTCCAGGGGATCAACGCCGACTACGAGGAGAAGTTCGGCTTCCACGATCCCGAGACCGGGTACGCCTACAAGGCACCGAAGGGGCTGACCAGGGAGATCGTCGAGCAGATCTCCGAGTACAAGGACGAACCGGAATGGATGAGGGAGTTCAGGCTCAAGTCCCTCGATTACTTCGAGTCCCGGCCGACCCCTCAATGGGGCGGTGACCTCGACCAGATCGACTTCGACGACATCCACTACTTCGTGCGGGCCTCGGAGCGGCCCGAGCGCGACTGGGACGACGTACCCGAGGACATCAAGAAGACCTTCGACCGGCTGGGGATTCCCGAGGCCGAACGGAAGTTCCTCGCCGGCGTCGGGGCCCAGTACGAATCGGAGGTCGTCTACCACCAGGTGCGCGAAGACCTCGAGCAGCAGGGGGTGATCTTCCTCGACATGGACTCCGGCCTCAGGGAGCACGAAGACCTGGTCCGCGAGTACTGGGCGACGGTCATCCCGCCGAACGACAACAAGCTGGCCGCCCTCAACTCGGCCGTCTGGTCGGGCGGGTCGTTCGTCTACGTCCCCAAGGGCGTCAAGGTGGAGATGCCGCTCCAGGCCTACTTCCGGATCAACACCGAGAACATGGGTCAATTCGAGCGGACCCTGATCATCGCCGAGGAAGGATCCGACGTCCATTACATCGAGGGCTGCACGGCCCCCGTCTACTCGACCGATTCCCTCCACTCCGCGGTTGTCGAGATCATCGCCAAGCCCGGCTCGAGGGTCCGATACACCACGGTCCAGAACTGGTCGCAGAACGTCTACAACCTCGTGACCAAGCGGGCGGTCGCCCAGGAGGGCGCCACCATGGAGTGGGTCGACTGCAACCTGGGCTCGAAGCTGACGATGAAGTACCCGTCGATCTACCTGACTGGTGAGCGGGCCCATGGCGAGGTGCTCTCGATCGCCTTCGCCGGCGAGGGCCAGCATCAGGATGCCGGGGCCAAGATCATCCATGCAGCCCCGAAGACGACGTCCTCGATCTTCTCCAAGTCGATCTCGAAGGACGGTGGTCGCTCGACCTACCGCGGCCTGCTCGAGGTTGCCGACGGGGCGACCGAGACTCGTTCGAAGGTGGTCTGCGACGCACTCCTCCTCGACGAGGACTCACGCTCGGACACCTACCCGACCATCCGGATCGACGCCAACGATGCGGATATCGGCCACGAGGCGACGGTCTCGAAGGTCGGTGACGACATGCTGTTCTACCTCCAGAGCCGCGGCCTCTCCGAGGAGGAAGCCTCGAAGATGATCGTCAACGGATTCATCGAACCGGTGACCAAGGAGCTTCCGATGGAGTACGCGGTCGAGCTGAACCGGCTGATCGAGCTGCAGATGGAGGGCTCAATTGGGTAGCCCGGTTGCGGCCGAGCCCGAGTGGCTGGCCGGCCGGAGGGAGAAGGCGAGGGGGTTGGTGGAGACCCTGCCCCTGCCCGACCGGAAGGTCAAGGGCTGGGAGTTCACTTCGCTCGACGAGCTGGACTTCGAGGCCTACTCGGCCTCACCCGCCGGGGCGACGATCGACGGAGGGGACGACGAGGTCGTCGTGATGCCGCTTACCGAGGCGATCGAGCGGCACCCCGAGCTGGTCGAACGGCACCTCGGATCGCTCGTCGCGGCAGACGACCCGTTCGTCGCCCGGAACGAGGCCGAATGGGCCGACGGGGTCTTCATCCACGTGCCTGAGGGCGTCGTCGTCGATCAGCCGATCCGGATCGGGCTCGACCTCGACCGGGCCGGAGCAGCCGTCTACTGGCGGACCCTGGTCGTGCTCGAGGAGGGGGCGAGCGCCGAGGTCTGGGAGGACTACCGGTCTTCCGACGACGGCACGGATGCCCTACTGAACACGGTGGTCGAGGTCTCGGTCGGCCAGGCCGCCAGGCTCCACTACGTGACTTCCCAGGACCTCTCCGAGAGGGCCTGGCTGTTCTCGACCCAGCGGGCGACCGTGGACCGTGACGGACTGCTCGACTGGGCAGCACTCGGGTTCGGGTCCGGCAACGGGAAGGTCCGGATGACCACCCGACTGGTCGGAACGGGCTCCGAAGCACGGGTCACCGGCGGCTACGCCGGTGGGAATGGGCAACACCTCGACTACGACACCCTGCAGGAACACGCGGCCGAGAACACGATCTCCGACCTCGCCTTCCGCGGAATCCTCTCCGATCAGGCCACGGCCGTCTGGCGCGGGATGATCAAGGTCGAGGAAGGTGCCCAGAAGACCGACGCCTTCCAGGAATGCCGGAACATGCTGCTCTCTCCCGATGCGCACGCCGACGCGATTCCGGGCCTCGAAATCCTCGCCGATGACGTTGCCTGCACCCACGCCGCAGCGATTGCCCAGGTCGACCCGACCCAGATGTTCTACCTCGAATCCCGTGGGCTCGACGAGGAGACTTCGCGCTCCCTGATCGTCGAGGGCTTCCTCCAGTCCCTGCTGGAGCGGCTTGGAGAAGGCCCGGTCCGGGATGAGATCGCGGGCAAGCTCGAGGAGCGGCTGGCCGAAGTCCTCTGACGGGGATCGGCCGGGTCACGACCCGCCCTCAGGCGTTGGTGACCGAGAGCAGGAAGAGTCCGAAGCAGGTGAAGGCCACCATCACCCCGAGCATCCAGTACTGCGACCGGGTGGCGGAGCGATAGTCGCCCCAGATCGCGAGCGCCCGGTCGTGGGCGAGTGCGAGGGCCGCGACATGGCCCGCGATCAGGGCGGCCACCTGGACGTACCAGGTGAACTCCGGGGTGACCAGTCCGTAGTCCACCCCGCTACCGGCCGTCCCGAAGAGGTCGGTGGTGCCATTCCCGAGGGGATCGGAGAGCAGGAAGGTGAACTGGGCCTGGACCTGGAAGGCGAACAGGCTGAAGTAGTGGGCCACCAGGTAGGCGAATGCAATCGGGATCAGGACATGGCCGAACGCGCGGGCGAGGTCGCGTCTGGGGGGTGCCCCCGGCACGGTCGACATGCCCCTGATCCCCACGGTGAAGATCAGGGCAACGATCAGCACGCTCAGTCCGAGCACCGCTGTCGCCCCCAGCCGGCCCGAGGCCAGGGGGCCGAACCCGATCTCAGCCATCCACGAGGTGACGGTGTCGAGCGGACCGGAGAGGATTCCCTCTTGGGCGCCGTCGAAGGTCGTCGAGCCGACGGCGGCGACGGCGACGGCAACCGACCCGGAACCGGTGATCCAGGTCGTGGTCCCCGACATGAACTTGCGGACGCCGAGGCGCCCCTCCCTGACCGCCAGCTTTCCGAGGGATCCGAACATCCCGAAATAGACCGAGAAGACCTCCCCGTTCGCAAACCACTTCTCCCGACCGAAGAGTCCGACCATCGACAACGTGTAGACGGTGTAGATGATCGCTCCGATTGCGATCGCCTTCGGCTCGACCCCGATCGCGACCGAGTTACCCGATCCGTAGATCAGCTCGAGCCAGACCACCGCGAGGAGACCGACCGCGGCGGGCCACCGCCCCAGTCGCTCCGGGTAGACGAGGTGTGATGGTTCCCTCCCGAGACCCTTCCTGATCAGCGAGCCGACCGGGGTCGAGAGGGCCCGCCAGGGATTGACCAGCTGGAAGATGTCGCCGAAGGCGACCGCCACCGCCGGGAATCCGAGCCAGACCGTGACGAAGACGAAGGTGGTGGCGAAGTTCCGGTCGGGGGCCTCGGTTCCCTCGAGTCCGGCAAAGATCACCAGCCAGAGAAGGAAGACGCCGGCCAGGCCCCCGAGGAGGCGAAGGGGCCAAAAGGTCGGGAGGCGGCCGGGAAATCCGCCCAGCGGCCGCCAGGAATCCCCTTCGTACATGACCGTCCGCCAGCCGGCGGCAATCACGAAGAAGGAGACGATCAGTACGAGCGAGGCCCCCCAGGCGAACAGCCATACCGGCAGGGGTATGTCCTGGCCGGTGGCCAGGGCATGTGCGAAGAGGGGCTCGATCAGGAGGCGTCTACACCGTCGAGGAGGCGCCAGTTGGCGCGGAAGGCCTCCTCGGCGGCCGCAGCGAGCTCATCCTCGTCGAAGTCGGCCATGTACCGCTCGACCAGCTTGCGGCCTTCCTCTGCATGCTCTACGTCCATCGTCGCGTGGACCGTGAAGTACTCACGGGCCGGAGCATCCTCGATCCCGTAGAACTCCGAGAGACCCTTCGACTTGGTCTTTGAGATCTCCGGCTGACCCGACTCGACCGCGAACAGGCGGGCGAGCTGGGGTCCGAAACCGTCAGCCTTCGTCCAAGCCTCGACGCACTCGGCCGTCTCGGGGTTCGGGTCCGCCGTTACGTCGCCGCCGACTGCGTCGACGAACTGGTCCCAGATCGCGACGTGGTCGGCCTCCTCGCGGGCGTGGGCCTCGAGGCCCTTGCGCTCCGCCTCCGGGGCCGCTCCCGCAACACCGGCGCTCATCGTCGCCACGGCCTCGGTCGCGTACCTGTACTGACCCGAGTAATCGGCCAGCTCGTCGAGGGTCAGCTCCCCCGCCGACCACCGCTGGTAGAAGGGATGTTCGAGGACGTTCCACCTGGCCCGAGACTGTTCGATGCGATCCCAGAGGTTCATCTTTTGCGGACTCTCCTTGCGGTCGTTGAAGGGCCTCGATCATAGAACAGCGGGCGGCCCGCCCGGGGGCCGATGGGCAACCACCCGTCCCTAGAATCAGAAAGGTGAACGGGACGGTGGAACGGGCGAGGGACGACATCCGGGCGCCCGACCTCCCGAGCGATGGGCTCTGGGTAGGAGACGACCCCGGCCAGATGGACCAACTGGTGTCGAGGGGTCCGGTCCTCATCCACTTCTTCGACTTCTCCCAGCTCAACTCGGTACGGACCGTCCCCTACCTCAACGGCTGGTTCGAGCGCTACCGACCCCTGGGCCTGACCGTGATCGGGGTTCAGGCCCCGCGTTTCCCCTTCGGTGGTGATCCTGATGAGGTGACCAGGGCGGCAGAGCGCCTGGGGATCGGCTACCCAGTGCTGGTCGACCCCGAGATGGCATTCTGGAAGCTCTACGGCTGCGAGGGCTGGCCGTCGCTGTTTCTCTGGGGGCGGGGAGGTGCTCTGCGCTGGTTCCACTTCGGGGAGGGCGAGTACCGGGCGACCGAAGAGGCCCTGCGGGAGAGCCTCGGGCCGTCGAAGGCCGCCGAGCTCCCGGAACCGATGAGGCCGATCAGGGACACGGATGAGGAAGGGGTCGAGGTGATCGCCCCCAGCTCGGAACTCTTCCCTGGGGACGACGGGCCGTGGACCACGGGTTCGGGTGGAACGGAGTTCGAGGTCGAATACGAGGCCGGATCGGCCTGGACCACCGCTACGGGAACAGGGCGACTGAAGGTGGAGCTGGACGGGACTCCCCAGGAGTCGGTTGAGATCCAGGGGCCCGGTCTCTACCGTCTCGCCCTCCACGACGGGCACGAGAGCCACAGGATGCGGGTGGTGCTCGAGGGGGAACCCGAGATCTGGAGTGTCTCCTTCGCCCCGGCGCGCGCCAGGGCCTAGCCGGCCATCGGGAGACCCTTCCGGATCTCCTTCGGCAGCATGAACCTGACCGACTCGTCGACGGTGCGGCTCTCGCCGATCTCCTCGACACCCATCTCACGGAACAGCTCGACCAGGTCCTCGACCAGCTCCTCGGGAGCGCTGGCCCCGGAGGTGATCCCTACCGTCTCCACCCCCTCGAGCCACTCGGGCCTGACCTGGGTGTGGTTATCGATCAGGTGGGAGTCCGCCCCGTACTCACGGGCCACCTCGACCAGGCGGTTCGAGTTGGAGGAGTTGGTGGATCCGATGACCAGGACGAGGTCGCAATCGGCCGCGATCTCCTTGACTGCGATCTGACGGTTGGTGGTCGCGTAACAGATGTCTTCCGACTTCGGGGTGACGATCTTCGGGAAGCGCTCCTTCAGCCGGGCGATGATCTCGGCCGTTTCGTCAACCGAGAGGGTCGTCTGGGTTATCAGGGCGACGTGGTCGGGATCCTCGAGCTCTAGCCCGTCGGCATCCTCGACCGTCTGGACCAAGACGATGCTCTCCGGGGCCTCGCCCATCGTCCCCTCGACCTCCTCGTGGCCCTCGTGGCCGACCAGGACGATCGTGTAGCCGTCCTCGGCAAACTTGCGGGCCTCGACATGGACCTTGGTCACCAGGGGGCAGGTCGCATCAATCGTCCGGAGCTTGCGCTGGGCCGCCCGCTCGTGGACCGCGGGGGCCACGCCGTGAGCCGAGAAGACGACGATCTCGCCCTCGGGCACCTCGGTCTCCTCCTCGACGAAGATCGCACCCCGTGCAGCGAGCTGTTCGACCACATGCTTGTTGTGGACGATCTCCTTGCGTACGTAGATCGGGGCACCGTGCTCCTCGAGTGCCTCCTCGACGGTCTGGACCGCCCGATCTACTCCGGCGCAATAGCCGCGGGGCGCGGCCAGGACTACCCTTTTCGGTACCGATGCGGGGGTTTCGGGCATACCGGAAGGTTAGCCGGAGTAAGGTGCCGTCCGGGAGCAGGGATCGGCATCGACCGATCCCGACCGACCGGAGCAGGATGGAAGAGCTGACGACACCACACATGGACCGCCTGACCGGGCTGGATGCCTCGTTCCTCACCAACGAGAACGAGGCGAGCCACATGCACATCGGGGCCGTGCTGATCTTCGATGGGGAGCCGCCTGCCTACCGTGATTTCGTGGCCCACGTCGAGTCGAGGCTTCCGCTCGTACCCCGCTACAGGCAGAAGCTGGCGTATCCCCCGATGGATATCGGCCGCCCCCTCTGGGTGGACGACGACGCCTTCAACCTCGCCTTCCACATGCGCCACACCGCCCTGCCGAGTCCGGGGACCGAGCGGGAGTTGATCACCCTCGCCAACCGTGTCTTCTCGCAGTCCCTCGACCGCGAGAAGCCCCTATGGGAGATGTATCTGGTCGAAGGCCTCGAAGGCGACCGCTTCGCCGTCCTGATCAAGAGCCACCACGCGATGATCGATGGCGTCTCCGGGGTGGACATCGGTACCGTCATCTTCGACCTCACCCCCGATCCCGAGCCGGTCGAACGGATAGAGCCCTGGGAGCCCCGCCGCTCACCGTCTGAGTACGAGCTGCTCGGCCAGAGTGCAGGCGAGGTGGCCGGAACTCCTCTTCGGCTGAGCGCCAGGGCGCTCGACGCAGTTCGCCACCCTCAGCAGATCGCAGCCAAGATCGGGGAGGGGATCGAGGGTCTGGCGGAGATCGCCAAGCAGTTCGCAGACCCGGCTCCCGACGTCCCGCTCAACACCGAGATCACGCCCCATCGGAGGATCGCGCTCACCCGAGCCAGCCTCGAGGACCTGAAGACGGTCAAGAACCATTACGGCACCACCGTCAACGACGTGGTGCTCGCGACCGTGACCGGGTCGCTGAGGAACTGGCTGATCAACCGTGGGGTCGACGTGGACGGTCTCGAGTTGCGGGCGCTGGTGCCGGTCTCGGTCCGGGCCGAGGACGAACACGGGGCGCTCGGAAACCGACTTGCAGCGATGCGGGGACTGCTGCCGGTCTACGAGAGCGATCCGGTCCGAAGGCTCGAGATCGTCTCGGCGGCGATGGACGGCCTGAAGGAGTCCAAGCAGGCCCTCGGAGCAGAGG
>VEQW01000064.1 GCA_018883025.1 Solirubrobacterales bacterium | reverse complement strand
GCGCAGTGAACGGTCTGGCCAGCGGCTCACCCTTCCTGACCAGCAAGACGATGGCGAGCCCCGCGAGGAGGTCGACCACGTAATGCTCTCCGAGGTAGACCAAGGCGAAACCGAGGGTCCCCGCGTATACCCAGCCGAGCGCCCCCTGCACCTTCCCGCCGGACTCGGAGAGGAGGATCGCCGCCATCACCGAGGTCGCGAAGTGGAGCGATGGCATCGCGGCCCAGGGATTGGAGCCGAGCGTCCCGAAGATCCTGGTCCAGGCCGGACCCCAGAGCCTCTCACCGAACTCGACCATGACCCGTTTGACCTCCTCGTCGGTGTGGCCGTTCTCCGAGGCCCACCACGGTGGCGCGGTAGGTGCCGCGAAGTAGACGACACAGCCGAGGTCGAAGACGGCCGCCATCTGTCTGGCCGAATGGGGGAAGGCGTCGCGGTCTCGAAGCAGGATCCAGAACAGGGCCAGGTAGGGCTGGACGAACCAGAGCCAGTGGGTCCAGGCCGAGATTCGGGTCAGGACCCCCCCGGCCGGACCATCGTGCAGCAGTCGCTGGAGCCGCGCATTGGGAAGGACACCCCTCCCGATCCACCTATCGGCGACGATCGGATAATCGATCAGGAGCCTTCGCCTGAGCCGCGAGGGATTGTCGTAGGGAAGTTCGTGGGTTACGGCGAAGGCCCACATCTGCCCGAGGAAAAGGGCGACGTCCCGTCGACGGGAGCGGGGCCAGAGGACCGCGATCGCAGCCGGTGCGAGCACCGTGGATGCGACCGTGACCGCGGCCGGGATCCGAAGCTGACGGCGGATGTGCGGAACGACCACCGCGGCAGCCAGCGCGGTGACGGAGGCCGCCCTGAGCAGGGTCGAGGCCGTCGACCGTCTCCTTCGCCCGGGTCTGGGCTGGAGCAACGAACGGAGCATCGCGGCCAA
This sequence comes from Solirubrobacterales bacterium, assembly GCA_018883025.1. GTDB lineage: Bacteria > Actinomycetota > Thermoleophilia > Solirubrobacterales > 70-9 > 67-14. Next base: position 7,658 of record VEQW01000064.1, on the reverse strand, counting down.
GGGTAGGCGACCGCGACCCCGGCTGCCGACGGGCGGCTGGGAGGAAGGCGCCCGTCCGTTCCTTCCGCATAGAATGGCCACGCTCGTGGTGCTCCCCCGGAGAAAGCCGCTGCCCCTCGCCGCGGCCGCGATCGGAACCGTCGCGGCCGTCCTGATCGGTGCCGATCCGGCATCGGCGCTCTCGCTGAACCCGGATGCGATCTCGCCCGGGATCGCCAAGGGAAACACCCTCCACACGATCATGTTCGTGGTGATCGTGCTGGGAATCCTGGTGGTCAACCTGGCGATCTTCAGGGCAGTTCGGCCCCGGCATCGCTTCGTCGAGGCGCAAGAGGTCGAGACCCCGAGTCGCTCGGGTCGTGTCGGGATCCTGCTCTCCCTGGTCGCCGTTGCGATCTTCGTCGTGGCGACGATCTATACCTCCGCTTCCCGCGATATTCCGGAAAGCCGCGCCTCGGTCGAGGGAACGCTCGAGGACGGCTCCCTGCGAATCACGGCCACCGGCCAGCAGTGGCTCTGGCGATTCAGTTACCCGAACGGCGCCTTCGGCTACCACCGACTGGTCGTCCCGAAGGGCGTGACGATCTCGCTCGAGCTGACCTCGAGCGATGTCGTCCACGGCTGGAACGTGCCCTCGCTCACTGGCAAGGCGCAGGCCGTCCCGGGACAGACCCACCGGATCAGCTTCCGGGCCGACGAGGAGGGAACCTTCCGTGGCTGGGCCTCCGTGCTCTCGGGACAGGGCTACGCCGACATGGAATCGGTGGTCGAGGTCGTCTCGCCCGATGAATACCTGACCTACATCCGACGGCTCAAGAAGGAGATCCAGGGGGCACAGGACATCGTCGAGGGCCAGGTCGAAGCCCAGGCCAGAAGGGCGATGAACCAGTGAGCGAAGAAGGCGAGACGGGCATGGAAGGTCAGGAAGAGGAAGCGGCGTCGACCCCCGAAGATGCCCCGGAGGGTGAAGCGGCCGGAACGACCGAGGGGGAAGGTCCGGCGGAAACGACGTCCGAGTCCTCGGCCGAGTCGCCCCCCGAGTCCGCCGCGGAGGAAGTCACCGTCGTCGAGTCCGAGGAGGGAGTCGCGACCGTCGTGGAGTCCGAGGACGCGACTGACCCCTCCCCCGACGTCGGCCTCTTCCCCGAAACCGAGCCGATCCCCCGGCCAGAGGTCTCGGTCGAGGGCGAGCCGGGTCCGAGGCAGCGCTGGATCGAGCTCGCGACCAGCGCCGACCACAAGGACATCGGGCGGATCCTGATCGGCACTGCAGTCGGGTCGCTCTTCCTTGCGGCTGTACTCCTGGTGCTGCTCCGTCTGCAACTGGCCGTCCCCGAGAACGGCTTCCTCGAGCCGGTCACCTTCGACAGGCTGCTCTCCCTCTACGGGGCGACGGCGATCTTCTTCTTCGTACTGCCGCTCTTCTTCGGCCTGTTCTACTACCTGATCCCCCTGATGATCGGGAGCCGCGGGACCGCCCTGCCCCGGTTGGGGCAGGTCGGGATGTGGTTGATCCTGCTCGGAGGGGTCCTGCTCTACTCGACCATCCTCTACACACCTCCAGAAGCCGGGATCAACCCCCTCCCGCCCCTCTCCGAACTCGCCTTCACCTCCAACAACGGAGTCGATGCCTGGATCGCCGGGGTCGGACTGGCGACCCTCGGATACATCCTGATCACCGTCGACCTGCTGGTGACGATCCGGCACCTCCGGGCACCGGGGATGGCCTGGCGCCGGACGCCAGTGCTCGTCTGGACCGCCGCCGTGGTCTCGTGGCTGTTCGCGGTCATCGGACCGATCTTCCTCGCCGCGGCGACCATGCTGATGATCGATCGCCGACTGGGGGGCGGCTTCTTCACCGGTGGTGCCGGTGGAGCACCACTGCTCTGGCAGCACCTCTCCTACATCTTCTTCGCCGGGGTCTACGCGCTCACCGCGATCTCGGCCCTTGGCGTGGCGACCGAGGTGATCCAGACCTTCACCGGGAGGCGATCGCCCGACCGCAGGGTGATCTTCGGATCGATGGTGGCGATCGCAGTCATGGGGACACTCGCCTGGGGACAGAACATGTACACGGCACCGATTCCGATCGGCACCAAGTACTTCGCAATGTTCATGGCCATCGGCCTTATCGTCCCGTTCGGGCTGATCTACAACTCGCTGATCCGAGCGGTCTCGAAGGCCGACTTCCACATGCGGGCGCCGCTCCGCTACGCGATGGGAGCGCTCTCGTTCGGCTCGATCGGGCTGCTGGTCGAGCTCAGTCAGTCGACGATCGCGGTCGGGACCCAGCTCCAGCAGACCTACGACGCCTGGGCTGCGACCCACTTCGCGATGATCGGGTTCGGGCTTTTCGGTGGCCTCGCCGCGATCAGCTACTGGTACCCGAAGATGACCGGTCGGATGCTGAACGAAGACCGGGCGCGGAAGTCGTTCTGGCTGGTCGTCGCAGGTACCGTGATCGCCGTGGTGCCCCTGTTCGGCGCCGGTGTCGAGGGGCAGGTGACCGACGCCTTCCGGTTCGCAGAGGGCGAGGGGGTCAGCGCCTACAACCTGATCGCAACCCTCGGCACCCTGCTGCTCTTCCTGGGCATCGTCCTGACGATCGGAAACCTGATCCGCAGCCGGGTCGAGGAACCCCTGGCGCCCCCGGATCCCTGGCTCGGTGAGACTCTCGAGTGGCTCGCCCTCTCACCGCCCCCACCCCACAACTTCGACGAGTTGCCGGACGTCCGCAGCGAGGTCCCGCTGACCGACATCCGCGAAGTCCTGACCCAGATGGATCGTGATCGTGATCACGAAGCACGCGAAACTGAGCCGGTAGCCTGATCCCATGAGCGCTGACGCCACCGGTGCAGGAGTACGCAGAGGGACGGAGTCGGGCAGCTCGCTGCTCGGCGACGTCGTGGCCGTCGTCCTCGACTACCTGAGCCTGACCAAGCCGAGGATCATCAGCCTGCTGCTACTGACCACGGTCGCGACGATGTTCGTCGCCGATCCGGCCGGGCCGTCACTCTCGGTCATCCTCTGGACGATGCTCGGTGGCTACCTGGCGGCCGGAGGGGCCGGTGCGATCAACCACTACCTCGACCGCGAACGCGATGCCCTGATGGGTCGGACCAGCGGCAGGCCCCTCGTGACCGGGCGGATAGATCCGATCAACGGACTGATCTTCGGGATCGGCCTCGGGATCGCCGCCTTCGGACAGCTCTGGATGACGGTCAACCTGCTGACCGCCGTCCTGGCAATGGTCGGGCTGCTCGGCTACGTACTTCTCTACACCCTCTGGTTGAAGCCGCTTACCCCGCAGAACATCGTGATCGGCGGCAGTGCCGGCGCGATCCCCCCGCTGGTCGGCTGGGCAGCGGCCACGGGAACCCTCTCGTGGGAGGCCGCGTGGCCCTTCCTGATCGTCTTCTTCTGGACCCCGCCCCACTTCTGGGCCCTCTCGCTGATGATCAAGGATGACTACGCGCGGACCGGCATCCCGATGCTCCCGGTGGTTCGGGGTGAAGCCCACACCCGGCGGCAGATCCTCCTCTACGCGGTCGTCCTGCTGGCGGTTTCGCTGGGACCGGTCGTTACCGGGCTGCTCGGGGGGCTCTACCTGGCCTCCGCCCTGGTCCTCGGCGTCGCCTTCGTCGGGTTCGCCTTGCTGCTCGAGAGGCGTGCCGGGGAGCGCCTGGCCTTGCGGACGTACCTCTTCTCGCTTGCCTACCTGGCCCTTTTGTTCATCGCAATGGCCGTCGATGCGGTCGCCTGATTGGAGCCTGCCTGAAATGGATCGAAATACCTCGAAGAAACTCCTCTCCTCGGGCCTCGTGACCGGGACCGGGATCGCGATCCTCTTCGCCCTGACGTTCCTCTTCTCGACCCTCTACCTCGCCTCCTGACCGATGGCCGACGAATCCAGCCAGCCGACCATTCCCGAGCCGACAGAGACGATCCGCCTGCCTGCACCGTCCTGGGCGCCGGCCGTCCTTGCCTTCGGGATCCTGGGGATCGTCGCGGGCGCCTTCGCGACCGGATTCATGTTTCCGCCGCTCTGGTTCGCAATCCTCGGAGCGTTCCTCGCGATCTTTGCCCTCCGAAGCATGATCCGGCGCGGCGTCCGGTCGTTCTACGGACTCCCGCGTGAAGAGGACCGGCCGCGAGCCGAGATTCCGGTCGACAGCTTCGGCCCACCCCGTCTGGACTGACCTGCCCTCAGGCAGCCTGCCGGTCGGGGGGACCCCCCGAGGTGGCACCGTCGGAGGTCCAGGCCCTCATGATGTCCCTCATCGAGAGGACTCCGACCAGCTCGCCGTCGGCACAGACGACCAGGTGCCTGATTCCCCGCTTCGACATCTCGGTCGCAGCCCGCTCCATGCTCCAGTCCGGGGATGCGGTGATCACCTTCTCACTCATGTGGTCCCGGACCAGCTCCGAGTCGGGATCGAGTCCCGAACCGATCGCGTTGAGCAGGTCGCGCTCGGTCAATACCCTCGGAACGGGCCATTCGTCGTCCTCGACGATCGCCGCGCCTATTCCCCGCTCGGACATCCTCGATGCGGCTTCACGAAGGCTCAGGCCGGGGCCGATCCTCAAGACGACTTCCGACATTCCGACTTGGATCTCCACGTCTGCGCCTCCCTCCACCCCTGAATTGAGAGTTCCAGGAGTTTGTGCTGATTGTCTCCAGCCTACCCCAAACGGGAGGGCTCGTAAAGGCCTGGGCGATCGGTAGAATCGGAGGCCCCGATGAGTCGTCGTTCCCTCACCCTCAAGACCTTCTCGACTCTTGTCGCCGGCGGATTGCTGATCGCGCTGGCCTCCGGATGTGGGACCGAGAGCTCGGCCGAGATCTCGGGAGGCTTCCAGGACCGAGGGCGACAGATCTTCAACTCCAAGTGCGGGACCTGTCACAAACTGGCTCAGGCCGCGAGTCAGGGCAACCAGGGTCCCAACCTCGACACCGCCTTCGCCGCGGCCCGTGCCGCCGGTATGAGCGAGGACACGGTGAAGGGGGTGGTGCTCTACCAGATCTACCACCCCAGGCCCTCGGTCAAGGGCTACCCCGGGGTCTCGATGCCGGCCAACATCGTCACCGGCAACGACGCCGAGGATGTGGCGGCCTATGTCGCCCGCTACGCGGGTGTCCCGGGTGCCAAACCGCCGATCGCCCCGGGTGAGGGTCCGGGCGCCCAGGTGTATGCGAACCAGGGCTGTGGCTCCTGCCACATCTTCGCCGCTGCGGAATCGGCGGGCGTCCTGGGACCCAACCTCGATGAGTACATCCCGAAGATGTCCAAGGCCCAGATCAAGCAGGCCATCACCAACCCGAACGCAACCAAGGCGAAGGGGTACGAGAACGCCGTGATGCCGAACCGCTGGGCCAACCTCCCGCCGAAGGAACTCGACGAGCTGGTCAACTTCCTCGTCGATTACGCCGCCGGTCCCGGCGGGAACTGAGGACCGGCCCGCTACCGGACCCGGCAGCGTGGCCGCCCGCCTGAAGAACCTCTCGATCTCGCCTGAGGCCTACTCGAAGGTTGCCGGGGCCGCCCTCGTCGCACTGATCCTGATCGTCTTCACCGGCGCAGCGGTGCGCCTGACCGCCTCCGGACTTGGCTGCCCCGACTGGCCCCGCTGTTACGGCGAATACATCCCGCCCAGCCAGCTCAATGCCTGGATCGAGTTCGGGAACCGGATGCTGACCGGTCTGGTCGGTCTCGCCGTCGTCGCTGCCTCACTGCTTGCGTTCTTCCGACGACCCTTCCGGTGGCACCTTGCAGCGTTCGGAGCACTGCTGCCGCTCGGGGTGATCGGGCAGGTCGTACTCGGTGCGTTCGTGGTCGAGTACCACCTGCCGCCGGAGCTGGTGATCGGACATTTTCTCCTCTCGATGATCCTCCTCGATGCCGCCTTCGTGCTCTTCTGGTGCTCGCGCTACGAGCCAGGGGAGCGTCGCTTCTCGACCGACGTCTTCGGGGTGTGGTCGGTCAGGGCACTGATCCCCCTCGGCCAGCTGACGGTGCTCCTCGGGACGATCACCACTGCATCTGGGCCGCACCCCGGTGACCATGATCGCGAGCTGGTCCAGAGGTTCGATTTCAAGGGACCGGAAACGCTCGAGTGGATCGTCCAGCGACACGCGACGATGGCCGTCCTGTTCGGACTTGCGGCCCTCGTGGTGCTGGTGATCCTGATGCGTCGGGGGGGTGACCGGAGGGCGGTCAGGCCGGTCTCGGTCGTAGCCGGCCTGATCGGCTTCCAGATCGCGCTCGGGATCACCCAGTGGGTGCTCGAACTCCCGGCGATCCTGGTCTGGTTCCATGTGGTGACGGCGACCCTGATCTGGGTAGCGGTGCTCTGGGCCGTCGCGACGGCCGGCCAGATCGATTATGCAAAGGGAAGGGCGCCGGCCCGGGCCGCGCCGGGGGTATCCTGAGTCGATGGAAGATTTCCTTGAGGATTCACACGCCGTTTTCGAAGGTTTCGAACCCGACCCTTTCGATCCCGACCAGGTGATCGACGGTACTCCCGAGGCCTTCGACCTGACCCTTTCGGAATCCGGGGACGGTGCCGAGGTTGCTGGCTTCTGGATGTGCACCCCGGGAACCTTCTCCGACACCGAGGAGGAGGAATCGTTCGTCGTCATCCGGGGCAAGGCCGAGGTCGAGATGGCCGACGGCACCCGGATCGCCCTCGGGCCGGGCGACACCCACAGCTTCCGGGCAGGTGAAAAGACCGTCTGGAAGGTGACCCAGCCCCTGGTCAAGTCCTACTGGGCCCGACCGAGCCAGGGCTCGGCCTAGCCCGGCGCCTGGCCGTCCCCGGAACCTTCGTCAGGGCCAGCTTCCCGGCCCTCGGGCCCCTCACCATCGAGTTTGTCCGTCCCGCGGATCATCCGCCAGGCACCTCGCATGGCGACGACCGAAACGAAGGCCCCCAGCAGCAGCGCGGCGATGAACCCGACCGTCGACGAGACCAGCTTGGCGAGGAGGATGACGAAGGCAGCGGCGATGATGACGGCAACGACCCATCTGAACGCGGCCTGTTCGGACTCGAGCGGGTTGCCCAGCCTGAACCTTCGGTCTGAGCCGCCCTCGGTCAGAGGATGTAGATGGTCGTAAAGACCACGACCCACATGATGTCGACGAAGTGCCAGTAGATGCCGGGCACCTCGACACCGAGGTGATCCTTCTCGGCGGGGCCGAAGTGGCCGCGGAAGGCCCTGATGTTGGCGAAGGTCAGTAGCAGCAAGCCGACGAATACGTGGGCCCCGTGGAGTCCAGTGAGGCTGAAGAAGATCGAGCCGAAGGCGCCGTCAGCCGGTGAGAAGCCGATGTGGATGTACTCGTTGATCTGGATGAAGAGGAAGGTCACCCCCAGCAGCCAGGTCATTACCAGTCCGAGCTTCAGTCCGTTGTGGTTGTTGTGCCGGATCGCCTCGAGCGCGTAGTGAACGGTGAAGCTCGAGGAGATCAGGATGACGGTGTTAATCCCAGCTATCAGGACCGGGAGCTCGATCCCGACCGGAGGCCAGGTATCGGGGCCGACGACGACCCGGAGGAAGAAGTAGGCCGCGAAGAAGCTCGCGAACAGCATCACCTCCGAGAGGATGAAGAGGAGGATCCCGAGGATCGTCTGGTCGATCCTGGCGCTCTGGTTCGCCT
>VEQW01000141.1 GCA_018883025.1 Solirubrobacterales bacterium | reverse complement strand
CATGGACCCAGTCTTCCAGAGCCCGGATCGGACCGGTCGGCGACCCCGGGGGGCTCCCCGGGGTCGCAGCAGGTCACCTGAAGGTGATCTTGTCCACCGCCGACTGGATCTTGTCGACGATCAACTCGGCCAGTTCGGTCCCCTGGGCGCCACTGAATCCCTTCATCGCGGCGACCATGCCGACCATCAGCAGGGACACGAGCAGGATAAGGCCGACGTACTCGACCGTCCCCTGTCCGGAGCGTCCCGCAAGCGGCCTGAGGGCCCTGCCCGTCGTCGCGACCAGCCCGCCGATCCGCCTCCTCCCGTCTTCGACTGCCGTCACCAGCTCCATTCGCTCTCCTCTCTCGCTCTTTCCATCGGTTTTCTTCATCCGCTTGATTCGCGTGGGCGGAAGCCTGTGGGCCGGGGCGCTGCTTGATCTTCGGAGGGCGAAAAACATCTGTGAGGCAAGGCTGCCTCAAGGCAAACGGAGCCGATCGCGACGATCTGGCCTTGGGCGTGGGTACGCTCGGCCGGTGCGAGTCCTTGTGGTCACCAACTTCGAGCCGGACGAGAAGGCGCCGCATCGCGGACGATGGGTGGTCGATCAGGTCGGGGCACTCAGGGACCTGGGGGTCGAGGTCGAGCTGATGAGCTTTCCCCCGGGGCGCGGCAACTACCTCCCGGCCGCCCGCGAGATCCGGCGCAGGGTTTCGCGGAGTCGCTTCGACCTGGTACATGCGCATTACGGACTGGTCGGACTGAGCGCATGGCTGGCCGGCGCGAGTCCGTTAGTAGTGACCTTCCACGGCACCGACGTTCGCCATCCCCAGGTCGGGCCGATGTCCCGATTCCTCGCCCGGCGCATAGCCCTGGCCGCACCGGCCTCGAAGGCACTGTTCGTCGAGGAGGGCGGACGCGCCGGACTCGGAGCCGCGGCAAAACGTGCGGCGGTGCTCCCGTGTGGGCCTGACTTGGAGCGGTTTCGCGCGATTCCGGCGAGCGAGGCGAGGGCGACCCTTGGCCTCTCACAGGAGGAGCGCTACCTCTTCTTCCCCGCCGACCCGGGCCGACCGGAAAAGCGGGTTGCGCTCGCCCGGACCCTCGCCCGAGAGACCGGGGCGACCCTGCTCGAGGGTGGCGGAATCGACCCCGACGAGATGTCCACCTGGATGTCGGCAGCCGATGCCGTGGTGATCACCTCGCTCTACGAGGGATTCGGCCTCGCATGCCTGGAGGCGCTCGCCTGCCTGAAGCCCGTCCTCACCACCCCCGTCGGAGTCGCGCAATTCGCGACAGGAGGCCTGGGGGGCGTCCTCTGCGAAGAGTTCGAGCTCGATCGATGGGCCAGATTCCTCGAGCCGATCCTGGCCGGCCAGGTCCGGGACGTACCCGGAGGGAGGCGAGCGGCCGAGAGATTTGGCGCCAGGCGGATGGCGGAGCGGGTACTGGTCGCCTACGGTGAGGTCCTGGGGGCTTGAGATAGTGGCAATCCGACCGGGCATCCGGTAAGGATTGCCCCAGAGGTGAAGGTCGAATGAGGAAAAGGGCGCTCAAGAAGCGTCGAGAGGAGCTGCGCGAACTGCTTGCCGACCGCCGCGAGGCACTCGGGGAGCTGGTCCTCGGGATGCACGTCCAGGGCGTGTGGGATGACGGCCTCCTCGCCCGGGGTGCCGCCGAAGTCCGGGAGGTCGAGGACGGTCTTGCCGAGCTCGACCTCGAGGAGGCCCCACCGACCCCCGAAGCATCCGAAGAGGAAGCCCAAACCTCCCCGGAGGCGGACGAAAAGGCTCCGAAAGAACCCCGGCGCCGATGGGGCAGGAAGCGCGGCACCGAGGCAGAGGTGATGGAAGCCGAGGCCGCGCCCCCCGAGGGCGGCTCGGCCGGGCTGGAGGCACCGGCTGCCCATCCGGAGTTCGAGACCGCCGAACACACGGCGGAGCATCGGCTGCCGCCTGAACCCCCAGCGACTCCTCCACCAACTCCGAAGGCACCGCCCACGAG
>VEQW01000005.1 GCA_018883025.1 Solirubrobacterales bacterium | reverse complement strand
GGTCGGGACCGCGTCGCGGAGGAGTTCGGGGTGATCCTCGAGCCGGAGGTGCAGGTGCTGGGCGACGTTGTCTGGCCGGAAGGTTGGGAAGTTGGCCGGTAGCGGGAGTGCCGGTAAGGCCCGTTCCGGAAGGACCTCCGGGGTCGGACCGGCCGGGGCGGCAACCACGATCCGGGGGCGGGTCGCCAGGAGACGACGCCTCCGCTTCCTGATCCTCGCCCTCATGGTGCTCCTCCTCGGCCTCGCGATCGCCTGGTTCGTCTGGCTCCGGGACCTCCCGGTCTTCGAGATCCGGGAGGTCCAGGTGACCGGCCTCGAAACGCTCTCGGGCGAGGATGGCGAGGCCGAGGCGAGCGAACTGACCGAGACCGTGACCACGAGCCTCGAGGGGATGACCACCGTCCACGTCCGCCAGGGCGACCTGGAGGAGGCACTCGAGCCGTATCCGAGGGTCGCCGGCGTCGAGGTCGAGACGGACTTCCCGAACGGTGCCACCGCGCGCCTGGAGCTGAGGGAGGACGGGGCGGTGGTCGGGGAGGAGGACGAGGCCGTCCTCGTCGCGACTGACGGAACGGTGCTCGGGCCGGTTCCCGACGGAGTCGAGACGCTCCCGCTGATCCCGGGCAAGGCACCCCCGACGGACAGCACCTCGCTCGGCGGCCCGAGGCTCTCCCAGGCGATCGTCCTGGGGAGCGTGCCGACCGAGATCAGGCCATTCGTCGTCGAGAGCAGGATGGGCGAGAAGGGAATAGAGGTCGAACTCTCGAACGGCCTGGTCCTGGTCTTCGGCGACGATTCGAAGGCCGGGGCGAAGTGGAAGGCCGCGACTACGGTGATCGCCGATCCGGAGCTGGTCTCGGCCCGCTACATCGACCTGACCGTGCCCTGGAGGCCCGCGGTAGGCCCCTGACCGCTCTGATTGCCCCGCGTAGGCCCGCAGGCTGCAGCTGAAGTAGAGGGTTGCCAAACCCTAAAGTGATACTTGAGACTTTGGTCCTGAACGATCGGTTTCGGCCGTTGACAGATCCGACGCCGTGGCCTACTTTGGGCCATCTTCACACCAACCGGGCGAGGTCCGGGGCGAGGCTTCAGCAGCTCGTGGACACCTGAACGAGCGGGATCGGGAGAAAGCGTGGACAACAGTTACCTGGCAGTGATCAAGGTCGTGGGCTGCGGCGGCGGCGGTACCAACGCGGTAAGCCGGATGATCGACGCGGGAGTCCGCGGCGTCGAGTTCATCGCGGTCAACACCGACGTTCAGGCACTCGAGGAATGCGATGCCGACGTCAAGATCGCGATCGGCCAGGAGCTGACCCAGGGCCTCGGTGCCGGAGCGCGCCCCGAGGTGGGGGCAGGCGCTGCTGCAGAGAGTCGCGACGAGATCAAGGAGGCCCTCAAGGGGGCCGACATGGTCTTCGTCACCGCCGGTGAAGGCGGCGGCACGGGGACGGGATCCGCGCCGGTGATCGCCGAGATCGCCAAGGAGGAGATCGGTGCCCTGACGGTCGGAGCCGTGACCAAGCCCTTCGAGTTCGAGGGCAAGAAGCGGATGCAGCAGGCGATCGAGGGGATCGAAAAGCTCCGCAACAACGTCGACACCCTGATCATCGTTCCCAACGAGAGACTGCTCGAGGCGGTCGAACGCAGGACCACCCTGGTCGAGGCTTTCCAGATGGCCGATGACATCCTTCGCCAGGGAGTCCAGGGGATTACCGACCTGATCACGATCCCCGGCCTGATCAACCTCGACTTTGCCGACGTCAGGACGATCATGCGCGACGCCGGCTCAGCCCTGATGGGTATCGGTACGGGCCAGGGGGAGAGCAGGGCGATCGAGGCCGCCAAGGCCGCGATCACCTCACCGCTGATCGAGGAGTCGATCTCGGGGGCGACCGGGATGCTGCTCAACATCACCGGTCCCGAGGACCTCGGACTGTTCGAGGTCAACGAGGCTGCCCAGCTGATCCAGGAGGAAGCCGACCGCGACGCGACGATCATCTTCGGCTCCGTGGTCGACCGCTCGATGGTCGATGAAGTCCGGGTCACGGTCATCGCAACAGGGTTCGAAGGATTCGAGCTGCTCGCCCGCTCCCCGGAGCGGGTCCGGCGGCGCTACGAGAGCAAGAAGCGGGTGCCGGACGAGGAGCGCGACATTCGCGATCTCGAGGTCGGCGACAGCGACATAGACGTTCCCTCTTTCCTCAAGGACTGAATCCCCGGCGGCAGACGGCCGACTAGGATCGGCCGGTGACCGACCAGGGCGAAGAGCCCCGAAAGACCCCCCTCCACGCAGCCCACCTGGAAGCCGGGGCACGGATGGTCCCGTTCGCCGAGTGGGAGATGCCGGTCCAGTACGACGGCATCCGGGAGGAGCACGTCGCCGTCCGAACCCATGTCGGGATGTTCGACGTCTCCCACATGGGGAGGATCGAGGTCGAGGGTCCGGCCGCCGTCGACCTGCTGATGGCGACGCTCACCAACGACGCTTCGGCGATCCCGATCGATGGTGCCCAGTACACGCTGATGCTCGATGCCGAGGGAGGGGTGGTCGACGACCTGATCGCCTACCGACTCGGCGCCGACCGCTTCCTGCTCGTCACCAACGCCGCCAATCACGCGGGAGACCTGGAGATCCTCGGAGCGGCAGCCCGGCAGCGTGATGCCTTCGTTCGGGACATCTCGGCCGACCTGGCGATGATCGCGGTCCAGGGGCCGAACGCACGTGAGGTGGTCGGTTCGGTGCTCGGGGTCGGTCTGCCGGACCGGAACGGGATACGGGTCGACCGGATAGGGGGGCGACCGGCCTTCATCTGTGGAACCGGTTACACGGGGGAGGACGGGGTCGAACTGATGGTCCAGCCCGAGGTCGCGATCCCGATCTGGGACGAGCTGATCGATGCAGGGGTGGTCCCTTGCGGCCTCGGTGCACGCGACACGCTCCGACTCGAGGCCTGCTTCCACCTCCATGGCAATGACCTCGGTCCGGAGATCGACCCGATCACGGCCGGACTCGCATGGGCCTGTCGTCCCGGCGGTGGCTACACGGGGGCCGACCGGGTCGAGGCCCTCCGTCGGGAGGGACCGGGCCGAAAGCTGGTTCCGTTCGTGATCGAGGGGGAGGGGATCCCCCGATCCGGCAACGAGGTGCTCGACGGGGAGTCGGCAGTCGGGGTGGTGACCAGCGGAACCCTCTCCCCCTCGACCGGCAAGGGGATCGGACTCGCGCTCGTGGAAGCGAATCTCGCCGAGAAGGGCACTCCGCTGACCATCGACGTGCGGGGGAAGCGTCGGGCCGCACGCGTATCCTCGAAGCCCCTGTTTCCGTAGCATCTGCGAGTACGGAAAGGGTTAGAACGATGGCCGAAGCCTCCTACCCGGAAGATCTCCGCTACCACCCGGAACACGACTGGGCCCGGATCGAGGGCGACGAAGCCGTGCTCGGGATCACCTGGTACGCCCAGGACGCGCTTGGCGAGGTCGTCTTCTTCGATCCCCCGGACATCGGGACCGAGGTATCGAAGGACTCCCCTTACGCAGAGGTCGAGTCGGTCAAGGCCGTCTCGGACGTAGTCGCTCCGCTCTCGGGCGAGGTGACAGCCGTCAACGGCGACCTTGCCGATGCGCCGGAAGCGATAAATGCCGATCCCTACGGCGCCGGATGGATGGTCCGGATCCGGATGTCCGATTCGGCGGAAGCCGAGGCCCTGATGGACGCCGCCGCCTACGGCGCGAGCCTGGAGGAGGGCTCCTGATGGCCGGTTACACGCCGCTGACCGACGGGGACCGGCAACGGATGCTCGAGCTGCTCGGGTTGGGCAGCGAGGAGGAGCTGCTCGAGACGATCCCGGACGGCCTGCGGCTGGACAGGCCGCTGGCGATGGATGACGGGCTCCCCGAGGCCGAGGTGTTCGAACGGCTGGCCGCCCTCGCCGGGGCCAACCGGCCACCGGATTCGGAGCCGTCTTTCCTCGGGGCCGGGATGTACGACCACTACGTACCTGCGATCGTCGACGCGATCACCTCTCGATCGGAGTTCCTCACCCCGTACACCCCCTACCAGCCGGAGGTCTCCCAGGGGGGGCTCCAGGCGATGTTCGAATTCCAGACCGCGATGTCGGAGCTGACCGGGCTTCCGGTGTCGAATGCAGGCCTCTACGAGGGCCCCTCGGCGGCAGCCGCGGCAGCCTACCTGGCGCTCGGGGCTACCGGGCGCAGCAGGGTCCTGGTTTCGAGGGGCCTCCACCCGCACGCCCGGGAGGTCTTGCGGACCCACGCAGCGGGATTCGGGTGCGAGGTGGTCGAGGTCGGCCTCGAGGACGGCCAGACCGACCGGGCGGCGCTCGAGGAGGCGATCGACGGGGAGACGGCCGTGGTCATCCTCCAGAGCCCCAACTTCCTCGGCTCGATCGAGGACGTCGAGGCCCTCTCCACCCGGGCCCGCGAGGCAGGAGCCCTGGTCGCCGTGTCGGTCGACCCGATGACCCTGGGGATCCTGAAGCCGCCGGGCGAGTGCGGGGCGGACATCGCCTTCGGTGAAGGGCAGCCCCTCGGAAACCGACTCGACTTCGGCGGTCCCTCCTTTGCCTTCTTCTGCGCAAAGGAGGAGCACCTTCGGAGGATGCCCGGCCGGATCGCGGGCGAGACCGAGGATGCGGACGGACGGAGGGGTTTCGTCCTGGCGCTCCAGACCCGTGAGCAGCACATCCGCCGTGAGAAGGCGACCAGCAACATCTGCACCTCCCAGGCGCTCAACGCCCTTGCCGCGACGATCCACCTCTCGTGGCTCGGTCGCTCCGGGATCGTCGAGCTGGGCACGCTGCTCGCCAGGCGGACCGCTGCCGCCAGGGAGCGGATCTCCGCCCTGCCCGGATTCGAGTCGCTCCACGATGCCCCGGTGGTACGGGAGTTCGCCGTCCGTTCGATCGAGGTGCCGGTCGCCGACCTGAGGGCCGGGGGCGACCCCTCGGGCCCGCGGTTGCGGGTCTACCCGCTGGGAAGGGATTACCCCGAGTACGAAGACTCCTTCCTCGTCGCCCTGACCGAGAAGAGGACTCCGGCCGATGTCGATTGGCTCGTCTCCTCCCTCGAAGCTTCGGCCGAGCGGGCGAAGGGCTCCGAAGGTGGCGCCGGATCGAGGGCAATCCCGGAACCGGCGATCCTCAGGAGGGCCTCGTGAACGGCCCCGGTCCCGCGACCGAGACGCCCCAGCAGGCGGACCGGGCGAAGACGATCTACGAGAAGTCGGTCCCCGGCCGACGGGCTGCCCAGCTCCCGGAGGACGGCGGAGGGCCAGCCCTCGACGAGCTGATCCCCTCGAAGCTCCTGCGCGAGGAACCGCCAGGCCTGCCTGAAGTGTCAGAGCCAGAGATCGTCCGCCACTACAACAGGCTGTCGCGACGGAACTACGACCTCGATACGGGCCTCTACCCGCTCGGCTCCTGCACGATGAAGTACAACCCGCGCCTCAATGAGAGGGTGGCGGCACTACCCGGCCACGCGGGTCTCCACCCGGCCTCCGACGACGGGGAGGTGCAGGGGGCCCTCGAACTGATGTACCTGCTGGAGGGGGCGCTGGCCGAGGTCTGCGGCCTGCCCCACGTGAGCCTGCAACCCTCCGCCGGCTCCCAGGGTGAGCTGGCCGGCCTGCTGCTCACCCGGGCCTACCACGACGACAGGGGACGCTCGCCCGGCAAGGTGCTCACCCCGGACACTGCCCACGGGACCAACCCGGCTTCGGTTGCGATGGCCGGGTACGAGGCGGTCAAGGTGGCGACGGATCCGAACGGAGGGGTCGACCTCGACGACCTGAAGGCGAAGCTCGACGACGACGTCGCCTGCCTGATGCTGACCAACCCGAACACGCTCGGGCTGTTCGACGAGAACATCGCCGAGATCGCCTCCCTGGTACATGAAGTGGACGGACTCCTCTACTACGACGGTGCCAACCTGAACGCGATCATGGGACTCGCGCGCCCGGGCGACATGGGCTTCGACATCGTCCACGTCAACCTGCACAAGTCCTTCTCGCAGCCCCACGGCGGAGGTGGACCAGGCTCCGGTCCAATTGCGGTGTCCGAGGCGGTCGAGCCATTCCTTCCGGTCCCCCGGGTCGTCCGCTCGGGAAGCGAGCAGGATCCGGTATTCGAACTCGACCACGACCGGCCTCTCTCGATCGGCCGGCTGAGGGGCTTCCAGGGCAACTTCGGGGTGTTCGTCCGTTCCTACGCCTACATCCTCAGTCTCGGTGGGGACGGCCTGAAGGAGGCCTCGACCAGGGCCGTCCTCAATGCGAACTACCTGAAACGGCGGCTGGCGGACGGTCGGGCCGGCAAGTACCTGCCGATCGGCTTCGATCGGCCCTGCATGCATGAGTTCGTCCTCTCGGGGGCGCCGCTCAAGAAGGAGCTGGGCCTGAAGACGCTCGACCTCGCCAAGCGCCTGCTCGACCACGGCTTCCACCCGCCGACCGTCTACTTCCCCCAGCTGGTCGACGAGGCCGTGATGATCGAGCCGGTGGAGACCGAGTCGGTCGAGACCCTCGATGCCTTTGCCGACGCGATCGAGGAAATCCTCGAGGAGGCGGAGCGGGACCCCTCGATCGCGGCCGACGCCCCCTACACGACACCGGTCCGGCGCCTCGACGAGGTCCGGGCCACCCGCGAGCCGGTCCTCCGGCAGCCGGTCGGGTCGTCTGCCTGACCCGATCCCGGTGAGGATCTTCTCTGGCATCCAGCCGACCGGGGAGAAGCATCTCGGCAACTACATCGGTGCGATCAGGCAGTACGTCGAGGGACAGGACCGGGCCGATCCGGCGATCTACTGCATCGTCGACCTGCACGCGATAACCGTCCCATTCGACCCGGCCGAGCTCCGGCAGAGGGTCTACGACACCGCCGCGGTTCTGCTCGCCTCAGGCCTGGAGCCGGATCGATGCGTCCTGTTCAGGCAGTCCGACGTCTACGAGCACACCGAGCTCTGTTGGCTGCTCTCGACCGTCTGTGCCCACGGTGACCTCAACCGGATGCACCAGTTCAAGGAGAAGTCGGCCAGGCAGCGGGAGTTGGTCTCGGCCGGCCTGTTCTTCTACCCGGTGCTCCAGGCAGCCGACGTCCTCGCCTACCGGGCCGAGGAGGTACCGGTCGGGGAGGACCAGCGCCAGCACGTCGAGTTGATGAGGGAGCTTGCGAGGCGGTTCAACGAGAGGTTCGGTGACGTCCTGGTCGAACCCGAGCTCCGGGTGCCCGAGGTCGCGGCCAGGGTGATGGACCTGCAGGAGCCGGAGCGGAAGATGTCGACCACGGTCGGATCGGATTCCGGACGGGTCTACCTGCTCGACGATCCCGGGGCGATCCGGAAGAAGTTCGGCTCGGCCGTGACCGATTCCGGACGCGAGGTGCGCAGGGACCCCGAGAAGGCCGGAATCACCAATCTGATCGGGATCATGGCGGTCGCCACGGGAAGGGGGGAGGACGAGGTCGAGGCCGAGTTCGCCGACTCCGGCTACGGCGACTTCAAGAAGGCGGTGGGCGAGGCCGTAGCCGACTACCTCGCCCCGGTCAGGGAGGCCTATCCGGCAATCCGGGAGGACGAGGAGGGCCTCGAACGAGTCCTGTCCGAGGGGGCCGACAGGGCCCGCGAGATGGCTTCGGTGACCCTCGCCGATGCCCGCAGGGCGATGGGCCTCGGCCCGGCCTGAAGGGTGCTCGCCAGTCGCTGACTCGGGGGCCGGCGACAGGCCGGTCGTTCGACCGGATCCTTCTCTACGCTTCGAATGTGGCAATCGGGTCCGGACTTGCCGACCTAGACCTCGATCTCGACGTCTTCGCGGGGCCATTCGACCTGCTCCTGACGATCGTCCTGCGGGAGGAACTCGACCTGCTCGAGGTCGAGTTGGGCGAGGTCGTCTCGGCCTACGTCGAGAGCCTCTCCGAGCGGGGCGAGATAGACCTCGAGGCAACCACCGAGTTCCTGCTTCTGATCGCCTCCCTGCTCGAGCTGAAGTCCCGCCTGATGTTGCCCCAGGCCGACCCGGAGCTCGAAGGGATGGAGCCCGAGGAAGCGGTCGAGGAGCTGATCGCCCGCATGCTCGAGTACCGGAAGTTCAAGGAGGCCTCGGCCGAACTGGTCTCGATGCTGGATGCCGCAACGCCGTTCCTGTACCGAAGCGCTCCGCTCCCCCCGGAGCTCCGGCGGGTCGCGGTGGAGGCGGCCACCCAGGCGTATGACCCCAACATCCTCAGCTCGGCGATCGGGGACCTGCTGACCCCGCCGGAGGAGATCGAGATGCCACGGATCCCCGTCGCGATCTCCCTGAGGAGGAGGGTCTCCGCCCTGCGGGCAGCCCTCGCTGCCCGGGCCTCACTCGACTTCGACGAAAGTTTCGGGGCCGAGGCCCGCGAGGTCCAGGCGGTCACCCTCCTTGCCCTGCTTCAGCTCCACGGCCAGGGCGAGGCAACCTGGAACCAGGAGAGTATTTGCGGGCCGATCACGATCATCAGGTCCGGGGAGGGTGCCGGTGTCCCTGCCTGATCCACAGCCGGCCGAGAGTCCGGACCGGCCTTCGGACCTTTCCGCGGACCTCGAGGCGCTGCTCTTCCTGGCGCCTTCGCCGGTTTCGGTCGCGGAGCTGGCCGAGGCCTGTGAAGCCGATGAGGCGGAGGTCGAGACGGCCCTGGCCGAACTCGAGGGACGACTCGGCGACTCCAGGCGGGGTGTGGTGTTGAGACGGGTAGCCGGTGGGGTCGCCCTGGCCAGCGCCCCGGAGAGCGAGGATGCCGCGCGGCGGCTCCTCGCCCGGCCCAGGACCCCACCACTGACCAAGGCCCAGGCCGAGACCCTGGCAATCGTCGCCTACCTCCAGCCGGTCTCGAGGCCCGAAATCGCGAGGATCAGGGGCGTGTCCTCGGAGTCGGCAGTTGCCAGCCTGGGTGAGCGTGGCCTGATCGAGGAGTCCGGCAAGTCCCGGTTCGGGGCCGTCCTCTACCGAACCTCGGAGCTCTTCGAGAGGCTCTTCGGCCTCGAGTCGCTCGACCAGCTGCCCGATCCTGCGCAGTTCGATCCGGACCCTTCGGACGAGCGGGCACTCAGGGAGAGGCTCCTCTCGATCGGCGAGCAGCGAGTCGGCAGCTAGGCCGGGCCGCCGGTGCGCCTCGGGAAGTACCTCGCCCACGCCGGTGTCGCCTCCCGTCGCAAGTCTGAGGCGATCATCGCCTCAGGCAGGGTCACCGTGGATGGCAGGCAGGTCACCGATCCGGCGTTCGGGGTGTCCGGTTCCGAAGAGGTCAGGGTCGACGGGACGCCGATCGAGTCGGAACCGCGGGAGGTCTGGATGGTCAACAAGCCCCTCGACGTCGTTTCGACCGCAGACGAACCCGGCCGGCGACAGGCCGTCGTCGACCTCGTTCCGAGCGACCTCCGGCTCTACCCTGTGGGCCGGCTCGACGTCGACTCGACCGGCCTGATCCTGGTCACCAACGATGGCGAGCTGGCGAACCGACTCAGCCACCCTCGTTACGAGGTTCCGAAGACGTACCGGGTCAGCATGGGCCGTCCGGTCACCGGCCGGATGGTCGAGCGACTCTCCGAAGGGGTCGAGCTCGAGGACGGGCCGACTGCGCCGGCCGAGGTCCGGAGGCTGGGACCGGACGAGATCGAAGTGACGATCTCCGAAGGACGGAACCGCCAGGTAAGGCGGATGGCCGAGGCCGTCGGCAACCGGGTCACCGCGCTCGAAAGGACCGGGTTCGGGTCGCTTCGGTTGGGTCGCCTGCCGCCGGGCCGCCACCGTCTGCTCGATGAACACGAGGTTGGCCGGCTCTGGAAAGATGCCGGAGATGGCTGAAACCGGGGACAGCCCTGCGGTATCGACCGCTGCCGTGCGCGGCGCGGTCCAGGCGGAAGAGAACACGGCCGAGGCGATCGGAAAGGCCAGCCGTGAGTTGATGCTGGCCCTGATGGAGAACAACTCGATCGGGCCCGGCGAGATGATCAGCGTCCTCTTCACCGCGACCCCCGATCTAGACGCCGATTTCCCGGCGACGGCGGCACGCGAGGCCGGGCTATCGGAGGTCCCGCTGATCTGCGCGCAGGAAATACCGGTCCCGGGAAAGATGGAGCGGGTGATCCGGGTCCTGGTCCACTTCAATGCGCCGGAGGGGCACAGGGCGCAGCCCACCTACCTCGGCAGGACCGAGGAACTCCGCGACGACCTGCCTTCGAAGGGCTGATCCCGATGCTCCGGTTCAACCCAAACCTCGAATCTGTCCCGGGGTACCACCCGGGGTCGCCGAAAGGACGAACGGCTGGCGAGGTCCAGGAGTCCGAAGTTGCCCAGCTGGCTTCCAACGAATCGCCCTTCCCGCCGCTCGACGGGGTGGTCGAGGCGATCGAGAGGGCGGCATCGGCGACCAACCGGTACCCCGACCCCGAAGCCAGCGAGCTGAGGGAAGCCCTTGCGGCCCACCACGGAGTGGACCCGTCCCAGATTGCGGTGGGCAACGGCTCCTGCGAGATCCTCGTGGCGGCAGGACAGGCGATGCTCTCCCCGGGTCGTGAGGTCGTCTACGCCTGGCCCTCCTTCTCGATCTACCCGACCCTCGCTCCGTTGAACGGGGGCTCGGAGGTTCGGGTCCCGTTGACCGCGGATGAAAATCACGACCTGCCGGCCATGCTCGAGAGGATCGGACCGTCCACCGCGATGGTGATCGTCTGCAACCCGAACAACCCGACCGCCACCTACCGGGGAGCCGACGAGATTGCCGAGTTCGTCCGATCTGTCCCGGAGGACGTCGCGGTCATCCTCGACGAGGCCTACATCGACTTCCAGGACCGCGACGATCCCGAGGCTTCGCTGGAGCTGTTCCACGAGCGCGACAACCTGATCATCCTGAGGACCTTCAGCAAATCCCATTCCCTGGCCGGGTTCCGCGTCGGCTACGCGATCTGTCCGCCCTCCTTCAAGGCGGCCGTGGATGCCGTCAGGCAGCCCTTCCCGGTCAACGTCCTGGCCCAGGCAGCGGCGACCGAGGCCCTGCGGCACGGTGGCGACGTACGGGCGAGGATCGCCGAGGTCCAGGCAGAGCGGGCCCGAGTCGAAGGGGCCCTGGCCGAGGCCGGAATCGCGTCGAGCGAGAGCCAGGCGAATTTCTCCTGGGTGAGGATCGGCGACGACCGAAGTGAGGAGGAGGTCGTCTCCGCGATGGCGGGTGAAGGGGTCCTGGTTCGGGCCGGGACCGTGCTCGGGGCTCCGGGCCACCTCCGCGTCTCTTACGGGACCGAGGCAGAGGACGACCGGATGATCGCCGCCCTGGAGAAGGCCCTCGCGGGCTGAGGCTCCGGTCCGGACCGTTCGAAAGGCCCACAGCGTGGCCGAAACTGCGGGCGGTCCGTAGAGTTTCCGTAAGACGGATGAAGGAACCACTCAAATGATGATCGTGATGAAACAGGGAGCCTCCGAGGAGGATGTGGCCCACGTGGTCGACCGGGTCGAGAGCATCGGCCTCTCGGCCCACGTCTCCCGTGGGGAAGTCCTGACCGTGATTGGCGCCATCGGCAGCAAGGAGGGCCGGGTGGCCGAGCTCGGTCTCGAAGGCTCTCCGGGCGTCGACCAGGTCCTGCCGATCATGAAGCCCTACAAGCTCGCCTCGCGCCAGTTCAAGGAAGGGCGCGACTCGGTCATCGAAGTCGATGGAAGGATGGTGGGTGGCGGCAACTTCGGTCTGATCGCCGGCCCCTGCACGGTCGAGAATCGTGACCAGATGCTCGAGTCGGCAAGGGATGTGGCGGCAGCGGGGGCGACCATGCTGAGGGGCGGTGCCTACAAGCCCCGGACTTCGCCGTACAGCTTCCAGGGGCTCGGACGGGAAGGCCTTCGACTGCTGGTCGAGGCACGCGAGGAGACGGGCCTCCCCGTGGTGACCGAGCTGCTCGACCTTCGCGACCTCGATGACGTCGCCGAGGTGGCCGACGTGATCCAGATCGGCGCCCGGAACATGCAGAACTACTCCCTGCTGACCGAGGTGGGGCGGGCCGGCAAGCCCGTCCTGCTCAAGCGGGGTCTCTCGGCGACGGTCGAGGAACTGCTGATGGCCAGCGAGTACGTGCTCAAGGAGGGCAACGACGACGTCATGCTCTGCGAGCGGGGAATCCGGACCTTCGAGAATGCCTACCGGTTCACCCTCGACCTGCTCGCCGTCCCGGCCCTCAAGGAGAGCACCCACCTGCCGGTGATAGTCGACCCGAGCCACGCACCCGGTCGACGCGACTGGGTCGAGCCGATGGCGCTGGCCGCGGTGGCTGCGGGGGCTGACGGGATCATCATCGAGGTCCACAACGACCCGGAGCATGCGATCTGTGACGCCGCCCAGCAGGTCGAGTCCGGGACCTTCGACGAGCTGGCCGCGAAGATCGAGGCCGTTGCGGAGGTTGCGGGCAAGACGGTCTCCCGGGCCTGAGCGTGCCCAGGATCGCGGTAATCGGGGTCGGCCTGATCGGCGGCTCGATCGGCAAGGCGGCCCGTGAGCGGGGCCTGGGACAGGTCGTCGGGTGGGTTCGGGACCCGGCTCGGGCCGAGTCCTGCCTCGAGAGCGGGGCTCTCGACGAAGTCGCGCCTACCCTCGAGGAGGCGGTTGCCGATGCGGAGATCGCATTCAGCTGCGTCTCGGTCGGGGCACTGCCGGAGGTGACCGGGCGGATACTCGCCGCGGTCGGGGAGGACACGGTGGTGACCGATGTCGGCTCGACCAAGGGTGAGATGGTCGGGCGCTTCGGGGATGACCCGCGGTTCATCGGCGGGCATCCCCTTGCCGGGGCCGAGACGGCCGGAGTCGAGTCGGCACGAGCCGACCTGTTCGACGGGGCGCGA
This sequence comes from Solirubrobacterales bacterium, assembly GCA_018883025.1. Classification (GTDB taxonomy): domain Bacteria; phylum Actinomycetota; class Thermoleophilia; order Solirubrobacterales; family 70-9; genus 67-14. Next base: position 21,795 of record VEQW01000005.1, on the reverse strand, counting down.
TGGCTGCTGACCCCGACCGGGGTGTCCTCGGGAATCCTCTACGACCGCCTCAACCGATTCATCACATCGCTCGGGGCCCGTCCAGCGGCGATCGATGCCGCCGAACACGATGCGGCGATGGCCGTGGTCAGCCACCTTCCGCACGTCTTCGCCAACCAGCTCGCCGGCCAGGCACTCGCCGGATCAGAGAGGCTCGGCGCCGTAGCCCCGAGCCTTCGAGATGCGACCCGGGTCGCCGGTTCCAATCCGACCGTCTGGAGCGAGATCCTCGCAAGTAACGGCGATTCCGTTTCCGAAGCGATAGGAGTCGCGATCGCCGGCCTGGTGAGGTCGAGGGAGGTGATCGCGACCGGCGACCCGGAAGCGATCAGGGAGTGGCAGGAGGGGGCAGCTTCGGCCCGCGCCGCCCTCTCGGCGGTCGAGGGCGCCGGCGAGGCAACCCACGCGATCAGGATCCTCGTACCGAACCGACCTGGGGTCCTCGCCCAGGTCGCGCTCGCACTAGGAGAGGACGGCGTGAACATCGTCGACATGTCTCTCGAGCCGGCCTCGGACATGAGTTCGGGAGCGATCACGGTCTGGGTCGCCGGAGAGGCCGATGTCGATCGGGCGAGCCGGTCGATCGAAGAGCTGGGGTTCCAGGTTTCTCCTGCCGAAGACGAAGTCCGGTGATCGAAGCAGTGAGGTTCGCGCCCTCCGGGCCCCTGAGGGGCTCCGTCGTCCCGCCGGCCGACAAGTCGATCTCCCATCGGGCGGCGATCCTCGGGGCGATGAGCGGGGGTCCGACCGAGATCATCAATTACCTGGTCTCCGATGACACCGAGGCGACACTGGTCGCGATGGAGGCGTTGGGAGCCGGCGTCGAGAGGGCGGGGGACGGTTCAGGGCGGCTGGTCGTGAGCGGGGTGGGGCCGACCGGACCGACCACGGGTGTGCGGGTCGATGTCGCCAACTCAGGCACCCTGCTCCGGCTCCTCCCCGGCTGGCTCGCCGGCTGGCAGGGAGGCAGGTGGGAGGTCGACGGCGACGATTCGATCCGGCGCCGTCCAGTCGATCGGATCGCCTCCCCCCTCGGTGAGATGGGAGCCCGGATCGAAGCTACCGACGACCGTTTTCCACCCCTCGTCGTGGAGGGCTCTGAACTGGCCGGGATCGAGTACACGCTCCCCGTCGCCAGCGCCCAGGTCAAGTCTTGCCTGCTGCTGGCCGGCCTGAGGGCGGGCGGCCCGACGACCATCCACGAGCCTCTCCCGACCCGTGATCACACGGAACGGATGCTCGGCCTTGCTGGGGTACGGCTCGACCGGGAGGGCTCCTCGATCACGGTCTGGCCGACCGAGACCTTCGAGCTCGATTCGGTCGAGGTGCCCGGGGATTTCTCCTCGGCCGCCTTCCCCCTGGTTGCTGCCCTGCTCGTTCCCGAATCGGAGATCAGGCTCGAGGGGGTCGGCACGAACCCGACTCGAACGGGCCTCCTCTCGATCCTCTCCCGCATGGGGGCGGATATCGAGATCGAGCAGGGTGACCCCTCTGGGGAGGAGCCGGTCGGGTCCCTGGTCGTCCGTCATTCCGAACTCACCGGTACGGAGGTCGGGGGAGCCGAGATCCCCCTGGCGATCGACGAGCTGCCGCTGGTCGCGCTGGCAGCCGGTTTCGCTGACGGCGAGACCGTCATTCGGGACGCGGCCGAACTCCGGGCGAAGGAGTCTGACCGGATCGAGACCGTCAGTCGTGCACTGCAGGGCCTCGGGATCGCGGCCGAACCGACCCCGGACGGACTGGTCGTGCGGGGCGGCAACCGTCCGGTGGGGGGTGCAGTCGATGCGGAAGGGGACCACCGGATCGCGATGCTCGGGGCGGTTGCCGGGTTGGCGAGCCGTGACGGTGTCGAGGTGACCGGGTTCGATGCGGCCTCGGTCAGCTATCCGGGATTCGAGCGGGACCTGGCTGGGTTGACCGGAGCGTGAGGGCCCCGGTCTCTGGCCGTAGAGTGCCCGCGATGACTTCGACCGACCGGGGAGCACCGAGATGGTGATCGCGATCGATGGACCGGCCGGGGCCGGCAAGTCCTCGGTCGCGAAGGCGCTCGCCGAGCGCCTCGACTTCACCTACCTCGACTCGGGGGCGATGTATCGGTGCGTCGCCCTCGCCTGTCTCGAACGGGGCCTCGACCCGGAGGATGCAACCCTGACCGGCGAGCTGGCCGAGACGCTCGAGATCGTGCCCGGACCGGGTCCGGTGCTCCTCGACGGGATCGACGTCTCCGGGGAGATCCGCACCGAACGGGTCACGGAGGCAGCTTCACGAGTTTCGATCCACCCGGAGGTCCGACAGGTGATGGTCCAGGCCCAACGGGAGTTGATCGATACCGGCCGATACGTGGCCGAGGGAAGGGACATCGGCACGGTGGTCAGCCCCGACTCGCCGCTCAAGGTATTCCTGACGGCCTCTCCGGAGGTACGGGCCGAGCGGAGGGCTCTTGAGGCCGGGGAGGAGGCCGAATCGGTTCGGCGATCGATCGATCAGAGGGACGAGCGCGACTCCTCCCGCGAGCACGGCAGGCTCGAAGTCGCCCCCGATGCAGTCGAACTCGATACCTCGGAGCTCGGAATCGACGAGGTCGTCGAGCGCATCGCGGGACTGGCGGCCGAGCGCGGAATCACCTGAGCGCCTGATGTCCGGTCGGCCCACAGTCGCCGTCGTCGGGTTTCCGAACGTCGGCAAGAGCACCCTCGTCAATCGTCTGGCTGGCGGACGCGAGGCCGTGGTCCACGACGAGGCCGGGGTGACCCGGGACAGGAAGCTGGTCCCGTGTGAATGGAACGGGATCGCCTTCGACCTCCTCGATACCGGGGGCATCGATTCCTCCGACCGCTCCGAACTGTCGGCCGAGGTCCGGAGGCAGGCCGGGATGGCCCTCGACGACGCCGATCTGGTCCTGATGGTCGTCGACGGTGGTGCCGGGATCCGCTCCGGGGAGCTCGACCTGGCCAGGAGGCTCCAGCAGGGTGGTTACCCGGTCGTACTCGCCGTCAACAAACTGGATACCCCTGCCGCCGAGCCCGCCACGGCCGAGTTCCACGGACTCGGGCTGGGTGATCCGCTCCCCGTCTCGGCGACCCATGGACTCGGCACCGGCGACCTGCTCGATCGGGTGACCGGACTGCTCGGGGAATCCCCGGTCACCCCCGGGGAATCGGACTCCGTCCGGGTTGCCGTCGTCGGCAGGCCGAACGTCGGCAAGTCGTCGCTCGTCAACCGTCTGCTCGGGACCGAACGGGTGATCGTCTCGGACGAGGCCGGGACCACCAGGGACTCGATCGACACTGAGGTGGAGGTCGATGGCCGCCCGGTGCTCCTGGTCGACACGGCCGGGCTGCGGAAGAGGTCGCGGATTGCCGGCACGGTCGGCGAGTACGCACAGATGAGGACCGACCTGGCGATCGAGCGCGCCGATGTCGCCCTGCTGGTCTGCGATGCGACCGAGGGAGTCCGGTCGGATGACCTGAGGATCGGGGAGAAGGCGATGAAGGCCGGGTGCGCGACCCTCGTAGTGCTCAACAAATGGGACGAGACCGAAACCGATATCGATGACGCCCGGGCACGGGTCGCCCGGAAGCTGAGGCTCAGGCCCGAAGTGGTCACCTGCTCGGCGAAGACCGGCAGGAACGTCGATGGCCTCCTCGTCCGGGCGATCGGGCTCGCAGACCGGGCGGCAGTCAGGGTCCCGACCCCCGAACTCAACCGCTTCATCGCCGAGGTCGCCTCGACGACCCCGCCCCCCTCGAAGAGGGGTCGCCGCCTCAATCTGCTCTACGGGGCACAGGTCGGCGAATCGCCACCCCGGTTCTCGATCAAGGTGAACGACCGAAAACTGGTCTCCCGGGAGTGGTCCTACCACCTCGAGAACCGGATGCGCGAGGAGTGGGGCCTCGACGGGGTCCCGCTGATCATCGACTTCGCGGGGCGAAAGCCGTGACCGGGCGATCCGAATAGGGTTGACGACCGTGATCGAAGCCACTGCCACGGAGGAACCACGATGAGCGATCCCTCACCCCTCGCCGAAGGCGAGCACCTGTTCACTTCGGAATCGGTTACCGAGGGCCATCCGGACAAGATGGCCGATCAGATTTCCGACGCCGTCCTCGACGCCTGCCTCGAGCAGGATCCCGGGGCCCGGGTGGCCTGCGAGACCCTGGTCAACACGGGCATGGCCGTCGTTTCCGGGGAGCTTTCGACCTCGGCGACGATCGATATCCCCTCGATAGTCAGGGACACGGTTTCATCGATCGGCTACGACGATGGCGACCTGCGGTATTCGGCCGATTCGATCGCAGTCCTGGTCTCGATGGACGAGCAGTCACCGGAGATCGCCCAGGGGGTCGATGCCGGCCTCGAGATCCGGGCCGGCGGCTCGGATGAGGAGTACGACTCCGCCGGTGCGGGGGACCAGGGAATGATGTTCGGCTACGCGACCGCCGAGACGGACGCCCTGATGCCGCTCCCGATCCTGCTCGCCCACCGCCTTGCCGAGAGGTTGGCCGAGGCGCGCAAGGAGGGGGCGGTCGACTACCTGCGGCCGGACGGCAAGACCCAGGTGACGATCAGGTATCGGGACGGCGAGCCGGTCGCGATCGAGCGGATCCTCGTCTCGACCCAGCACGACCCCGACGTCGACCTCGAGACACGGATCCGCCCCGACATATGGGAATCGGTCGTCGTACCGGTACTCGACACCGGATTCGGCGAGATGGCCGATCGCGATGCTCTCTACGAGTCGCTCCTGGTCAACCCGACCGGGTCCTTCGTGATCGGGGGTCCCGTCGGGGACGCCGGGCTCACCGGACGCAAGATCATCGTCGACACCTACGGAGGTGCAGCCCGCCACGGTGGGGGAGCCTTCTCCGGCAAGGACCCCTCGAAGGTCGATCGCTCAGCCGCCTACGCAGCTCGCTACGCGGCGAAGAACGTCGTCGCTTCCGGGCTGGCCCGGAGGTGTGAGGTCCAGGTCGCCTATGCGATCGGCGTCGCCCGACCCGTATCGGTGATGGTCGACACCTTCGGTACCGGAAGGATCCCGGACCGCGAGATCGCCGAGCTGGTCACTTCCGAGTTCGACCTTCGACCGGCTGCCTTCAGGGACTACCTCGACCTGAACCGGCCGATCTATCGCCAGACCGCCGCGTACGGCCACTTCGGCCGGGACGGTGAGGACTTCACCTGGGAGAAGACGGACCGGGCCGAGAGCCTCTCGGGCTCGACCGACTAGACGGGGCAGGGACCCTCAGGATCGGTCCCTGAAACGGAGGGCCAGATCCCGGGTGGAGGGATCGAGGCCCTCCAGGCCATCGCCATCGGTCAGCGCGGGAACGATCTCCAGGGCCATTTCCTTGCCGAGCTCGACGCCCCACTGATCGAAGGAGTCGATCCCCCAAATCGCTCCCTGGACGAACACCGAGTGCTCGTAGAGCGCGACCAGCGAGCCGAGCGACCTGGGAGTGAGCCGGTCCAGGAGCAGGGTCGAGGTGGGTCGGTTCCCCGGGAAGGTCCGGTGGGGTATCTGCCATTCCGGTATCCCGGCTTCACGCGCTTCGTCGGCCGTTCGCCCGAAGGCGAGGGCCCTCCCCTGGGCGAGGGCGTTTGCGACCAGCATTTCCTGGCCGCCGACCGACTGCCGGTCGGGCTGACGGAAGGCGATCAGGTCGGCCGGCACCGGCTGGGTTCCCTGGTGGAAGAGCTGGAAGAAGGAGTGCTGTGCATTGGTGCCGGGCTCCCCCCAATAGACGGCCCCGGTCTCCACACCGACCGGCTCGCCCTCCCGGGTCACCCGCTTCCCGTTCGATTCCATCGTCAGCTGCTGCAGGTAGGCCGGGAAGCGGGCGAGTCGGTGGGAGTAAGGGATCACGGCGGTGCTCGGGAAGCCGAGGAAGTCCCTGTTCCAGACGGCAAGCATGCCGTGGAGCATCGGGAGGTTGGACCGGAACGGCTTGGCGACGAACAGCTCATCCACTTCGTGGAAGCCGGCCAGCATGTCGTGGAAGCGATCCGGGCCGACTGCCAGCATCGTGGTCAGGCCGATCGCCGAGTCCATCGAGTAACGACCCCCGACCCAGTCCCAGAAGACGAACATGTTGTCGGGATCGATCCCGAATTTGGTGACCTCGGCAGTGTTGGTTGAGACCGCGACGAAGTGCCTGGCCACCGCCGCGCCATCGTCGCCCAGTCCCGAGAGCAGCCATTCCCTGGCATGGGCGGCGTTGGTCATCGTCTCCAGCGTCGTGAACGTCTTGGAGCAGACGACGAAGAGGGTCTCAGCCGGGTCGAGCCCTTCCAGGGCCGAGCCGAGGTCGGCGCCGTCGACGTTCGAGACGAAGCGGAAGTCGAGCCGGTCGATCGCGTATTCCCGTAGTGCTGCGTAGGCCATCTCGGGACCGAGGGCCGAGCCCCCGATCCCGATGTTGACGACGGTCCTGATTGGCCTTCCGGTCTGCCCTGCCCATTCGCCGAGCCTGACCCGGTCGCAGAACCCAGCCATCCTGTCGAGGACGGCGTGGACCTCACGGACCACGTCCTTGCCGTCCACCACGAGGGACCTCTCCGGTGGCATTCGCAGGGCGACGTGGAGGACGGGACGGTTCTCAGTCGTGTTGATCCGCTCGCCCCGGAACATCGCGTCCCTCAGTTCGCTCACCCGGCGCTCGACCGCGAGCCCCTCCAGCAGGCCGACCGTCCCTTCGGTCACCAGCTGCTTCGAGAAGTCGAGGTGGACTCCGGCCCCGTCGACCGAAAGGGCTTCGGGGCGTTCGGGATCTGCGGCGAACAGGGCCCTGAGGTCCGTCTCCGCGAGTTCGACCGCGTGCCGGGTCAGCTCATCCCAGGCGTCAATCTCGCCCGGAAGGGGCACGGTCAGCTTCCCCGGACCTGTTTCCTCGCCGCCTCGACCACGGCTTCGACCGTGAAGCCGAAGTGCGTCCTGAGGTCCCGGAAAGGTGCTGAGGCACCGAACCCGTGCATCGCGATCATCGCTCCGTCGGTCCCGACGAAGCGATCCCACCCGAGGGGTGAGGCCTGCTCGATCCCGACCCGCGCGGTTATCCCCGGAGGGAGAACCGAGTCCCGGTAATCGGCGTCCTGGCGGTCGAACGCTTCCCAGCAGGGAAGGCTCACCACCCTCGCCCCGATCCCTTCGCCCGCGAGCACCTCGGCAGCCTCTACCGCGAGGTGTACCTCGCTCCCCGAGGCGATGAGGATCACCTCGGGGGCACCATCGGGATCGGAGAGCACGTAACCGCCCCGCATCAGCCCTTCGGCGGAGGCCAGGACGGAACGATCCAGGTTGGGAACGTCCTGCCGGGTCAGGACGAGGGCGGTCGGCCCGTCGTTCCGCAACAGCGCGTACTTGAGTGCCTCCGAGGTCTCATCGCCATCCGCGGGGCGGACTACGTCGAGCCCGGGGACCGCCCTTAACGAGGGCAACTGCTCGACGGGCTGGTGGGTCGGTCCGTCTTCACCGAGGCCGATCGAATCGTGGGTCAGCCAATGGATGACCGGCAGCTCCATCAGTGCCGACAGCCTGATTGCCGGCCGGGCGTAGTCCGAGAAGATCAGGTAGGTCGACCAGACCGGGCGCATGTCCCCGAGGGCAAGACCGTTGGAGAGGGCCGCCGACTCGTGCTCCCTGACCCCGAGGTGGAGGCCCTGGCCGGTTCGTTCGCCGGGCTCGAAGGTTCCCGACACCTCGGGATCGAGTCCGCTCGAGGCCGATCCGGTCAAATCGGCCGACCCGCTCATCAACCAGGGGACGTTCGGGGCGACCGAACGGAGGGCCTTCTGGGCAGCCTTTCGGGTGGCCGTCTCCGAGCCGGCCTCGAAGCTCGGCAGTTCGGAGTCCCAGCCCTCAGGCAGGGATCGCTCGAGCATCATCGCCAGCATCTCCCGCTGCTCGGCAGGCGCCTGCTCGAGCCTTGCCTGCCACGCAGTCCTCAGTTCGGCACCTCGTTTCCCGATCCCATCCCGGAAGAACTCAGGGACCTCGTCGGGGACGAGGAAGTGGGCGTCCTCGGGCCAGCCGTAGGCCTCCTTGGTCAGTCGGGTCTCCTCTTCGCCCAGGGGCGAGCCATGGACTCCAGCCGTATCGACCTTGTTCGGTGAGCCGAAGCCGATCTTGCTGTGGACGATGATCAGGCTCGGTCGATCGGCCTCCGCCTTGAAGCCTTCGACCGCGGAGCTGAACGCCTCCACGTCGTTGGCATCCTCCACGACCGAGACGGCCCAGCCCGAGGCCCGGAAGCGTTCACCGACGTCATCGGAAAAGGTGAGGTCCGTGCTCCCGTCGATCGAAATCCGGTTGCTGTCGTAGATCCAGCAGAGGTTCGAGAGCTGCTGATGGCCTGCGAGCGAGATGGCCTCCTGCGAGACCCCCTCCATCAGATCCCCGTCGGAGCAGATCACGTAGACGTCGTAATCGAAGAGGTCCTGACCGAAGGTCGCCTTCTTCCAGAGCCCCGCCATCGCCATGCCGACTGAAGTCGCAACCCCCTGGCCGAGCGGACCCGTAGTCGTCTCCACCCCGACGGTGAGGTGGGACTCGGGGTGGCCCGGTGTGGGGGACCCGAGCTGGCGGAAGTTCTTGATGTCCTCGAGCGAGATCGCCGGGCTGCCGTCCGCCTTGGTCACTCCGGTGAGGTGGATCATCGAGTAGAGGAGCATCGAGGCGTGACCGGCAGAGAGGACGAAGCGATCCCGGTCTGGCCATCCCGGATCGGTCGGGTCGTACCTGAGGTAGTCCTGCCAGAGCCTGACCGTGAGCGGGGCCAGTGCCATTACGGCGCCGGGGTGGCCGGAGTTGGCACGATCTATCGCATCGATCGAGAGTGTCCGGACCGTGTCGGCTGCCAGCTGCTCGGTATCACTCGGTCCGCCCGGCTCGTTCACGCGCGGCATCCTAACGGCCGGAGGCGGCGGTCTGCCGCTCAGCCGAGGCCCGGATCGATGCCCCAGTGGCCACCCTGGCGGACCGACTCGACGACACCCCCCGGATCGGCCACACCGCCGAAGACGAAGAGGGATCCGCCCGAGCCGCCAGCGGTGTCGAAGTCGACGTCACCGATCCCCAGGATCCTTTCGATGGGTGACTGGGAGTAGGAGACGTTCTGGACCCTGTCGAGCCGGGTCTCCTCTACCTCACGGGAGAGGACGCCTCGGCTCAGATGGAGCCGACGGTCGGTCACCGTGTAGGAGGTCGTGCTCCGCTTGGCTATCCCGGCCAGGACGGTGACTCCGAGCACGATCACGACGACCAGGAAGAGGTCGACGAAACCCCGGCCCAGGACGCTCAGGAGCAGCGCGAGGAACACGGCCAGTGCGACGCCCTTCAGGTAGAACGGAATGATCGCCCGCCATGAAGGATGGCCCTCGTAGATGACCGTTTCACCGGCGTCCAGGGAGAAGCCCATCGGCCGAGGATAGCCGTGGATCCGCGTCCGGGCACATCCATACCTTGGCCAAGTGAGAGTCGCCAGGGTCGAGCCGCTGACGACGGCCCGCGCCCTGCGGGGACCGTTCGACTACCTGCTTCCGGAGGGCTTCGAGGGGGTCACGGCGGGAGCCGTCCTGGAAGTCCCCTTCGGTCGGCGCAGGGTGGTCGGAGTCGTCGTCGAGGTGGCCGATTCCTCCGATTTCCCCGAGGAGCGTCTGCTCGAGCCGATCAGGCAGCTCGGTCAGGGGACGACCCCGGAGCTGGTCGAAATCGCCCTCGAGGTTGCCGACCAGTACTGCTCCACCCCGGCGCGGGCGCTGGGACTTGTCCTCCCCCCGGGGACCGGCGTGGGAGGGAGGCGGGTCAAGGAGCGGACCGAGAGGACCTGTCGACTGACCCCCGAGGGCTCCCGGGCACTCGAAGACGGCGCCCGGCTCGGAGCGAAGCAGCGGGTCGCCCTCGAGATCCTCGGGGGAGGGGCGATGAGCACGGCACGGCTGGCCGGAGAAGCCGGGGTCTCTTCCTCGACGGTCAAGCGGCTGGCCGACCGGGGTCTGGTCGAGATCGGGGAGAGGCAGGTCCGGCGCGAACCCGAGCATCGGGAGGTCGGCAGCGAGAGCGATGGTGCGCCGCCTCTGACCGAGGCCCAGGCGGCCGCCCTGGAACGGATCGAGCGGGCCCTCGGGAATCGAGGCGATGGAGGCCCCGAAACCTTCCTCCTCGCCGGCGTGACCGGCTCCGGGAAGACGGAGGTCTACCTCGGTGCGGTCGAGCATGTCCTCTCACAGGGTCGCTCGGCGATCGTCCTCGTTCCCGAGATCGGCCTCACCCCACAGGCGGTCAGTCGTTTCCGGGCGAGGCTCGGCGACACCGTCGCGGTCCTCCATTCGGGCCTCACCGCAGGTCAGCGCCACGACGAATGGGAGCGCCTTCGCAGGGGGGAAGCGACGGTCTGCGTTGGACCTCGCTCGGCCGTCTTCGCCCCACTCGAGGACATCGGCCTGATCGTGGTGGATGAGGAACACGACCCCTCCTACAAGCAGGAGTCCGATCCCCGCTACGACGCCCGCCGGGTCGCCGAGATGAGGGCCCGCCGGAACGGTGCCGTACTCGTGCTGGGTACCGCGACCCCACGCCCCGAAACCTGGCTCTCGGCAGAGAGACTCGAGCTTCCCGACCGCGTGGATGGACTCGGGATGCCACCGGTGGAGGTCGTCGACATGCGCGATGCCCCACCGGGGACCGGGGCGCTCCATCCCTCGACCATCGATGCGCTCGCGACCGTGCGGGAACGGGGCGAGAAGGCGATAGTGATGATCAACCGAAGGGGCTTCTCCCCGTGGCTCACCTGCAGGACGTGCGGGCACCACTGGGGCTGTCCGAACTGCGACGTCTCGCTGATCGTCCATCGTGACCCAGACGTACTGGTCTGCCACCACTGCGCCCATCGCGAACCGGTCCCACCCTCCTGCCCCGAGTGTTCGGGCACAACCCTGGCCAGGAGCGGCGCCGGCACCGAGAGGATCGAGGTCGAACTGAGGGACCTGATGGCCCCGATGGAGGTCTTCCGGCTCGATGCCGACACCGGGGCCTCGGGAGCGCACGGGGAGATCCTCGAGCGCTTCGACCGGGCACCGAGCGCAATCCTGGTGGGTACCCAGATGGTCGCCAAGGGTCACGACTTCCCCGAAGTGACCCTGAGCGTCGTGCTCGATGCCGATGCGACCCTCCGCTTCCCGGATTTCAGGGCCGAGGAGAGGACTTTCTCCCTGGTCACGCAGCTTGCCGGGAGGAGCGGTCGGGGCCCGGCCGGGGGGCGGGTGATCGTCCAGACCCTCGCCCCCGGTGCGCCGGCGATCGCCAGGGCCTCATCACACGACTCACCTGGATTCCTCGAGGGGGAACTCGAAAGAAGGAAGACCCTCGACTACCCGCCTTATTCCGACCTGATCCGGCTGGTCTTCGCCTGTGAGGACGAGACCAGGGTCTCGGCGCTCGCCGAACGGGCTGCCCGCGAGATCGGGGACCGGCTGCCGCCCGGCTCGGCATTGCTCGGTCCCGCCCCGATGTTCCGTGCGCGCGGCCGACACAGGATGAGGATCCTGGTCAAGACCGAAGATCGGTCCGACGCGGTCACTGCAGTGAGGGAGGTCGTCGAGGAGCTCGGCTCGGACGGTGCGCTGCGAGGAGTCGTCCTCAGCGTCGACGTCGATCCCCAGTAGAGGTCATCGAGGGGGTGGGGCGAGGGCGATCGGCGGCTACACTCGACTCGATGAGTGAGGAAGAGCGGATCGAGCCGGAAGAGGAGGCAGGGGAGAGCGCCGAGGAGCAGGCGGAGAGGGCCCGTCGACGCGAGGCTGCGATGTCCCGCATCGTCCGTTTCGGCGACCCACTGTTGAAGAGCCGGGCCTCGGAGATCACCGAGTTCGGCACCGCCCTGGAAGCCGAGGCAGAGGAAATGGTCAGCCTGATGCGGGACGCGATCGGCTGTGGACTCGCGGCCAACCAGGTCGGTCGCTTGAGGAGGCTCCTGGTGATCGAGCCACCCGGTGAGGAGGCCCCTACCGCCCTGGTCAACCCGGAGGTCGAGTGGCTCTCGGAGGAGCTCGACGAGATGCAGGAAGCGTGCCTCAGCATTCCGGGAATCGCCGTCGACGTCGCTCGTCCGGTAGCCGGCCGCTTCACCGGACTGGACCTTTCGGGTGCCGAGGTCCGACTCGAGCTCGAGGGCCTGCCGGCCCGAATCCTTCAGCACGAACTCGATCACCTGGATGGGATCCTGATCCTCGACAGGGCCACTCCGGACCAGCGCAAGGCGGCACTCGGGGCGCTCCGCAGGGGCGAGACCTGGTCCCCTCCCGAGACCGACGGGGAAGCGACCGAAGAAGCCCTCGCTTGAGCGGCGGAGCCTTCCTCGGGACGACACCGTTTGCGGCCACGGTGCTCGACCGCCTCGCCGCCTCGGACTTCAGGCCGTCGCTGGTCGTAACCCTTCCCGATCGACGCCGGGGAAGGGGCAGGCGGGAGGAGCCTTCCGCGGTCGCCGAGCGGGCCGGGGAGCTGGGCCTCGAGGTCCTGAAGAGCGAAGACGTGAACGCAGATATCGACCGCGAACGGATCGTCACCGCAACCGAAGGCGTCGGCTGGGCCTCGATCTGTGCCTTCGGACAGCTGATCAGGGAGCCCCTGCTATCGGAGGCCCCGATGCTGAACGTCCACCCGTCCCTGCTACCTAAGTGGCGGGGGGCCGCACCGATCGAGAGGTCGCTGATGGCAGGCGACCGGGAGACCGGGGTGAGCGTGATGAAGCTGGTCGCCGGTCTGGATTCCGGTCCGGTCGCGCTGGTCGAGACGACCCCGATCGGCGAGGAGGAAGACTTCGGTGAGCTTTCGAAGCGCCTAGCCGGGATCGGCGGCGACCTGCTTACGCGGGCGCTCGACCTGGCGGTGAGCGACTCGATCGCCTGGGTCGAGCAGAACGATTCCGAAGCGACCTACGCGGAGAAGGTCGAACCCTCCGAACGGCAGCTCGATCCGACCCGGAGCGCGGCCCGGTGCCATGACCTTGTCCGGGCCCTGACCCCGCACATCGGCGCCTGGGTCGGCCTCGTTGACGGGGGTCGGCTCGGGGTGACCGGATCGAGGCTCGACCCTTCGAACGCCCCTGAGCCGGGCTCGTTCGTCGAAGACTCGGGGAGACTGCTCCTGGGTTGCGCTGACTTCGCCCTCGAACTGACCACGGTCAAGCCCGAAGGTCGCTCGGAGATGGACGCCGCTTCCTACCTCAGGGGCTACGGAGTTCCGTCGTCCGCGACCTGATGGCCGGACTCACCGTCGAACGGCAGGTCGCCCTGGCGGTCCTGCGGAGGACCTTCGAGGACGGTGAGTTCGCCGAGCGGGCATTTCGAGAGGAGGTAGAGCGGCTGGGCCTCGAGGGCAGGGAGCGGGCAAGGGCCCAGTTCCTCTCCTTCGGGTCGGTCCAGAGGAAGGGAACCTCTGATCGGATCGCTGCGGAGTTCAGCCGGAACCGCACCTCGCGGCCGGGTCCTGCCGTCGCCGCGGCCCTCCGCCTCGCCCTCTTCGAACTCTTCTTCAGTCGCGATCCGGCCGAGCACGCGGTGGTCGACCAGGCGGTCGAGTACGTCAAGGACTCAGGAGAGGGCCGGGCCGGGGGGTTCGTAAACGCAATCCTCCGCCGGGCGATCCGGGAACGGGGCGGGATCGAGACGCGGCTTTCCCACGAGGACTCACCTGCCGAGCTCGCCTTTGCCTGCTCGCTCCCCGAGTGGCTGGCCCGGCTGTGGTGGGAGGAGCTGGGGCCGGAACGGGCCAGGTCGGTCGCCGCGGCGATCAACCTCGCCCCGGAGCGGTGCATACAGCTGAATCCCGAGCAAGTCGGACGGGAGGGACGGGAGCTCTCGACCGTGCTCGCTGGGCTGGCTGGCGACGGGGCCGAGGTACTTCCGGCCGAGGGTCCCTGGCCGCTTGCCCCGGAGGGCCTGTTCACGGTCGAAGGGAGCCTTGCGCCGGCCGAGGAGCTGGCAGCGGAAGGACTGTTGACGATCCTCTCCCGGGGGTCTGCCGCCGTGGTCGAGGTCCTCGGGCCGGAGGACGGTGAGAGGGTCCTCGACCTCTGTTCGGGACCGGGCACCAAGACGGGGCTGATCGCTGCCCGGGTCGGGCGGTACGGGAACGTGGTCGCGGTCGAGCCCGAGTCCGATCGAGCCGATGACGTCGCGGCCCGGGTCGAGGCGCTCGGGCTGCACAACACCCTGGTGGTCGAGGCGGACGGCCGGGAAGGGGAGATCCTGGCCGGTTTCGACCGGGTACTGGTCGATGCGCCCTGTTCCGACCTCGGGGCACTGGCCTCGCGCCCCGATGCCCGCTGGCGGAAGGCACCCGAGGTGGTCAGCCGCCTGGTCGACCTGCAGGCAGAGCTGCTCGACCGTGCGGGTGGACTGGTCGAGCCGGGTGGCACCCTGGTCTACTCCACCTGCACGATCTCGCGGAGGGAGAACAGTGATCAGGCCGTTGCCTTCGCTGCCAGGTCGGGACTCGTTATCGACGATCTCGGGAAGCTCTCACCTGGGCTGGCGGACCCCAGTGACTCGCGATTCCTCCAGATCCTGCCCGACCGGGACCAGACGACCGGATTCTTCATCGCCCGCTTTCGGAAGCGTGAGGCTCCGAAAGCTTCTGGATAATGGCGCCGGTGGAAGGAGCGCCTGAAGGAATGGCCGACGGGGGGCCGGCTGGAAAGCCGGTCGGAGCCGAGTGCCCGGAATGCCGGGAGCCCTGGCTGCGGCCGACCCAGCTACCCGGGCGGCTTCGCTGCGTCTACTGCCTGACCAGGTTCGAGCTCGTATCCCACTGCCCGGAGTGCGGAAACCACCAGACGATCGTCAGGATGAGCACGGTCGAGGACATGAGCTGTCGCAGCTGCTCCGGTTCGATGCTGAGGCCGGTATGAACGCGGGAGGGGAGGAGAGGCCGCCGGCCTTCCAGGGTCGAAGGATTGCGCCGTCCATCCTCTCGGCGGACTTCTCCCGCCTCGGCAGCGCCCTCGACGAGGTCCTCGGGGCAGGCGCCCGGGTGATCCACTTCGACGTCATGGACGGCCGGTTCGTGCCCCCGATAACGATCGGTCCGGTCGTCCTCTCCTCGATTGCCGAAAAGGTCCACGAGGCGGGCGGGGTGGTCGACGTGCACCTGATGATCGAGACCCCGGAGCTTCAGTTCGGTGAATTCGCGAAAGCGGGAGCCGACTCGATCACCTTCCATGCCGAAGCGACCGATGACCTCGAAGGTGCGATCAGCGCGATACATGGGGCGGGCTGCCTGGCCGGGGTTTCGGTCAAGCCCGACACGCCGATCGACGCGATCGAGGCTGTGGGTGGGATCGTCGACCTCGTCCTCGTGATGTCGGTCGAACCCGGTTGGGCCGGCCAGGCCTGGATCGAGGGTTCGGACGCCAGGCTCGGTCAGGCCCGGGAGCTCGCCCCGGGGGCGATCATCGAGGTCGACGGAGGCATCGACGGCGATACCGCACCGCTGGCGAGTGCTGCCGGCGCCGACCTGCTGGTTGCGGGGTCGGCGATCTTCGGCGCACCTGATCCCGCTGCCGCATACGTCGCGATTCGCGACGCGGCGGATGCCGTCTAGGGCGCTCCCTCCTCGAACCCGGCCAGCTTCGTCTCGATCTGCTCCGGGGTTCCCTCGAGCGGGAGGTCGGCCTCGACCTCCCTCGGCCTGCGGTAGATCAGGAAGAGGGAACCCAGCAGGATCAGGGCGGTCAGGGTGAACCCGACCTCGACCCGGAGCGAGCCGTTCGAGATGACGGGGAGCAGCGTCCAGACGATGAAGAAGACCGCACAGGAGATCCAGCGGATCCCGGCTCGCCTCGCCTGTCCCTGGGCGAGGCAGGCCTGGTTCACCGTCACCGCAGCCAGGTAGAGACCCATGCCGGCGGTGACGATCAGCAGATCGGACCGGTAGTAGGTGAACTTGTCCGAGAAGGCGAGCTGCATCAGCTCTGGCCCCGCTATGACCACGACGACGGCGGTGAAAGCGGTGAACCCGAGAACCGCGAGCAGGACCATCCTGACCGAGTGGTGGAACTCGCGCTCGGACTCCGGCTCGTGACTGTGGTGGAGGGCGGTCAGGTGGGGGAGGATGCTGGTCGATACGGCCTGGAACAGCTGTAGGGGCGCCCTGGCGATCATCAGGACGTTGAAGATGAACCCGGCCGCGGCGACGCCTTCGATGCCCCTGATCAGCAGGGGGCCTGCATTGAGGAAGACCTGCTCACCGACCATGATCAGGAACACCGAGCCGACGAAGCCCGCCCCATCGGTCAGCGACAGGTCCTCGCTGACATCGGGTCCGGAGTCCGCGGCGGTGCGGCGGCTCCTCGCCCCGATCGCGAACGGCACCACGAGCAGGCTGAGCAGCGGGGCCGCGAGGATTCCGAGGGCGACCATCGACTGGCCGGCCAGGATCCCGACCGCGACCAGGACCGCGAACAGGGTCCGGAAGAAGGATTCGGAGAGGATCAGGGCGGTGAATGGCCCGAACTTCTGGAGCCCCGCGAGGTAGCCCCGGGCGAAGTAGCTCGCAGCGTAGAAGAGGACGGCGCCGACGAAGACCCAGTAGAGGTCCTCGTTGCCCCCGAACAGGTCGATCAGGGGACCCTTGAGCAGGATCGCCGCTACCGCGAAACCGAGGGCGAGCAGCGCCTGGATCCGGACCGCTACCCGGATCGGCTCGAGTTCGGTCCCGCCCCGCTCGATGTTCTCGGCGATGTGTCGGGAGAGCAGCTGGTCCACCGGTCGGTAGAGGATCGAGACCGTGATGAAGACGGCAGACCAGAGGATCGTCAGTTCGCCGTAGTCGACCCGGTCGAGCTGGTGGGAGGCGATGAAGAAGTAGACGTAGGTCAGCAGGCCGGTCAGGCCCACGCCGACCGAGAGGAGACTGGCCCGGCGGCCGTACTCCCTGGTGCCCTCCCCGGGCGAGTCCGTTCGGTCCAGCTCGGCCAACCGTTCAGACCGGGGTCTCGCGGCGCTGCGGCTCCGTCTGGTGGGTCGGCTCGACACCGACCTCGAGCTCGACCCGCCTTACCCGCTCGAATACCCGCTGGGTCATCACGCGCTGGCTTGCGAGCAGGTCGCCGATGATCCCGAGCGCGAAGAGCTGGACCGAGGCAATGAACAGGACGGCCCCGAGCAGGAGCGACTGGATGTGCCCTTCGCTGTCCCCGTTGAGGATCCAGTCGGTGAGGAACGGCATCCAGGCTGCGAGGGCGGCGATGAAGCCGATCAGCGCGAGGATCGAGAAGACCTTGAGCGGCTCGTACCGGGTGTAGATCCTCAGGATCGCCAGGCCATTCCTGCGGACGTAGCCGCCGGTCGAGTCGAAAAGACGGGATTCCCGGGTCTTCGGGTTGGTCCGGACCGGCACCTCGTCGACCGCGATCCGGGTCTTGCCCGCCTGGATCAGGCTCTCGAGGGTGTAGGTGAAGTTGTCGACCACGACCAACTGGAGGGCGGCCTCACGGCTGTACGCACGAAAGCCCGAGGTCGCATCGGTTACCCCGGTGCCGGACAGTCGGCGAACCACCCAGCTGCCGATCGACTGGAGCGCCTTCTTCGCCGGAGAGAAGTGGGCGATCTCCGACACTTCGCGGTCCCCGACGACCATCTCTGCATCGCCGTCGACGATCGGGGCGACCAGCAGGGCGATGTCCTCGCCGCGGTACTGGTTGTCGGCGTCGGTGTTGACGATCACGTCGGCCCCCAGCTTCAGGCAGGCGTCCAGTCCGGCCTGGAATCCATTGGCAAGGCCCCGGTTGGCCGGGAGGCTGACGATGTGGTCGACCCCGCACTCTCGGGCGACTTCGACCGTTGCGTCGGTCGAGCCGTCGTCGATCACCAGGGTCTCGATCTCGTCCACACCGGACAGCTCCCTGGGCAGGTCGGCGAGCGTCGCCGGGAGGGTTGCCTCTTCGTTCAGGCAGGGGATTTGGATGATCACCTTCATCAGTTGCGAAGATTGTCACATGGTGAAACCGGTCAAACCGGGAGATCGGCCGCATCTGGACCGGGCCATGCAGCTCGCCCTCAACGGCAGAGGCCAGGTCAGCCCCAATCCGGTCGTCGGTGCCGTCGTGGTCAAGGACGGCCAGGTGATCGGCGAAGGCTGGCACAGGGAGTACGGCGGACCCCACGCCGAGCGGCTTGCGATCGAGGACGCCGAGTCGAATGGGAACGACGTCGCTGGATCGACCGTCTACGTCTCGCTCGAGCCTTGCGGGCACCATGGCAACCAGCCCCCCTGTGCCGAGCTCCTTCGCGACCGGGGCGTGGCCGAGGTCGTGGTCGGCTGCGACGACAGCAGCGAGAAGACCGCGGGGGTAGGCCCGGCCCTGCTCGAGGATGCAGGGATCGAAGTCCGCTTTGCCAGCGGTGCCCAGGCTGCGAGGGCGAGGGGCCTGGTCCAGGACTTCCGCAAGTTCAGTGCCACCGGGAGGCCCCTGGTCACCCTGAAGATGGCGACTTCGCTCGACGGTCGGGTCGCCGGTCCGGGTGGGGAGCCGATCCATCTTTCCTCGCCCGACACGGACCTCCTGGTCCACGAGTGGCGGGCGGCCTCCGATGGCGTGGCCGTCGGTGCCGGAACGGTCAGGGCAGACGATCCAAGGCTGACCGCCCGGGGCGTGGAGGTTGCGAAGCAACCCCGACGGATCCTCTTCGGAGGTTCCGATTCGATCGAACCGGGGTCGGCGGTATTGGAGGACCTCAGTGAGGCCCCGGTCATCCTGATCTCCCGGCCGGGCGAAGCATCGGGCCCTTCCCCGGATCTCGCCGACCTGGGCGTCGAGGTGATCGAAGTCGAGGCGGCCGACGGTCCGGCCCGGTTCGAATCGGCACTCGATGCCCTCGGCGAGCGGGGGATCCACTCGATCCTCCTGGAGGGTGGCCCCCGCCTGGCCGGCTCGGCCCTGGAGGCCGGCTGCGTCGACCGGATCGAGGTATTCATCGCCCCCCGTCTGCTCGGAGAAGGGCCACCGATGGTCGAGCTGGAGCGGACGATCGACCTGCAGGAGATCTCGGTTTCACGATCCGGGACCGACGTCCGGCTTTCCGCCGTGCTGCGAGAGTGGTAAGGCGATGTTCACTGGACTGATCCAGGACGTTGGAACGGTTGCCGGGGTGGACCGGACCGAGGACGGCGCCCGCCTTTCCTTCGAGAGCAGGCTCGCCCCGGAGCTCTCGGATGGTGCCTCGGTTGCCATCGACGGCGCCTGCCTGACTGTCGTCGAGACCGGCGAGGAGCGGTTCTCCGTCGAGGCGATGAACCAGACGCTGGGAATGACCTCGCTCGGGGACCTCTCGACGGGGGACCGGGTCAATCTAGAACCGGCCCTCTCGGCCGGTGACCGGCTCGGGGGCCATCTCGTCCAGGGCCACGTCGACGGAGTCGGGGTCGTTTCGGGTGTCGGGGACGACGGGTTCTCCCGTCGCCTCGAGGTGAAGCTCCCGGAGGGAGCGGGCCGGTATGTGATCCCCCAGGGCTCGATCACCCTGCGGGGCGTGAGCCTCACCGTCACCGGGGTCGAGGAAGACACCGTGGCGGTCGCCCTGATCCCCGAGACCCTCGAACGGACCAGCCTCGGGGAACTGGTCGAGGGGGATCGGGTCAACGTCGAGCTCGACGTGATCGCCCGCTATGTGGAGAAGATGTTGTCACCATATGGGGCAGCCCCCGAACCGGGGAACTAGACGATGAACGACTCCGATCGAACAGGCTCAACGCCGACCACGGGCTTCGCGTCGATCGAGGATGCGCTGGAAGACATCAGGCGCGGGCGGATGATCGTCGTGGTCGACGACGAGGACCGCGAGAACGAGGGCGACCTCGTGATGGCGGCCCAGTTCGCCACCCCGGAAGCGATCAACTTCATGGCCAAGGAGGGGCGTGGCCTGATCTGCCTCGCCCTGACCCCGGCCGGCTGCGACCGCCTGGGCCTGAGCCTGATGACGGCCAAGAACGAATCGCCCCTCGAGACGGCCTTCACGGTCTCGATCGAGGCCGCCGAAGGGGTGACGACCGGGATCTCGGCCCACGACCGCGCCCACACGATCCAGGTCGCGATTGACCCAGGGTCCGGGCCCCGCGACATCGTCGTTCCGGGACATGTCTTCCCGCTCAAGTCGAAAGAGGGTGGGGTTCTCGAACGGACCGGTCATACCGAGGCCAGCGTGGACCTTGCGAGGCTTGCCGGACTGACCCCGGCCGGGGTGATCTGCGAGGTGATGAACGAGGACGGGACGATGGCGAGGATCGACGACCTGGTCGGTTACGCCGCAAAGCACGACCTCAAGATGATCACGATCGCCGACCTGATCTCCTACCGGAGGCGGCACGAGAAGCTGGTCGAGCGGGTGGTGGAGACCTCCCTCCCGACGGGCTTCGGTGATTTCCAGGCGGTCGGATACCGCTCGCTGGTCGACGACAAGCACCACGTCGCGATGGTCAAGGGCGATGTCTCCGACGGCAGCCCGGCCCTCGTCCGGGTCCACAGCGAATGCCTGACCGGGGACGTCTTCCACTCCCTGCGCTGCGACTGCGGGGAGCAGCTCGCAGCCGCTCTGGCGATGATCGAGGAAGAGGGCAGAGGGGTGCTCCTCTATCTCTCGCAGGAGGGCCGGGGGATCGGCCTGCTCAACAAGCTGAAGGCCTACCGACTCCAGGAGGAGGGCCTGGACACCGTCGACGCCAACCTGAGGCTGGGCCTTCCCGCCGACCTCCGGGATTACGGCATCGGCGCCCAGATACTCAGGGACCTCGGCCTGACCGAGATCAGGATCCTGACCAACAATCCGAAGAAGATCGTCGGCCTGGAGGGCCACGGACTGAGCGTCACCGAACAGATCGAGATCGTCGCCCCGCCCAACCGTCACAACGAGGACTACCTGAGGACCAAGCGGGAGCGGATGGGCCACATCCTCCACCACCAGGGCCTGCCCTTCGACGAGGAGATGATCGTCGAGGGACGGGAGCGCGACCGTGAACGCCAGAACGACGACGAGGCTCCCGACGGTGACTGACGACCCGGTCGAAGGAAGCTGGGCGATCTGCGTCGGAGGCTTCTACGAGGAGCTTGCCTCCCGGCTGGTCAAGGGCGCAAGGGAAGAGCTGGAACGAGCCGGGGTCGACGGGGCCGGGATCGATGTCTTCGAGGTGCCAGGGGCCTTCGAGTTGCCCCTCGCCGCTCTGTGGTGCGCCGAGTCGGACGCTCCCCCATACCAGGGGGTCGTCTGCCTCGGGGCCGTGATCAGGGGCGAGACCGACCACTACGACTTCGTCTGCAGCGAGGCTGCCCGTGGAATCCAGGAGGTACAGCTCCGGACCGGGACGCCTTGCGGTTTCGGCGTTCTGACCGTGGATGACATGGAGCAGGCGCTCGAGCGCACGGGGGGAGGGGTCCGCGATCAGGGGGCGGCAGCCGCGCGGGCTGCAGTGGCGATGGCCGGGATGCGGCGAAAGCTCGGTTAGCGCGGCCCGAACCGGGGGCGCTTCGGCCCCCACCCATCCGATCGGTTACGATCGCCAGCGATGGCACGGGTATGTCACAGCTGCGGAAAGGGTCCCTCCTTCGGGAACTCCCGAAGCCACTCGATGGTCGCGACCAGGCGCCGCTTCGACGCCAACCTCCAGCGGGTGAGGATCATCGAGAACGGTGTTCGCAAGCGGGTCAACGTCTGCACCCGGTGCCTGAAGGCCAACAAGGTCGCCAAGGCGCGCTGAGCCTCCGG
>VEQW01000063.1 GCA_018883025.1 Solirubrobacterales bacterium | reverse complement strand
TCCTCAGCTCGGCCGCTATCTCGTCGGCCTCTTCCGAGTCGCTCCCGACCGCAGTCCGCTCGGCAGCTTCGATCCTCGAAGCGAGGGCTTCGGCCGTCCCGGTCGCGGCTTCGGCAAGGCCGGAAATCGCCCCCTGGAGCGACTCCGCCCGTCCGAGCCGTTCACCCAGCCTCTCCCGATGGCGCTCCCCCAGGAGGCTCTCCGCCCGACGAGCGTGGTCCTGGGCTTCCCGGGTCCCTTCATGAACCTCCGCCAGCCCCGCCAGTCGATCCGTCTCGGAACCCTCCGAACCGGCCCGCTCGAGGCCGCGGCTGGCCCTTCCGAGGCCGAGTTCGACGGAACCGAGCTCGTCGACCAGACGCCGGGCCCGGTCGGGTTCACCGGCCGTTCCCTCGAGATCGAGTGAAAGGGGCTCGAGCTCCCTCCGGAGCAGTTCGATCCCCGGTTCGAGCGAGCGGCCACGCTCCGAGATCGAAACGGTCGCCAGGTGGACCTGCTCCCGGGCTCCCCTCAGGTCGTTGAGCGTTTCCCAGAGTTCCGTCCTCAGCCGGTCGCGGTCCGCGAATCGCTCCTCGGCCGCCGTCCTCCGCTTCGATACTTCGCCGAGCTTCTTCTCGAGTTCGGATCGACGACCGCGGGCCCCCTCGGCGAGGCCCCGCGCGGCCTCGAGGCGATCCTGACCGAACCTGATCTCCTCGGCGATGATCCTCGCCTTCAGTCCGAGCTCCTCCCTCTCGATCTTGGCCCCGATCTCGGCGGCGTTGGCCTGTTCCTTCAGGGGCCTGAGCGCCCGCTTGGCTTCGCGTTCGACATCGAGTGCCCGGGAGAGGTTCTCCCGGGTCGCCTTCAGCTTCAGCTCGGACCGACGACGCCTGCGCCTGAACTTTCCGAGTCCCGCGGCCTCCTCGATCAGGAGTCGCCGCTGTGCGGGCTTCGAGCCAACGATCGAATCGACCTGACCCTGGCTGATCACCGAGTGCATCTCCTTGCCGAGGTTGGCGTCGGAGAGAACCTCGATCACGTCGACCAGGCGACATCGGGCCCCGTTCAGCCTGTACTCCCCTTCCCCGTCGCGGGTCAGCCGGCGGCTTATCGAGATCTCGGAGAAGTCGGAGCCGTCGGGGGCCTCGAAGACGACCTCGACCTCGGCCGATGATCGGGCACCCACCGAGCCTCCCCCTTCCGAAATCACGTCCTGCATGGTCACGCCACGAACTGCGCCCGGGCTTTGCTCTCCGAGCGCCCAGAGAACGGCGTCGGTGATGTTTGACTTCCCGGAACCGTTCGGACCGATGATCACGCTCACGCCAGGGGAGAACTCCAGTTCCGTCCGCTCGGGGAAGGACTTGAAGCCATTGATGGTCAGCGATTTGAGGAACATCCGGTCTTAAGGCTTACGGTCCCGTCGGACGCCACACCAAGCGGGGGAACGGTCCTCCGGGGAGGGGACTGACCTCACGAGGGGCCGCTCTCCTCGAGGAATTCGAGCCCGGCCTCGGCGGCCGCCTGACCGGCCGATTTCTTGCTCCGGCCCGAGCCCCGGCCGACCTCGTCACCGCCCACCACTGCAGCGACCTCGTAAGTCCGGTCGTGCGGTGGGCCTTCGGTTGCCACAACCTCATAGGACACCGTCTCCCCCTTCGAGGCGAGCAGCTCCTGGAGCGCCGACTTGAAGTCGGTCCGGCTGGAACGGACCCGCTCGATTCGAGGCGCGAAGGCGTTCGAGACGGCCGCCGAGGTCCGCTCGAAACCGAACTCGAGGAAGCAGGCCCCGATCAGGGCCTCCGTCACTTCGGGGAGCGGTCGTTCGGCCGCCAGTAGCGATGCGGCCGAGGTATGTCCGCCGTCCTCCCCTTCGGGTTCGGCCTCCCGGAGCATCTCCGGGATCCCGGTCTCCCTCCCCACCTCGGCGCAGGCCTCGCCGCTCACCGCCTGGTTGAGGATCTTGGTCAGCTCACCGGCATCCATCGTCGGGTTGTCCCGATGGAGCGATTCCGCCACCGAGAGTCCGAGGACACTGTCGCCGAGGAAGGCAAGGCGCTCGTACGAGCCGAGCCGCTCACTGGTCCAGGAGGTATGCCGGAGGGCCTCCTCCCTTCGCCCGTCCGGCAGCCGCCCGATCAGCTCCCGCAGCGACTCCCGACCGGGGTCGGGCGCCCTGCGGCGCCGTTCACGAATCCGCCTTGACCAGGACAAAGTCGACTGCGTCCTTGACCGTCTCGATCTCCCCTGCCTCCTGCTCGGAGACGGAGATCCCGTACCGGTCTTCGAGCTCCATGACCAGTTCGTACAGATCGAGCGAGTCGGCGTCGAAGTCCTCCCTGAAGCGTGAATCCTCGTTGATCCGGGTGGGATCAAGATCGAGTTCCTCGGCCAGATGGCTCCTGACCAGCTCCATTACTTCAGATCGCTCCATTCCCGGGTTCCTATCAGGTGCCACCAGTGGATGGACCGGCGTCCCCGGAGGAACGATCTTCCCTCCGGTCGAGGCCGAACCGGTGGAGCAGCTCGGCCGTCCTGCCGGGGGCATCGGCCTCGACCGATGCCGCTGCCAGGCGGACGGCGTTGGCTACCCCGTCCGGTCCGGAACCACCATGACCTACGACCGCGACGTACCGGAGTCCGAGCATCAGAGCACCACCGGTGGTGTCGGGGTGGAGGTCGTCGCGAAGCCCCCCCAGGGCAGGCTTCAGCAGGAGCCCCCCGGCTGCAGCCACCGGACTGGACCGGGCAGCGTCCCTGATCGCCCCGGTCACCCGTCTCACCGCCCCTTCCATCGCTTTCAGTACGGCGTTCCCGGTGAAGCCGTCGGTGACGACGACATCGGCGGAGGCGTCGGGGATGTCGTTGCCCTCGACGTTGCCGATGAACCGAAAGGGGGGAAGCCCACCGGCATCACTCGATCCGGCCAATCCTTCGAGCCGTTCATGGGCCTCGACGTCCTCCGGTCGTCCCTTGCCCTTCTCCTCACCGACGGAGAGCAGGCCGACCTCCGGTGACTCGACGCCCCTCACGGCCGACATGAAGGATGCCCCGAGGCAGGCGAACTGCACGAGGTGCAATGCCCTCACCTCGACATTCGCCCCGACATCGAGGAACAGGACCGTCCTTCCGGGCAGCGGTACCTGGGCGGCAAGGGCCGGTCGCTTGACCCCCTTGATCCGCTTGAGGCCAAAGGTGGCGGCAGCCATTGTTGCCCCGGTCGAGCCAAGACTGGTGACCGCGCCCGCCCGTCCCTCGGCGACATCCCTGACCGCCCTGACCACCGATGCCTCCGGGCGCGAGCGAACGGCCGGAACCGGATCATCCTCGTTGGCGATCCAGTCCGAGGTCTCCACGAGTTCAACCCCGGGGATTCCATCCAGCAGGGTCCGCAGCGGATCGGGCGGGCCGAAGACCCTGATCGAAATTCCGTCGGCCGCAGCCCTCCGGGCACCTTCCGCGAGTACGTCGAAGCCGCCCTCGACCCCGAAGCCATCCAGGGCGACGACCGGTCCGGATCCGGACAACTACTCGTCCGTAGCCGGCTCGGTCGGCTCCGGTTCGACCACCGGAGGGGCCACCACCTGGCGACCCGCATACTCGCCGCAGGTCGGGCAGACCCGATGCGGAAGTCGAGGCGAATAGCACTTGGGGCAGAGGTTCGTGCGGGCCCGCGCGGCCCGGTGGGTGGCCCGCCGACGGTCGCGACGGGCGCTCGAGGTCCTCTTCTTCGGTACGGCCATGGCGCGACAGTCTAGGGCAAGTGGCCCGGTCCCATCCCGGGCGGGGACGGGACGAAGGGCCTCAGCCGAGCTCCCTCAGCTTCTCCCAGCGCGGATCTCCCCCTTCGCCGTGACGGTGCTCCTCGGGATCCGCCCCGGCCAGGCTCTTGCCGCAGTAAGGACAGAGCCCGGGGCAATCCGGGCTGCAGAGGATCCTCTCCGGGAGGGCGAGGATCAGGGCGTCGCGGGACCAGCTCTCGAGGTCCAGTACGGCGGCGGAATCGACGTAGGGGGAGCCGGCCTCCGCGCCTTCCCCCGTGGGTCCCTCTCCGGGATCCTCGAATGCAGTCTCGGGCTGATCCACCTCCCGCGCATCGATCGGGACCTCGACCGAGGCGGCTTCCAGGCACCGGAAGCAGGGTCCGGCGATCACGGTGTCGAATCTGAGCCTCAGGGCATAGCCGGTACTCGTCCTGGATACATCGAGGCGGAACGGAATCTCGGGTGGCTCGACCCGATAGCCCTGACCGCCGAGGACGACATCATCCACGGCAACGGTGCCCTCGACGGAAGATGCCTCTCCGAAGGCCAGTCCCAGCCCAGCCAGATCTATCCGTTCAGTGGCCATGGCACCTCCAGGCAGCCATTGGATCGGGGCCCGGATCGAGCCCGACGGGATCCTACTGAGTGGCCGAGGCCGGTCGGTCGGGGTTACTCGGACTCGTCGAGGGGCTCTTCGTCCCGTCCGGCAAGACGGTCGCGGCCCCTTCGTACAGCGGCAGTGAACTTCTCGAGGTTGACCTCGAGGGTGCTGAGGATGTCGTCGGCGTAGTCCTCGGCGCCGAGCCTGATCTCCCGCTCGCGAGCCCTCGCATCCTCGACTATCTCGTCGGCTGCCCTTTCGGCCTGCTTGGTGACCTCTTCGTCGGAGACGAGCCGGGCCTGTTGCTCACGAGCTTCACGGACGACGCGCTCGGCCTCGCGCTTCGCCTCCTCGAGCATTTCCTGGCGCTCCTTGACGATCCAGCGCGCCTGCTTGATCTCCTCGGGGATGGTTGCCCGCATCTGGTCGAGCAGGTCGTAGATCTCTTCCCGGTCGACCCTCACCTGGTCGGTCAGGGGCACGGGACGAGCGTTGTGGACGAGGTCGTCCAGCTTGTCGATCAGCACTAGAACGTCCATTGGCGATAAACCCTAAGCATCTTTCGCTGAATCGGTCGGAGCCGGCCAAATGGGGGGCGGCTTCCTGCATGCCGGGCTTCAGCGCCCCGACCGACCCTCCAGGCGGTCCCCCTGCCGTCTCGACCAGTCACTTTCGGTCGCGCTCGAGTCTATCCGCAAGAGCCACCGCGACAGGAGCTGGGACCAGATCCGAAATATCGGCTCCGAAGGTCGCCATTTCCTTTACCCCGGTGGAAGAAAGGAAGCTGTAGTCGGGACGGGCGAAGACGTAGACGCTCTCGATCCCGGAATCGATCTTGTGGTTCAGCTGGGCCATCTCGGACTCGTATTCGAAGTCCGAGATCGCGCGGAGCCCCTTGACTATCGCGGTCGCCTCGACCTCGCGCGCAAAATCGACCAGGAGGTTCGAGAAGACCTCGACCTCGACGTTTCCCAGCCCGGCGGTCGCATCCTCGATGAAGGCCTTTCGCTCCTCGGCCGTGAAGGCGGTCTTCTGCTTGCGGATCGGCTGATTGACGACCCCGACGACCACCCTGTCGAAGAGGCTGGCCGATCTCGTGATGATGTCCAGGTGGCCGTTGGTTACCGGGTCGTAGCTTCCCGGACAGACGACGGTCCGTGGATCGGTCAAAGGGTCTTCCTCGCTCGGTCGGCTCTCATGGTGAGGATTCACCCGGTCTCAGTCCGGGAGCGCGTGAAATGTAACCAGTGTCCGGCCATAGCGGCGCTCCCGCACGATCTCGAAACCTGGCAACCCGGGTGCCTTGCCCGGTCCGCTCTCGACGACCACCTTTCCTCCGGGGGCAAGGATCCCGGTGAGAAGGGGCGCGACCTCCTCGCCGAGTTCGGGCCACATTCGATGGGGCGGGTCGAGAAAGACGAGGTCGAACACCTCCCCCTCCTGCCGGGATTCGAGCCAGGGGAGCACCTCGGAACGAACTACCTCGCAACGGTCGGAGATCTCGAGGTGCCGGATGTTGCCCTCGGCCGGCCGCGGCTCGCGATCGACCAGGACGGCTCGCGACGCACCCCGGGAGATCGCCTCGATCGCCATCGCCCCGGTTCCCGCGAAGAGGTCGGCAACCGTGGTCCCGCTTACGTCACCGAGGGCCGAGAAGACCGCCTCCCGGACCCTGGCCGGGGTCGGACGCACCGACCACCCTTTCGGGGCGAGCAGGGGCCGCCCACCCAGGTATCCCCCGATCACCCTCATACGGTGACCCCTTCCGGGCCGAACCGTGCCAGCGCCTCGGTGAGGGAGGGGCCGAGCAGCGGCCCATCGATCCGTTCCCCACTGCCGAGCAGTCGTTCGAGCTCGGTCCGGGCCGCGAAGAGAAGCTCGCGGTCGGAGGGAAGGCTCGCCGCCCGAAACCTAGGTAGCCCGTGCTGACGGGTCCCGGCAAGCTCTCCCTCCCCCCTCAGCTCGAGGTCGAGTTCCGCCACCCGGAAGCCGTCCGACTCACCGGCGAGCCGGGAGAGGCGCTCCATCGCGCGCCCCCCGGGACGGCCAGCCACCAGGTAGCAGCGACCGGGCCTGTCCCCGCGACCGACCCGCCCCCTCAACTGGTGGAGCTGTGCAAGACCGAATGACTCCGCGCCCTCGATCACGATCACGGTCGCATTCGGGACATCGATGCCGACCTCGATCACCGTGGTCGCCACCAGGACATCGACCTCCCCGCGGAGGAATCGATCCATCGCTCCCGCCTTGTCCTGCTGGGTCATCCGTCCGTGGAGGAGTCCGACCTCGAGCCCAGCGAGTTCGCCTTCGGCGAGCCGCCTCGCCTCGACCTCGGCAGCCCGGGCCTGGACCGCCTCGGATTCCTCGACGAGCGGACAGACCACGAATGCCTGGCGTCCGGCCGCCACCTCCCGACGAACGGCGTCGAATGCCTCTTCCCTTCCTCCCTCATCGAGCAGGGTGGTCTTCACCGGGCGGCGCCCTCCCGGGAGGTCGCGGAGCTCGGAGAGGTCGAGGTCTCCCCATGCCGTCAGTGCAAGGGTCCGGGGAATCGGCGTCGCGCTCAGGTGGAGGCGGTGGACTGCCGGGGACCCGGAGTCGTGGCCATCCAGCCCGGTCCGTTGCCTGACACCGAATCGATGCTCTTCGTCGACCACGGCAACCCCGAGTCGGGCGAATTCGACCCTCTCCCCGAGCAGCGCGTGGGTGCCCACGACGACCGTCGGCTCACCCTCGGCCAGCCTTTCGAAGAGCAGCTCACGCTCCGGATCCCCGGTCGAGCCGGTCAAGAGCAAGGGTTCGATCCCGGCCGGACCGAGCAGGCCGGTGAGGGTCGCGTGGTGCTGTTCGGCGAGGACCTCGGTAGGCGCCATCAAGGCGGCCTGGGCTCCGCTCCCATATGCACGGAGTGCGGCGAAGGCGGCCAGCACGGTCTTGCCCGATCCGACCTCGCCCATCAGGAGTCGGCGCATCGGCCGATCGCTCCCCAGCTCCTCGCTGAAGATCCCGATCACCTCCTCCTGCCCCGGGGTCAGCTCGAAGGGGAGCCCCTCGAGCCACTCCGCCTCGAGTCCGGGATCGCCTCGGAGCCTCAGGGCGGCTCCTGCCGCCTGTCGCTCCCGGGCCCCCCTCGCCAGGATCATCACCTGGTGGAGGAAGAGCTCCTCGAAGGCAAGGCGGGACCTGGCCTGCCAGGCGGCCTCTGATGAGCGGGGTCGATGGGCCTCGACCAGCGCGGCCGACGCACCCGGCAACCCGAGCCGGGTCCTCGTGCATGCCGGGAGGGGGTCGGGGGCAAGGCCTGCCCTCTGGAGGGCCTCGCCCGACCAGCTGGCCCATCTTCCCGGGGATACCTCACCTGCAGAGCCGTACCGGGGGCGAGGCCCGGATGGTTCGGGGGCTCCTGCCTCCCGATGCGTTGCGACCACGAAGGACTCCCCGGAGAGGCGACCTTCCAGGAGAAGGCGGTCTCCAGGCCCGATCCGGTCGAAGACCCACGGTCGGTTGAACCAGACCGCCCTCATGCTCGCACCCCGGTCCCGCACCTTCGCTTCGACCACCGCTCGCCTGCCCGGCCTGACCCGACGTCGGTCGACGACCTCGACCTCGACCGCCGCCGGCTCGTCCTCGGGGAGTGAATCGAGGGTCCGACGGACGGGAGGCTCCCCATAGTCCGCCGGGAGGCGCCACAGCAGGTCGAAGACGGTGCTCACCCCGACCTCGAGGGCATTCTGCTCGAGGACTGGTCCGATTCCCTTCAGCGTCGAGAGTCGGGCACCCAGCCCAGCTGGATCCGGCCAGTGGACCGGGGCCTCGAGAAGCTCGCGGCGCTCAGGCCCGGGTCCGCCACCGAAACGGGCCGTCGGATCTACTGTCCGGCCAGCAGCCACCACCAGCTCGGCTGGCCGCCTTCGTGGAGTTCGATCTCGATTCCGTCGGGTACGTGCTCCTCGACCGCGTCGAGGTCGATCGGTGCACCCTCGCCGGCGATGACCGTTACCAGTTCCCTGCCCTCCCCGACCCGCTCGATCATCGCCGCGAGGGTCGAGCCGGTACCGCCCCAGGCAATGACCTCATCACCGATCATCCCGACCGCATCGCCCTGGCGGAAGCGGCCGGACGCATCGTCCCGGGCAGCCTGGGCGACCCCCCCGACCACCAGCTCCCCGACTGCCTCTTCGATCTTTTCCCGGTTCGTCTCGAGGTCGGCCTCCGGCTCGTAACCGACCAGACCGAGCAGGCCCTCCTGCTGACAGCCGGTAGGGATCACCACCGCCTCGACGTCGCACATCTCACAGGCA
>VEQW01000140.1 GCA_018883025.1 Solirubrobacterales bacterium | reverse complement strand
GTTACCCGTCCCGGCCACGTCTCGGTCAACGAAGTACTGATCCAGCCGACCGCCCAGACCGGGTAACCGGTCGCTTCCCTGGCCCGGCGAATTCGGTGGGCAGGCTGTCAGCCGGTGCTAAACTCGCGTGTCCGCCGCGGGGTGGAGCAGTCAGGTAGCTCGTCGGGCTCATAACCCGAAGGTCGCGGGTTCGAATCCCGCCCCCGCTATTTCCCTCAGGGCGACCAAGGGGGATAGCTCAACTGGGGGATCGGGTGAGGAATAGGGTGGGGAGGTGACCCGTCCGCGTAACCCAGCCCACCCAGTCACCACCTTCGTCTTGGTCTCACTCGGCCTGTTCATGGTCACGCTCGACAACCTCGTGGTCTCCACGGCGCTGCCGGTGATCCGGGTCGACCTCGGGGCGACGCTGCAGGAGCTCGAGTGGACCGTGAACGCCTACACCCTGTCGTTTGCCGTGTTCCTGCTTACCGGTGCCGCGCTCGGGGACCGACTCGGTCGGAGGCGGATGTTCTCGATCGGTGTTCTTATCTTCACTCTCGCCTCGGCCGGGGCGGCGCTCGCCCCGGATGCCACCATGCTCGTCGCTGCCCGCGCGGTTCAGGGCCTCGGTGCGGCGCTGGTCACCCCGCTCTCCCTGACCCTCCTCTCGGAGGCCGTCCCGGACGGCAAACGCGGGCTCGCGATCGGAGCCTGGTCGGGGGTCTCCGGGCTGGGGGTCGCGATGGGGCCGGTGGTCGGCGGTGCGATCACCGAGGGAATCTCCTGGCAGTGGATCTTCTGGGTCAACGTCCCGATCGGCCTGATCGTCGCCCCGCTCGCCGTCCGTCTCCTCAACGAGAGCTTCGGTCCCGACCGTGGCCTCGACCCCCGGGGGCTCGGTCTCGCGATTGCTTCTCTGCTCCCGATCACCTTCGGGGTGATCAGGGCGAGTGAGCTTGGCTGGGGGAGCACCACCGTGATCGCATCGCTGGCGGTCGGTCTCGTCCTCCTACTCGCCTTCTTCGTCGCCGAGAGCCGGGCTCGCGAACCGATGCTGCCGCTCCGCTTCTTCCGGAGTCGTGCCTTCTCGGCGACCAATGCGGCCTCGTTCGCGATGTTTTTCGGGATCTTCGGCTCGATCTTCTTCCTCTCGCAGTACTTCATAACCGTCCAGGGCCTGTCCCCCCTTCAGGCCGGGGTGAGGATCCTCCCGTGGACGGCGATGCCGATCCTGGTCGCCCCGATCGCCGGAGTACTCTCCGACCGGATCGGGGCGAGGCCACTGATGGCAACCGGGCTCGCCCTTCAGGCCTTCGCGATGTTCTGGGTCTCCCGGATCGCCGAGGTGGACACCCCTTATATCGAGTGGTTCCCGGCCTTCATCGCCGCGGGTGTAGGTATGTCGCTGGTCTTCGCACCCTCGGCCAATGCAGTGCTCTCCTCGGTCAAGCCGAAGGAGGCCGGGAAGGCTTCCGGCGCGACTAACACCATCAGAGAGTTGGGTGGCGTCTTCGGGGTGTCGGTCCTCGCGACCGTCTTCGCGACCGCGGGCGGCTACGCCTCCCCGCAGGACTTCGTCGACGGGCTCACGGCGGCGCTCCCCGTTGGCGCCGCGGTCCTTGCCGTGGGGGCGATCGTCGCGCTCTTCATTCCGCGCCACACCTCGCCCGGGCAGGGCGCCGAGGATGACGCCCGGAGTGGCGCCGACGAAGAGGCAGCGCCGGTACCCTCGCCGGCGTGAGCGACTTCGAGTCCAAGAACCTCGCGGCGATCCGCGCTGCCCTGGACCAGCACAACCAGAGCTGCCCGGTGCCGGCCAACGCGATCCTGCTCAACCCGGTCGACCACGGGCTGATGGGCTGGGACGAGCTCTGGGGGCTGCCGGTCCTCGCCGACGACCGCGTGCCCACCAAGCGGGTGCGGATCCAGTGCGACGGCTCGGCGTTTGGGATCGAGGAAGAGGTCGCCGAGGCCGCCTCACGCGAGATGCCGGTCGAGGTTCCCGTCGTCGTTCCGGTCGGCCCCGGGGAAGAGGACATGCCCGAGT
>VEQW01000139.1 GCA_018883025.1 Solirubrobacterales bacterium | reverse complement strand
GCCTCGAGGAGCGTCGTGAGCAGCTCCGGGAGCGGTTCACCCAGCTTCAGTGGGACCTCGGTGGGGCCGCTTACGAGATGGCATCTCGTGACTACTTCCGACTGGACGTTCTGGCGAAGATGGCCGCCCGCCTCCAGACGGTCGATGCCGAGCTGGCCGAGATCGAGAGGATGGCGAAGCTGGAAGTTGCGGGGGCTGCGGGTTCCTGCCCGGGTTGTGGATCGCTCTACGCGCAGGGTGCCGTTTACTGCTGGCGGTGTGGCAGGAACATCCACGCGACCGGAAACGACGTGATCAGTCGGGTCGCCTCGACACCGCTCTCGCCCCAATCGACCAACGGACAGGGCAGGGGCCACCAGGATCAGGGTTTCGTCCCTGGGTCCACCGTGCCGGGAGCCGCCAGTCAGGGATTCCCCGGGGAACGTTCAGGGGATGCCGACCTCCATCCCCACGGGACCGTGATCGACCCCGACTCCCCGCTGCCTGGCGATGCTCCCGATCCCGGGTTCGACCCGGGCGGTCCGGTGCGTGACGCCTTCGTGGAGATGGACCTGGACAGCCCGCGGCCGGGAGCTGCTGAGGATCCCTTCACTGGGGAGGGTGGCAACATCCCTCCAGGCGCCCCCCGTTGATCACTTACCCGATCCGATGAATCGTCTCTGGGAAGCGCTTGGCGGGATCGGGACCGACCTGCGCGGCCTGAGGTTTCCCGTTCGGATCGCGGTCCCGACCCACGAGGAGCTGGCAGCAGCGGCTCTCTCGACCCTCGCTGTCGGACTGGCCGTAGGACTGGCTGTCGGCCCGGGCATCAACTCCAGCATCTTCATGCCTGCAATTACGGCACCGTTCGCAGGGGTAAGTGCCGGGGGGACGGAAAGCGACGCCCCACTCCCCGAGCTCGGCGCGCCCGCCGGTGCGTCCGGAGGAGGTGCGGTTACGGCCTCCACCGGGGCTGGTGGCGCCTCGGCGACCCAGGTCGCGGCAGCACCGACGGCGACCCCGGCCCCAACCCCGGTTCCACTGGAGACGACCCCGTCAGAACCCGTACCGAGTGGGTCTGGAGGAGGTGGCGGCACCTCCTCCGGGGACGAGGACAGCCTGCCGCTGACTGCGACAGTGGTCTCGGTTTCGGTCACGGGCAAGTCCTATGCAGTCTCTGACGAGTACGGCAACCTCTTCTCGATCTTCACCAAGACTGCACCCGAGATCGGCGATCAGGTCAAGACCAGGATCACTCCCCTGCTCAACGGCACCTTCCTCGAGGCTTCGACTCGTCAGGTCACCGGCCGGAAGAGCGAAGCCGAGATCCGGGGAGTGATCAGCTACCTCGATGTCCAGGCCGGGATCGTGGTCGTCTCGAGCAAGGGGGTCTCCCTCGGTCTCGACGGTCGGGCAGTGATGGCGAACGCGGGTCCGGATCTTCGGATTGCAGCGACAGCTGAGGGGAAGATCTCCCTCACTCCTGTTGAACCCCCTGCAACTACTCCACCAGCAGAGGGCTCCGATCCGACCGAACCCGCCCTTCCTATTCCCGAGGCGAGGATCCTTGAGCTTGAAGTCAACTTCTACGAGGGAACGGCGGTCGAGCTGACCGGGAAGCTCGAGGCGCTCGACCCGGTCACCCGGAAGGCCCACTTTTCAGCCGACAGCAACGGAGTCCTGACCGGGACGGTGGAGGCGACTCTCCCGCCTGAAGTTCCACTCGAGAGGCTCAAGGTCGGCAAGCCCTACTGCGTGACCCTCAGGGAGGGTGCGGATGGCCTCCTTACCCTCACCGGATTCTCGCCAGCCTGGAGCGAGAAGGGGGCCAATGACCCGGCCGAGTCCTACGGGTAGCCGGGCCCTGTAGCGCGGGTCCCCCCGGCCCTTCCCTTCGGACCCGTCAACCCCGTCTGCTCAGCGACCGCGTTCAGTCAGGCGGGGGGTAGGGCAGGTGCTCCCGATCAACCCCTATAGCGCGGGTCCTGGCAGCCGGGGGCGCACTCACCCTCGTCGTCCCCTCCTCGGTGAGTACATCCCCCGTCTACCTC
>VEQW01000138.1 GCA_018883025.1 Solirubrobacterales bacterium | reverse complement strand
GACGAGGTCAGCCAGGGGCTCGAGGAGGTCCAGCTCGACGAGCTGATCGAGCGCCTCGAGAAAGAAGACCCGGGCGCGGTCGGGGAATCCGAGTGAGCACGTTCGCGCTGCTTGCCGACCTGCCGCTCGAGGTCGAGTCGGTGACGCTCGAGGGCCTTGCCGCCGACGTCTCCACGGGCTTCCGGCGCCAGACCACGATCATCTCGATGTCCGGCGGAGGGTTCACGGGGCTGGGCGAGGACGTCACCTACGACGGAGAGGACCACGACGCGCTCCAGGCCTGGGAGGAGCTGCCCGACCTGACCGGCAGCTTCACGATCGAGTCGTTCTGCGACCTGATCGAGTCGCTCGACCTCTTTCCCACCGAGCCGGTCCGCGAGGTCTCGCGGCGCTACCGGACCTGGGGCTTCGAATCCGCCGCGCTCGACCTCGCCCTCCAGCAGGCCGGGGAGAGCCTCCACGGCCGGCTGGGAATGGAGCCGCACCCGGTCAACTTCGTCTGCTCGATCCGGCTGGCCGAACCGCCCGACCTTCTCGAACCGCTGCGACGCCGCCTCGATGCCTACCCGCACCTGCGCTTCAAGCTCGACCCGACCCCGGAGTGGACGACGGAGGTCCTCGAATGGCTGCGCGAGAGCGGGTCGGTCGATTCGCTCGACTTCAAGGGTCTCTACGAGGGGACCGAGGTCGACACGCCGCCCGACCCCGATTTCTACGCCCGGGTGATCGACGGCCTTCCGGACACCTGGATCGAGGACCCGAAGCTCACCCCCGAGATCGACGAGATCCTCCTCCCCCATCGCGACCGGGTCAGCTGGGACGCCAACATCCACTCGGTCGCCGACATCGACGCCCTCCCCTTCCCCCCGGCGATGGTCAACATCAAGCCCTCGCGACTGGGGCCGCTGCGCGACCTCTTCCACGCCTACGACACCTGTCGGGCCCGCGGGATCGGGATGTACGGCGGAGGCCAGTTCGAGCTCGGGCCGGGCCGTGGGCAGATCCAGTACCTCGCCTCGATCTTCCACCCCTACGGCCCCAACGACGTGGCTCCCACCGGTTACAACGAGGTCGACCCACCGCCCGGGCTGCCGGAGAGCCCGTTGCCGGTGGCCGCCCACGAGACCGGGATGCAGTGGGGATGAGCGCCGCGCCCGAAGGCTGGGACTTCTCCCACGTCGACACTGTCCGCTTCTCCGACGTCGACTCGATGGACCACCTCAACAACGCGACCTTCCTCTCCTTCTTCGAGAGCGCCCGGATCGCCTACATGCAGTCGATCGTCGAGAGGCATGATCCGACGACGGTCGGTGACGGCGTCGGCCTGATCTTTGCCGAGGCGCACATCAACTACCGCTCGCCGGCTTACTTCGACGAGGACGTACGCACCTACATCCGCCCCCGCGAGCTGAAGCGCTCGAGCTTCCGGACCGAGTTCCTGATGGTCTCGGACCGCGACGGGCGAACCCTGGCCGAAGGCTGGGGCGCCCTGGTCGGCTACGACTACGGCGCCCAGAAAGCGGCGCCGATCCCGGAGCGGCTCGTTGGGCCACTCAAGGCAGCTGGCGCCGAAGCGCCGGCCACGCAGGATCAGGGCTGAACGCCAAACCGGCGCCTACGCCCGTCCTGACGTTTAGTGTAAGGGGCATGCGGGTCAAGCTCTCGCTGGGGATCACAGCCGCCGCGCTGGCGCTCGCGCCCGCATCGGCCTCCGCGGCCGTCCGCTACGCCTCGGCGACCGGGTCGGGTGTCGCGTGCTCCCAGGCCTCGCCGTGCACCGTCACCCAGGCGATCAACGGCGCCGCCGACAACGACAAGGTCTGGCTTGCCGCCGACGAATACAACCTGTCGGGGACCAGGATCAACGTCTGGGCGAACAACCTGACGATTCAGGGGCCCGGTTCGGTTGGCGACGCATCGACCTTCATTCCGTACCTGATGTTCGGTGCCGATAACGCCGGGGCCACCTCCGGCCTTCGCCTGGTGCTCTACGGGACCAACCCGACGCTGCGCAACCTGGCGATTACGGGAGAGGCCGGCAACAC
>VEQW01000062.1 GCA_018883025.1 Solirubrobacterales bacterium | reverse complement strand
CTGCCGGACTACTTGCCCGAAACGCCCTGGCGAAGGGTCTTTCCCGCAAACCCTGGGTCAAGACGTCGCTCGCCCCCGGCTCGACCGTGGTTACCGACTACCTCGAGCAGGCCGGCCTGACCGAATACCTCGATGGCCTCCAGTTCAACCTGGTCGGCTACGGCTGCACCACCTGCATCGGCAACTCCGGCCCGCTCGACCCGGAGATCTCGGCCGCGATCGAGAAGAACGACCTGGTCGTCTGCTCGGTGCTCTCCGGAAATCGGAACTTCGAAGGCCGGATCAACCAGGATGTCAAGGCCAACTACCTGGCATCCCCGCCGCTGGTCGTGGCTTACGCACTCGCTGGTCGGATGGACGTCGACTTCGAGACCGAACCGCTCGGGCTGGACCCGGACGGTGAACCGGTGATGTTGTCCGAGATCTGGCCGGACTTCGAAGAGGTCGACCGGGTGGTCGGTGAATCGATCCGCAAGGAGATGTTCGCCCGGAACTACGCCAACGTCTTCACTGGGACCGAGGAGTGGCAGGAGGTGGCGGTACCGGAGGGCGAGATCTACTCCTGGCCCGCCTCGACCTACGTTCGGAAGCCCTCCTTCTTCGATGACATGCCGGCCGATCCCCCAGGTGTCGAGCCGATCGAAGGTGCGAGGGTCCTGGCATTGCTCGGGGATTCGATCACCACCGACCACATCTCACCGGCAGGGGCGATCAAACGGGACAGCCCGGCCGGTGCCTGGCTGATCGAGAACGGGGTCGAGCCTTCGGACTTCAACTCCTACGGCTCGAGGCGCGGTAACCACGAAGTCATGGTCCGGGGAACCTTCGCCAACATCCGGCTCCGGAACCTCCTGGTCGAGCAGGCCGGCGGGTTCACCAGGCACTTCCCGGATGGGGAGGAGACCACGATCTTCGAGGCGGCGATGCGTTACGCCGGGGAGGGCGTGCCGTTGGTCGTCCTCGCCGGGACCGAGTACGGCTCCGGATCTTCCCGCGACTGGGCCGCCAAGGGAACCAAGCTGCTCGGTGTGAGGGCGGTGATCGCCCAGAGCTTCGAGCGGATCCACCGCTCCAACCTGATCGGGATGGGTGTCCTTCCGCTCGAGTTCCCCGAGGGTGAGGGAGCCGAATCGCTCGGCCTGACCGGGGAGGAGGTCTTTTCGTTCGGTGACCTCGAGAACGGCAACGCGAAGTCGGTGGAGGTGGTTGCCGAGCGCGATGGCGGCGAGCCGATCCGGTTCGAGGCCCGGGTCCGTCTGGACACCCCGAACGAGGTCCGCTACTTCCTCAACGGCGGCATCCTCCAGACGGTACTCAGGGACCTTCGCTCGGCCTGAGCTTCCCCTGTTGCTCAGGGGTGGGGTCGAACTAGCCCGTCACCGGGTAGGGATCGGGTGCTGACCCGGGCCTGATCCGGACCTTCCCCGCATCCGAATCGTCAGCGGCATTACCGCCCGACAGCACGGCGTCCACCTTCACCTTTGTCGGCTTCTTGCTGATCGCTCGCACGGTCACCCAGAAGTTCTTCGACTTACCGGCCGGGAGGGTCCCGATCTTCCAGCAGACCTTCCCTCTGGACTTGCTGGCTAGACCGCCCTGCTTGACCTTGACCGGAACCAGCTGTCCCGGCAGCTCCTGACAGACCTTGGCGTTGGTGATCGCGCGGTTCGAAGGGTTCTTGACGACGATCTTCAGCTTGGCGTTTCTTCCCGAGCGGATCTTCTTCGAGGGCACCTTCTGAATCACCCTTGCCTTCACCTTTTCCCCACCCACCGGCGTCGACCAGGAGTCCGAGTTTCCGGCGGGCACTGGATCGGGCTGGGGCGCACTCACCCTGACGGTGTTCACTGCCTTCTTGCCGGCAATTCCGGAACGTGCCCGAACCTTGATCACCAGGGTCCTCGTCTTCCCGACCCCGAGCTTCCCGAGGTCACAGGTGACCTTCTGACCCTTCTGGGTACAGGAGGAGGGAAGTTCGCGGACTTCGAGTCCGTTGCCGAGCGTATCGACGACCCTGACCGGGTCGGCAGCCACGGGCCCCCGGTTATCGACGGTCAGGGTGTATTTGAACGAGTCGCCCGGCTCGACCTTGTTCTTCGAGGCGACCTTTCCTACCGACAGGTCGGCGAACGGCACCGGGACGATCGTCGTGCTGGAGCTTCCTCCCTCAGGGTCGGACCTGCCTTCGGCCGAAGAGACGGTCGCGGTGTTGATCACCGGCACCCCGGCGGAATCCGGGGAGAGGGTTCCGTTGATAGTCACGGTCGCCGCCTGGCCTACCGGGAGATTTCCCTGCCTGACGCAGGTCAGTTCACCTCCAGCCGGTGGAAGTGCGCCACACGAGAATCCGGGAGCGACCACCGAGGTCGGGCTGAAGAGCTCCGGGATCACCTCGTTGACCACCACGTCCGAAGCCGGCGAGGGTCCCTGGTTGGTGGCGCTCAGGGTGTAGGAGAAGGCTTCTCCTGCCGTCGGGTTGGGACCGGCACTCTTCTCGATGGTCACGTTGGCCGACTTGGCGACCTCGAGGGTTGCGATTGCTTCGTTGTTGGCCGGGTATGGATCGGCTTGGTCTCCGACCACTTCCGCGTCGTTCGTGAGGGTCGTGTCGTTCGTGGTTACCTCGGCCGAGACTTCCATCGTCGCCGAGCCACCGGAGGGGATCGAGCCGAGGCTGCAGATCACCAGACCGGTGGAGACGGTTGGGCAGGAGCCCTGGGAGGGGGTCGCGGTAACCCCCGTCAGGCCTGCAGGGAGGAGATCACCAACCGTCACACCGGTCGCGGTGAACGGGCCGTTGTTTCGAGCCACCAGGGTGTAGGTCACCCGTCCGCCGGTCGCGATCGTTCCCGGCGAGACGGTCTTGTTGAGCTGGAGATCGGCGGTCGGCGGGGGAATCGGCAGGAAGTCGAGCGCTAGGTTGTTTCCGAGGTTTGTGTCCCCGCCCCCCGCGACCTCGGCCTGGTTGTCGAATTCCGCCGGAGGGGATCCGACCAGGGTGGCGGTGACCGGGATGTTCGGGTAGCTCGAACCTGCCGGGAGTGCGTCGGAGCGGGTGCAGGTCAGGGTGAGCGCTGGGGGACCGCCAGAGGTGAGGCAACTCCAGCCGGAGGCAGCCCCGGGCGTTATGCCGCTGAACGCCGATGAGGGGAACGTGTCGGTGACGGTCACGGTCGAGCCGTCGGTCGGGAGGCCACCAACGTTGGTCACCCCGAGGGTGAAGGCGATACTCGTATCACCGGGGCTGGGATTGACGTGGCTCTTGAAAATCTTCAGATCGGGAGCCTGGACCGTGGTCAGTACCGGATCGGACTCGGCAGTCAGGGCGGTGTTCAGGGTCTCGGACTGGAACTGCGCGACCGCCTCGTTGGAGATCACCGTTCCCGAGGGGAGCCCCGAACCGACCACCGTCTCGAAGGTGACCGTCGCCGAGTTGACCCCTGTGGCAGGCAGGAGGCCGCCACGGGTCGCCGACGCTCCCTGACCCAGTCGGAACCGGACTGCGTTGGCGTCGGGAAGGAACTCGCCGACGTCATCCCCGATCGCATCGGTCGGGCTGGAAGGGGCGTTCGGCCCGGCCGTGACCTCGAGGGAGCCGGGCAGGTAGGTCGTATTCGCCGGGATCACATCCTCGGCCACGAACTGGGCTGCGCCATCCCCTCCAACGTTCGAGTAGGTGACCGTGTATCGGAGCGTGTCACCGGAGCGGGTCACCCCTCCGGGGTTGGTCAGGTTGGCCACCGATTTGGTGATCCTGACGTCCGGCGAGAAGAGCTCGGTCGCGAAGGAGACCATGAAAGGCAGGTACTGGTCCTTGGTGGTCTGGAGGCGGATCGCTGCGCTGGTCGCCCCGTTCGCGAGGATCCCGTCCGCGTTCACCTGGGTTGCGTCGAAGCCGAGCTGGTTTACGTAATCGGGGTCCTTCGCAGTCAGCGGGACCCCGTCCCGTGAGATCGAGCTGTTGAAGAAGTTGTTGGCCGGGTTGGTCGCGCTCGAGAGGACCCTGCCGTTGAGTGAGGCACTGTCGCCGGTCAGTCCGAGGTCGCCTTCGAAGGTCGAGAAGCCGACCTGGGTCTTGACCTGGCCGGAGGCTGGGGTCTGGAAGCCGCTGACCCCGATCGTCTTCACGTCACCCTGGCCGACCGTCTCCAGTCCATCGAAGACCGTCAGGTTGCGAGCCGGCTCGTCAGAATCCCGGTAGGCAACGACCAACGTCCAGCCGCCGGCCCGGTCCTGGCCGGTCCCGGTCTGGATGTTGGCAACCGTGTAGGAGCCGCTTCGGGCCGAAGCAACCTGGCTCGTCACGTCGACGAACGCCGCGTATTTGCCGGTGGTCGAGTCGTCGACCGAGGCCGTGAGGGCCTGGTACGAGGCAGACCCCGGAACCTTGATCAAGACGGAGCCCCGGGCCCCGGCGTTCGGAGCACGCTGGCCACCGGTGCCGGCCGTGGTCTGTCCGCCGTAGTAGAGGCCTGCGAAGAGGACGGTGGCGGGATCGGGAACCGTCAGCTGGGCAGAGGACGAATCGAAGGTCGAAGGATCGGAATCGACGTCGACATAGCCCATGGTGAATGAGTTGTTGTTGAGGGTCGAGCCGGTGCCCGCCTGGGCCGCCGGGCAGCGGGAGTCCGAGGCTGGGCAGGTCATCACTGTGTTGGCGGTGAAGGTGATCGCTCCCTGGACGTTTTGGCTGAATCGGGGAGCGAAGGCCCGGTCGGCCAGAGCCTCGCCCGAGACGAGAAGGCCGGTCAGCACGATTGCGAGGGATGCTGCCACCGAGCGCACTGAGATGGCATTCCTGCAGCCCTGGGGGGTGTTGTTCTGAGATCTCATCGAGTCTGTTTTGGTCTTGATCTGTCCGAGGGGTTTTCGGTCTCTGGTGTCCCGTTCTTCACCCCAGGTCGGGCGGGGCAAACGACTGCTTAGGTTAGCGGGCGGTCCCGGTTCCAGGACTTCGGAGTCTCCTGGTGAGGCCGGATAAGTCGGCGGGTGAGGACCGCGGGAGGCAGGGGGTCCGCGCGATCCTCACCACGCCTGCGCGTCGGTAGCCAGGGAGGGATGCCGACGCGATCGCCTCCGGGGGCGGGGCCGCCGGAGGCGGGCTTTGGAAACTCTCAGGGAATCCCGATGTCGGGACCTGCCAGTCGGTGCTCCTTCCCTCTCTCGAATGATCCCGGAGGGAGTGGACTCGCCCCCCCGGCCCTTGCCGGTTTTATATCACCGCCGTACTCGCCCCGTCAACGGGCGAGTGACGCCCGGTCCGGGCTCAGGCGCCTCGGGTGAGCGCGGTGAGGACGATTCGTTCCTGCTCGCGGACGTGGGACACCGAGTACCCCTCGCCCGGGCTGGCTCGACCCTGGCGGCCGATGTATTCGAGCCGCACCCCCTCGGGGAGCAGGTCGGGGAGTCGCCTCCTCATGACGCTCCAGGCCCCCTGGTTGCGCGGCTCCTCCTGGACCCAGACGATCTCCTCGAGGTTCGGGTAGCTGGCGATCAGCTGGCTGAGCTGTTCCTCGGCGAAGGGATAGAGGAGTTCGATCCGGCCGACCGCGACGTCCGTAGCCGTCTTTCGTGCCTCGGAAGCATCGAGGTCGTAGTAGATCCTTCCCGAGCAGAGGACCAGCCGCTTGATCTCCTCACGCCGGGCGACGGCCGTCGGGTCTTCCAGGATGAAATGGAAGTGCTCGTTGGTCAGCTGGTCCAGCCTCGCAGCCGCAGCCGGCTGGCGAAGCAGGCCCTTCGGGGTGAAGACGACCAGCGGGCGGGGCTTCTCGATCAACGCCTGGCGCCTCAGCAAGTGGAAGTACTGGGCCGCGGTCGAGGGGTTGGCGACCCGCATGTTGCCCTCGGCTGCCAGCGAGAGGAATCGCTCCATCCGGGCGCTCGAGTGCTCCGGTCCGGCACCCTCGTGACCGTGGGGGAGCAGCAGGGTGAGCCGGGTCGTCAGGCCCCACTTTGCCTCGCCCGAAGCGATGAAGGTGTCGATGATCACCTGGCCCGAGTTGGCGAAGTCGCCGAACTGGGCCTCCCAGAGGACCATCGAATCGGGGTTCGACGAGCTGTAGCCGTACTCGAACCCGAGGCAGCCGGCCTCGGAGAGCGGGCTGTTGTAGAGCTCGAACGGGGCCTTGGCCTGGGGCAGGTTCTGGATCGGGGCGAAGCCCTCGCCGGTCTTCTCGTCGTGGAGGACGAGGTGGCGTTGGGAGAAGGTCCCGCGCTCGGTGTCCTGCCCGGTCAGGCGAAGGTGTATCCCTTCCTCGAGCAGCGAGGCGAAGGCGAGTGCTTCGGCCTGGGCGAAGTCGATCCCGTCCGAGTCGAGAGCCTCGATCCGCTTCGAGAGTGGCTTTCTCAGCTTGCGCTGGACGGTGAACCCGTCGGGTACTTCGATCAGCGACTCGTTGAGGGCTCGCAGCCGTTCCTCGGTCACCGCGGTGGTCACCGGCGGGCTTGCCGAGCGATTCAGCTCGCTGGTCCCGGCCGAAGTCACGGTCGGGTCCTCGTAGACGCCGGAATCCATCTTCTCCCGGAGCTCCTCGAGGGTCGCCTTGAGTCCCTCCCGCCGCTCGCGGGCTACGGTCTCCACCTTCTCGGCCGAGACGATCCCCTGGCCCTCGAGTTCCTTCGCGTAGATCTCGGATACGGCCGGGTGGGACTTGATCTGCTCGGCCATCACCGGCTGGGTGTAGGCCGGTTCATCGGTCTCGTTGTGGCCGTACCGGCGGTAGCCGATCACGTCGATGACGATGTCGCGCTTCCACTCGCGGCGGTAAGCCATTGCCAGCCGGACTGCCTGCGAGCAGGCCTCGACGTCGTCGGCATTGACATGGATGATCGGGATGTTGAACCCCTTCGCCATGTCGGCTGCGTACGGGGTCGACCGGGCCTCGGTCGGATCGGTCGTGAAGCCGATCTGGTTGTTGGAGACGATGTGGATCGTGCCCCCGACGGAGTAGCCGTCGAGGCCGAGCAGGTTGAGGGTCTCGGCGACCACCCCCTGTCCGGGGAAGGCGGCATCCCCGTGGATCAGGACCGGAACGGCCCGTGAGGTGTCGTGACCGAGGGTCGTCCCATCGGGCTCGTTCTGGGAGAAGCGAGCTGCCCCGGTGACCACCGGGTTGACCGACTCGAGGTGGCTGGGGTTCGGGTAGAGGTGAACCGCAATCTCGCC
Organism: Solirubrobacterales bacterium; assembly: GCA_018883025.1. Lineage (GTDB taxonomy): Bacteria > Actinomycetota > Thermoleophilia > Solirubrobacterales > 70-9 > 67-14. The sequence continues at coordinate 1,819 of VEQW01000062.1, read as the reverse complement.
TCCCTCGTGGTTGGTGTAGTTACCCTCGTGGCCGTAGTGGTACTTGACGTCGCCGGTGCCTCCGTGGGGGATCGCGGCGACCGCCTTTACGTCCTCGAGGCGCTTCGAGCCCTCGAATTCGGCGAAGAGTGATTCGACCGGGCGACCGACGTTGTGTGCCAGTACCGAGAGCCGGCCACGATGGGCCATTCCGAGGACGATCTCCCCGGCCCCGTCACGGAGCGCCAGGGTCGCGATCTCGTCGAGCATCGGGACCATCGCGTCGAGCCCCTCGATCGAGAAGATCTTCTGGCCGAGGTACGCCTTCTCGATGAAACGCTCGAATTCGAAGACCTCGATCAGCCTTTCGAGCAGGCGGACCTTCTCTTCCGGGTCGAGCGGCGCCGCGAACGCCCCGGTCTCGATCTTCTCCCTCATCCAGACCCTCTGCTGATGGGACGAGATGTGTTCGAACTGGTAGCCGATCTTCCCGGTGTAGGCAGCCTTCATCCTCGGGAGCGCCTCGAGCAGGGTTTCCCCGGGCACGCCGATCCGGAGGATCGAGGCCGGGATCTTCGACATCAGGTCCGGAGTCAGGTGGACGGTCTCGGGGTCCAGCGCCGGGTCGCCCTTCGGGGGCTTGCCCAGCGGATCGAGGTCGGCGGCAAGGTGGCCATGCGTCCGGTAGGCCTTGAGCAGCGAGGTCGCGGCCTGGACGGCCTGGAGCATCTCCTCCGACGGCGCCTCCCCTGGCGGGGTGTGGGGGACCGGTACGGCGGTCGGGGCCACCGGCACGGGCAGGCTGGAGGTGACCGCCTCCGAGACCCGGGCCGGTTCGATCCCCAGGTCGGCGGCGACCGCCTCGTAGAAGCCGCTGTCGCCGAGGGCGGCTTCGATCGCCTTGAGGAAGTTGCCGGATTCGGCTCCCTGGATCACCCGGTGGTCATAGGTCGAGGTCATCGTCATCACCTTGGACAGGCCCAGCGCCCGGACCTGCTCGGGATCGGCCTCGGACCACTCCGGCGGGTAGGCGATCGAGCCCGTGGCGATGATCGCTCCCTGTCCCTTCATCAGCCTGGGGACCGAGGCGACCGTCCCGATCCCCCCGGGGTTGGTCAAGGTCAGGTTCGTGCCACTGAAGTCGTCGGGGGTCAGCTCGTTCGAGCGTGCCCGGGCGACCAGGTCCTCGTAGGCCTCGTGGAATGCGGCGAAGTCCATTCGATCGGCCGCTTTGACCGAGGGCACGACCAGGTTCCTCGAGCCGTCGTCCCGCTCGAGGTCGATCGCCAGGCCGAAGTTGAGCTGGCCGTCGTCGATCACCTGGGGCTTGCCGTCGGCCATGTCGAAGTGTCGAGCCATAACCGGCCAGTCCCGAACCGCGCCGACGATCGCCCAGGCGACGAGGTGGGTGAAGGAGAGCTTGATGCCGCGGTCCGCGAGGGCCTCGTTCAGGGCCCTCCGACCGGCGTCGAGCGGGTCGACCGCAATCGTCCGGAAGGAAGTGGCGGTGGGTATCTCCAGGCTTTCGTCCATCGCCCGGGCGAGCATCCCGGCTGCGCCGCGAAGCGGTGTCGCCTGTCCGGTCGGGCCGGCTCCGTTCCCGCCGGTGACCAGGTCGGCTTTGGTCACCTTGCCACCGGGGCCGGATCCGTCGATCGACGCCAGGTCGACGCCCTCTGCTTCAGCGATCCGCCTGGCGATCGGGGTCGCCCTGTGGCCGTTGCCATCGCCGGTCGTGACGCGGCCTCCATTGGACCCGGAACCCGTCTCCGGGGGGGCCGCTTCGGCGCCATTCCCTGTCGTTCCGTCGTCTTGCGAGGAAGGCGCGGTTCCTCCCGTC
>VEQW01000137.1 GCA_018883025.1 Solirubrobacterales bacterium | reverse complement strand
TCCTCTGGCGGACCTACTCCGAGACCCTGCTCAAAGTGGCGGAGGAACTCGAGGTGGTCACGGTCGCCGTGGTCGGTTCCCTGATCGCCGAGGTCGCCCACACCCTCCCGGTACCGGTGACCGGGCTGGCCTCCGATCCCGAGATGGTCTCCCGGCTCGAGCTGGAACGGGCCAACTACGAAGGGCCGACCGGGATAGTCGGGGTGATCCACGAACTCTGTCGCCGCCGCGACATCCCCTCGGTCTCGCTCTGGGCAGCGATCCCCCACTACGTCGCGGCCGTTCCCAGCCCGAAGGCCGCCCTCGCACTGACCGCCCTGCTCGAAGGGGTGACCGGGGTCGCGGCTGATACCTCGGGCCTCGAGCAGGAGGCGATCGACTACGACGAGCAGATCGACCGGGCGGTGGCGGCCGACTCCGATGTCGAGGAGCTGGTCACCCGGATCGAGGAGCAGCAGCGTTCCCGGGTCGAGGCCTCGCTCGACGTGCCGAGCGGCGATGCGATCGCCCGGGAGTTCCAGCGGTTCCTCCGTCGCCGCGACGCGGACTGAGCAGCCGCCGACTCAGGCCTCGGCGGCCGGGCAGATCGTCCGGAAGTCGCACCAGGAGCAGGCCGCCGGCGACGGGGTCGGCTCGAAGTCCTGGGCGAGGATCGCTTCCCCCACCTCGGCCACCGTCCGCTCGACCCTCTCGATGTCCTCTGGCCCAGACTCGATCGCCGATCGGGCCGGCTCCATCACGTAGTAATAGGTGAGGACCGAGGGTTCGACCTCCCAGGCCCGCTCGGCCGCCAGCCGGTAGAGGGTCAGCTGGAGGTCCCCACCGAGGCGCTCGGGGTCGACCGGCGCGCCGGTCTTGTAGTCGATCAACTCCAGCGAGCCATCGGGATGCCGGTCCACCCGGTCGACCCGTCCGGTCACCCGGTAAGGGCCGAGGTCGAACTCGAACTTCCGCTCGAACCAGATCGGCTCCGACTCCGAACCTGCCTCGAGCTGGTGGTAGCGGGCGAGGGCCTCACGGGCCCGCTCCCGGAACTGGACCTCATCGGCCGAATCCTCCAACCCGGCCCTTGCCCAGCCCGACTCCATCATCCCGACCAGCTCCGCGGGATCGGCCTCGCCACCGTCGCGGTGGAAACGCTCGAGCACGTCGTGGATCAGGATCCCGAATCTCTGGTTGACCGTCCTCGGGGTCGGGATCGAGAAGACCCGCGCGAACTTGTACTTGAGCGGACAGGATAGGTAGAGGTCGATGTCGGTCGCCGAGAGCCGGAGCCTGCCTCCGCTCCGGGGCAGGAAGGTGTCGAGCGACGGCTCGGACCTCGACTCCACGAGTTCCTTCCGTAGCTCGCGTTCCGACTCGGCGGCGACCAGGGATGGATCGAGCGAGGAGGCCTCGATCTCGGCCAGCTGTTCCGCGCTCGCAACCTGCGCCAGAAGCCCGTTGATGGCGTCGATCGCCTCCCGGTCGGCCTTTCCTTCGGGGCGCTGGGCGAGGGCCGCCACCTTGAGCAGCTCCAGGTAGCGGGCCACGGCCCGGTTCAGGTCCTCGGTCGTGTCGAGGCGCGGCTCGACCAGCTCCCGACCGACCCTCCAGGAAGCCTCGACCACCTCATCTCGCAAGGCCCGGTAGGCCGACTGGAGGTCCTCTGCCGGGCCGAAGAGCTCTTCCTCGACCTCGACCACCTCGCCTCCGGATGCATCCAGCGCCGCGGTAAACGGGTCCCCCGAGTCGGGCCCCGATTTAGCGCCCTCGGGCTGACCGACCCTCGAGAGCACCAGCTCCTCACTCGCACAGGAGAAGGCCGCAGCCAGCGCCTGGCGATCGGCCTCCGGCACCCGGTCGAGACCGAGCAGAAAAACCTTCCGCCAGTGACCGGCCCGAACGTCGCGCCGGGCGATGATCCTGACCTTGCCCTGCTTGGGCACCCGTGGTCCGTTCGACGGCTCGAGCCCCGACTCGGCCATCGCCGCCGCGAAAGCGGCGAAATCCCTTGCCGAGCCGTCAGGCTCCCTCTGGCTCCACTCGGTCGCCATCTCGGCCAGACGCGCGAGTCCGATCAGCCGCTCGGCCGTCTCCGGCCTTGCCGAG
>VEQW01000136.1 GCA_018883025.1 Solirubrobacterales bacterium | reverse complement strand
GGACTGCACGGCGGCCTGCCGCATCCTGGCCGGGGCAGGGATCTATGACGACTTCGTCAGCGCCCTTGCCGACGAGGCGAAGGGGTACGTGACCGGCGACTTGGACGACGAAGCGACGATGCTCGGTCCGGTCAACTCCGAGAAGCAGCTCGCCCACGTGACCGGGTTCCTCGAGAGGCGTCCGGAGCACACCCAGGTGGTGACCGGCGGAGGTCAGGCAGATCGGCCCGGGTTCTACGTCGAGCCGACGGTCGTGGCCGACATGGAGCAGGAAGACGAGATGGTCCAGAACGAGATCTTCGGACCGGTGATGACCGTCCAGCGGTTCACCGACGAGGAGGAAGCGATCAGGTGGGCAAACGGGACCAAGTACGGGCTGGCTTCCTCCGTCTGGACCCGGGACATCGGCCGGGCGATGAGGGTGACCAACGCACTTCGGTTCGGTGCCGTCTGGGTCAACGACCACATCATCATGGCGCCCGAGATGCCCCACGGCGGGTACAGGGAGTCCGGCTACGGCAAGGACATGTCGATGTACTCGCTCGAGGACTACACCGAGATCAAGCACGTGATGATCAACCTCGAGTAGGCGCTGCGGGCCCTAGAGGCCCATCGTCTTGCCGATGATCTCCTTCATGATCTCGTCGGTGCCGCCGCCGATCGGGCCGAGCCGGGCGTCGCGGAGCGCCCGTTCGACCTGGTACTCCCGCATGTAGCCCCAGCCACCGAACAGCTGGACGGTGTCGTCAGCGATCTCGACCAGGGCGCGCTGGGTGAAGAGCTTGGCCATCGAGACCTCGCGGGTCACGTCCTCGCCCTCGTGGAAGCGACGGAGTGTGTCGACGGTCAGGGTTCGGGATGCAGCGGCAGTTGTCGCCATCTCGGCGAGACGGTGGCGCGTCGCCTGGAAGTCGGCCACCGGACGGCCGAATGCATGGCGTTCCTTCGTGTAAGTGATCGCCTTCTCGATCAGGTGGTCCATCGCCCCGACTGCCCCGATCGCCATCAAGAGCCTCTCCCAGGCGAAGTTGGACATGATCAGCGCGAACCCGCCGTTCTCCTCGCCGAGCAGGTGGGTCTCGGGCACCTCGACGTCCTCGAAGGCGAGCTCCCCGGTGTCGGAGGAGTGCCACCCGAGCTTCTCGAGCTTCCCGGTCACCTCGTAGCCGGGCATATCGCTTTCGAGGACCAGGAAGGAGATTCCCCCATGCCCCCCTTCCTCGGTCGTGCGGCAGGCGCAGACCAGGAAGTCCGCCCTGACCCCGTTGGTGATGAAGGTCTTCGAGCCGTTGACCACCCAGCCGCCCTCGACCTTCGTCGCCATGGTCCGGATCGAGGCGACGTCCGAGCCGGCGCCGGGTTCGGTGATCCCGAGCGCCCCGACCTTCTCCCCCCGGATCCCGGGGACCACCCAGCGCTGGCGCTGCCACTCGTCACCGAACTCGAACACCGGCGGCATCGCGATCGAGGAATGTGCGTTCAGCCCTGCGGCAACTCCCCCCGACGCTCCTCGTCGGGATAGCTCCTCGACCCAGACGGCGTCGTCGAGGTGGTCACCGCCCTGGCCGCCGTACTCGGCTGGGAACTTCAGGCCGAGGAAACCGAGTTCACCGCATCGGGTGAAGAGGTCCCCCGGGAACTCGCGGGCCTCCTCCCACTCGTCGGTGTGGGGGACTATCTCCTTCTCGACGAACCGACCGACCGACTCCCGGAGCTCCTCGTGGTGCTCTCCAAAGGGTGGGGAGGCTGCCGATGGTCCCATCGCCAGGGACGATAGGGGAGCGGGACGGGTTGGAACGCTTCGCCGCTCTGCGGTGGCCGAGGCTAGAAACCGACCGGCGACCGGGCGAGGAAGGAACCGGAGGTGGAGCGCATGCTCTTGCTCCATCCGGGGCCGTTGCCCGGGGTCATCGAGGTGTCGAATCGGAGCCCGGCAACCACCAGGTAGGCGTGGCCCGGGTTCGTGTAGACGGTGATCCACCGCCCGACCCCGGACTTGCCCCAAGTCATGTAACCGCTCGAGTTGAGCGGAGAGGTGACGAAGTTCCCGCCCTTCAGTGCGTAGCTGACCGCACCGGAGCAGTCATACCC
>VEQW01000135.1 GCA_018883025.1 Solirubrobacterales bacterium | reverse complement strand
TCCAGATCCCTGCGAAGGACAAGCCCCGCCCTCGCCCCGCCCAGGCTGCCCGTCACGCCAACCAGGTCCCCGGGTCGGGCGCCGGCCCTGGTGACCAGATCCTGGCCTTCGGGCAGCGATCCGATCGCGGTCACCGAGAGGAAGAGCGCCGGGGAACGAACCACGTCACCGCCGGCCAGGTCCACGCCGAGCCGGTCTGCCGCCTCGACCACCCCGTCTGCCAGCGAGAACCAGAATCCCCGCTCGTGCCCGGGCGGGACCCCGAGAGCGATCAGCACCTGCCCCGCAGTCGCCCCCATTGCGCCCAGATCGGAGAGGGAGACGGCGATCGCCCGGTAGGCGATTCCGGCCGGGTCGTCCCAGCCGCCAGGGAAGTGGACTCCCTCCAGGGAGGTGTCGACCGTGACCACCGGTCCGGAGGAAGGAGGGAGGACGGCCGCATCGTCGCCGGGGCCCACCGGCAGGTCGGAGCGGTCGAGCCTCCCTCGCAGGCGATCGATCAGTTCGAACTCTCCAGTTCCTTCGGTCATACCCCTCTGAGAGTATGGCCCGGTCGATGACCGACCAGGCGACCAGCGCCCAGCAGCGCCAGGAGGGCCAGACGGAGACCAAACCGACCTTCCTCGAGCGGGTCGGCTCCGTTGCAGCGAGCTTTGGGCGAAGGGCGCCGAAGCGCCGCTGGGTCCGGTTCCTGCTCGGCACGGTCCTGACCCTCCTCGTGTTCGGCTTCCTGGTCGCGACCGTTGTTTCCCAGTGGTCGGAGATCGAACAGGCAGGGATCTCCTTCGAGGTCTTCTGGCTGATCCCGGCCCTGGCGATCATGGGTGTCTATTTCGTCCTGGCCGGCGCGGCCTGGGGGCTGATCCTCTCCAAGATGGACAGCCCGATAAGCCAGGGCAAGGCCCAGCGGACCTTCGCCCAGCCGCTCTTGATCCGGTACATCCCGGGAACGGTCCTCTTCGTCCTGGCGAGGATCCTCCTGACCGAGCGGGCCGGGGTGCCCCGCCGGGTCGCCACCGCAGCGATCGTCTACGAGCAGGCGATCTCGGTCGCCGCGGCGCTATCGATCGCGGCCTGGTTCCTGATCGCCCATCCCGACCTGGCCGATTACTGGACAAGGTGGCTGCCGCTGGCGATCGTGCCGCTGTTCCTCGTTCTCCTCAGCCCGCCGGTATTCGGCCCGGTCTCGAAGAGCCTGCTCGGGATGCTCGGCCGTGAGCCGCTCCCCCAGATCATGGGGATGCGCTCGGTGATCGAAGTCTTCGCCGTCTTCCTGGCCCTCTGGGCATTGATGGGGTTCGGTGCCTACCTGGCGGTCCGCTCGGTCCTCGCGGTCGGGTTCGAGGACGCGATCATCGTCGTCTCCTCACAGGCGATCGGCTACCTCGCAGCGATCGCCTCGGCCGTCTTCCCGGCCGGGCTGGGGGTCAAGGACGCGGCCTTCGCCTGGTCGGTCAAGGTCGCCCTGCCCAGCGAGAGTTTCGCCGTAGGCGCTGCCCTTGCGATCGCGGTGAGGGCCATTCAGACCGTCGCCGAACTCGGCTACATCGGGCTGGTCAGCCTGATCACCAAGCCACTCAAGGAATCGAAGGAGGAGCCGGCGCCGAAGGCTCCGCCGGCCGAACCCGACCGGGTCAGCCCGGGCTGACCCCGCCGCCGGAGGGCGCTACTCCACCTCCTCCGCCCGAAGGCGGGGCCGGCGCTGGCGCCGGGGCAGGAGCAGGCGCCGGTTCAGGGGCCGGAGCGGGCTCGGGCGTGTTGCCGCCATCCTGGCCGTCCTGCGGTCGGTCGCCTCGATCCTGATCCGTCCCATCCTGGGCAGTCGGGTCGTCGTACTCGCTCACCGTGTCCCCCGAGACGGTGTAATCACCGGCGAAGGAGTCCCAGACGATCGACTCCGATGGAGTTGGGAAGTCCTCGCACGGGATAGCGCCGTAGGAGTAGAAGAGGCCCCAGATGTCGGCCGGGAAGGTGCCGCCGGCCACGGTGATCCCGTGGACCGAGCTCATCGAGATCTCGTTCGACTCGGGGTAGCCGACCCAGGTCGCGGTCGAGAGGTTTGGCTGGTACCCGGCGAACCAGGCATCGGTGTAGTTGTCGGT
>VEQW01000134.1 GCA_018883025.1 Solirubrobacterales bacterium | reverse complement strand
TCGTAGGTAAGCCCCGCCTTCTCGAACTCCTCCTTGAACTCCGAGTCGAACACCTCCTGAAAGATGTCCTTGAAGCGGCCGTCGTACTTCTTGAGGATCGTGTTCTTGGTCGACATGTAGACCGGGAAGTCACGTTCCAGTCCGTACCTGAACGATGCCCGGGCAAAGTCCCTGATCGACTCGTCGAGGTTGTACATCGAAAGCGCCACCCCACCTCCGGTGAAATCGAAGACGTCGAACTCCATCGGCTCCGAGCCGTCCTTCGGGGTGAAGGTCATGGTCAGGGTCCCCTCGCCGGGAACGACGAAGTCGGTGGCGCGGTACTGGTCACCGAAGGCGTGACGTCCGACCACTATCGGCTTGGTCCAGGTGGGAACCAACCGGGGGATGTTCGAGATCACGATCGGCTCCCTGAAGATCACACCGCCGAGGATGTTCCGGATCGTCCCGTTCGGCGATAGGTACATCCTCTTCAACCCGAACTCCTCGACCCGGGCCTCGTCCGGGGTGATCGTCGCGCACTTGACCCCCACCCCGTACTCCTTGATCGCATTCGCCGCATCGACCGTTATCTGATCATCGGTCGCATCCCGACTCTCGATGCCTAAGTCGTAGTACTTGAGGTCCACATCGAGGTAGGGAAGGATCAGCTTCTCCTTGATGAAGGCCCAGATGATCCGGGTCATCTCGTCGCCGTCGAGCTCGACTATCGGGTTTTCGACCTTGATCTTTTCCATCGTCTTACCTCGGGGCAGGGTGCCGGACTGAAGGCCCCAGACTGCGCTCTGGGACAGCGATGCTAGCCGTTCTCCGGTCCCGACCGCCCCCGGCCCGGGGCCGTTCACGGCATCGGATCAGGCTGTGGGAGAATCGGGTCGTGGCAGAGACGCACGAGGTGTTGAACCAACCACCGCCTTTGGCCGACCTCGACCTCTTCTCGACCGACAGGCCGCTCTCCGAGGCACTCGACAGGGAGGGCGCCGGTTGGGCGAAGGGGCGGGCGGTCGAGTTCGGCAAGCTCTGCGGCTCGGCCGAGGTGCTGGAGCTCGGCGCCGAGGCGAACCGCTTTCCTCCCGAGTTGAAGAGCCACGACCGCTACGGCAACCGGGTCGACGAGGTCGAGTTCCACCCCTCCTGGCACCGGCTGATGGGAATCGGGGTCGAAAACGGCCTCCACTCCCTTCCCTGGACCGACCCCGGACCGGGCGCCAACGTGGCCAGGGCCGCCCTCTTCTCGATGCTCGCCCAGGCAGAGGCCGGGGTGGGCTGCCCGATCTCGATGACCTACTCGGTCGTTCCGGCGCTCCGCCACCAGCCCGAGCTGGCCGAGGTCTGGGAGCCCCGATTCCTCTCCGGCGGCTACGAGGGCGACCTCCTCCCGGCCGACCGGAAACCCGGGGCGCTCGCCGGGATGGCGATGACCGAGAAGCAGGGCGGCTCGGACGTCCGCGCCAACACCACCCGGGCCGAGGCGATGAACGGCGGGGGCCCCGGCGGCGAGTACGCGATAACCGGCCACAAGTGGTTCTGCTCGGCCCCGATGTGCGATGCCTTCCTGGTGCTCGCCCAGGCCGAGGGCGGGCTCTCCTGTTTCCTGATGCCCCGCTTCACCCCCGACGATGAGCTGAACTCCGGATTCCGGATCCAGCGACTCAAGGACAAACTTGGAAACCGCTCCAACGCCTCCTCGGAGGTCGAGTTCGACCGGGCCTACGCCGTGATGGTCGGCGAGGAGGGCCGGGGCATCCAGACGATCATCGAGATGGTCTCCCACACCCGGCTCGACTGCGCGATCGGCTCGATGGCCGGAATGCGGAAGGGCGTCGCCGAGGCGATCCACCACACCTCCCACCGCCAGGCCTTCGGCAAGACCCTGATCGACCAGCCGTTGATGGCCAACGTGCTGGCCGACCTGGCGATCGAGTCTGAGGCCGCCACGACTTCCGTGATGCGACTGGCCCGCGCCTACGACGATGCCGCCGCAGGGGACCGTGAGGCGGCGCTCTTCGAACGTATCGCCACACCGGTGCTCAAGTACTGGATCTGCAAACGGGCCCCCTGGCACGCCGCAGAGAGCCTCGAATGCCTGGGCGGCAACGTCTACGCCGAGGAG
>VEQW01000133.1 GCA_018883025.1 Solirubrobacterales bacterium | reverse complement strand
CGGGGTTACCGGCATCTTCCCCTTGAGCGCAAGTGACGCCCTGAGCCGCCACTGGCCGAAGTTGGGGAGGGAGACGACCATCCGGGGGGCGACCCGGGCCATCTCGCCGAGGACCCGGTCCGGTCGGCGTACTGCCTGGAGGGTGAGGGAGAGCACCGCGACGTCGTAGGTGCCGGTAGCGGTCGCCGGCAGCTCCTTCTCGAGGTCGCCCTGGGTTACCGGCACCCCCCGGGCGATGCAGGCGTGGAAGTCCTCGGGATCGGTTTCGACCCCGACCCCGCGACAGCCCTGGTCGCGGATCACCGTTTCGAGCAGCTCGCCGTCGCCACACCCTAAGTCGAGCACGTTCTGACCGCGCCCGATCATCCGGGCGACGATCCCCAGGTCGTACCTCACCCGATGCCCCGCTCGGTCGCCAACCGGTCGAGGAACCCGGCGACCGTCTCGTGGTACTCGGGGATTTCAAAGAGGAAGGAGTCGTGGCCGTGGCGGGATTCGACCTCCTGGAAGGTGACCGGCGCCCCGGCGAGGCGGAGCTCGTCGGTGACCCTCCGTGAGTGGGAGGTCGAAAACCTCCAGTCCGAATCGAAGGAGACGAGAAGGAACGCGGTGTCGCCTTCGGCTATCTGGTGTTGGACGTAAGTCGGGTCGGCGAACGGCTCGAAGTAGTCCATCGTCCGGCCCAGGTACAGGTAGGTGTTGGCGTCGAAGCGCTCGACGAAGGAGGTGCCCTGGTAGCGCAGGTAGCTCTCGACTTCGAAGTCGACGTCGAACCCGTAGCGGGGAGCATCCGAATCCTGGATCCGGCGGCCGAACTTCTCCCTCATCGACTCCTCGGATAGGTAGGTGATGTGGCCGATCATCCGGGCGATCGCGAGACCCCGGTCGGGGGAGCCGTCGGTCCCGTAGTAGTCGCCGTGGGCGAAGTCGGGGTCGCTCATGATCGCCTCCCGGGCGACGGCCGAGAAGGCGATGTTCTGGGCCGAGAGGTGGGCCGAGGCGGCGATCACCAGTGCCCCATCGAGTTCGCCGGGGTGGTCGATCGCCCACTGGAGCGCCTGCATCCCGCCGAGCGAACCACCGACCGCGGCCAGCAGGTGGTCTATCCCCAACTCAGCCAGCAGTGCCCGGTGGACCTCGACCAGGTCGCGGACCTGGACCAGCGGGAAGCGGAGTCCGTACGGACTGCCGGTCGCGGGATCTTCCGAAGACGGCCCGGTGGTGCCGCCACAGCCCCCGAGCACGTTGGCGCAGACGACGAAGAAGCGGTCGGTGTCGAGCGGCCGTCCCGGCCCAACGATGTTGTCCCACCAGCCGGGCCGGTCGGCCCCTTGGTGGAGTCCGGCGGCGTGGGCATCGCCCGAGAGCGCGTGACAGATGAAGATCGCGTTCGAGCGGTCCTCGTTCAGCTCGCCGTAGGTCTCGTAGGCGACCTCGACTTTCTCCAGCGTGGCGCCGTTCTCCAGCCGGAAGGGATGGTCGGGGTCGGCGACGACCGCGGTTCGGGTCTCGACCAGGCCGACCCCGTCCGGCAAGACGCCCTTCTTACCTGGCCTTGGCCAGGGCCTGGTCTATGTCGGCCTTGATGTCGTCGATGTTCTCGATCCCGACCGAGAGTCGGACCATGTCTTCGGTCACCCCGGCGTCGGCCAGCTCGCCCTCGTCGAGCTGGGAGTGGGTCGTGGTCGCCGGGTGGATCGCCAGGGACTTCGCATCCCCGATGTTGGCCAGGTGCGAGAACAGCTCGAGCGAATCGATGAACTTCCGTCCCGCCTCGCGGCCACCCTCGATCCCGAAGGCGACCAGCGCCCCCGAGCCACCGGTCAGGACCCTGCTGGCCACCTCGGCGTACTCGGAGTCGGGGAGCCCCGGGTACTCGACCCAGGTGACTCCGTCGTGGTCCTTCAGGTGCTCAGCCACCGCAAGGGCGTTCTCGCTGTGGCGCTCCATCCGGAGGGGCAGTGTTTCGATCCCCTGGAGCAGCAGGAAGGCATTGAACGGCGAGAGGGCTGCCCCGGTATTCCGGAGCAGCACGGTCCTCGCCCTTCCCACGTAGGCCGCAGGCCCCAGGGCATCGGTCAGACGACCCCGTGGTAGGAGGGGTCGGGCTGGGTCAGGCCCGGGAACCGCTCGGCGTTCGCCGCCCAGTCGA
>VEQW01000061.1 GCA_018883025.1 Solirubrobacterales bacterium | reverse complement strand
GGTCGGTGTTGGTGTTGGGGTCGGTGTTGGTGTTGGTGTCGGTGTCGGTGTCGTCGAGCCGGCACTGGTCGTGACCGACAGCCCGCTCAGCAGGGCCGAGGTTCCGCTGACGCAGAGACCGGTGTCGATGTAGCTCCCTCCGGCCGGCACCCTGGCCCAGCTCGGTGCGGTGATCTCCCGGGTACTCCCGGTCCCCGTCAGGGTCCCGTTCCAGGAGCTGGTGATCGTGCCTCCCGAGGGAACCGTGAAGGCGAACTTGTTGACGCTCACCTCGACCGAGCCGGTGTTGGTGACCTTCAACTTCCCGCACCAACCGGTGCCCCAGTTCGAGTCGAGCTCGAGGGCCACCGAGATCGAACCCGGAGTCGGGGTCGGGGTTGGTGTCGGGGTTGGGGTTGGTGTCGGGGTTGGGGTTGGTGTCGGGGTTGGGGTCGGCTCCGGGATCGGATTCGTCCCGCCCGTGTAGGCACCCCAGATCCTCGAGAACTCGAACGCCTGCTGGGTAACGCCGCTGCAGGTATTGCCGGTCGTGGTCGTCGGAGACGGGCACTGCGAGTCCCGGTTCAGCGACCACATCGCGATGCGACCGATCCCCTTCGTGTTGGCGAAGTCGAGAACCTTCCTGGCGTCAGCCGTAGTGAAGATCTCGCTCGGGTTGTCGTTGATCCCGATCATCGGGGTGATCCCGACCATCTTCCAGAGCTGGGTATCGCTTCGTCCCGGGTAGAGCTGGGCGAGCTGTGCCTTGAGGCTGTTGCCAGCCTGGATCGCCAGGTCCCCCATCCGTCCGTTTACGTCCAAAGACGGATCGAAGTAGTCCATGGCCATCACGTTGACGACACTCACGTCCACTCCCTTGGCGATGGCCCGACGCAAGACGTTCAATCCATCCGCGGTGAGGCCCGAGGGCATCACCGGCAGGGTCAGGGACACCGTCAAGGGCTTGCCCTTGGCTGCAGCATCCCTCTGCACCTGTGAAACCGCCTCGAACCTTCGATCGAGCGAGGCCGCGTCTCCCTGATCGGCACCCTCGACGTCGAAGTCGATGCTCCGCAGGTTGTATGCATCGATCACCGCCTGGTATTGGGTCGCCAGAGCGGCTGACGTCGTACAGGTGCGTGCCAGCTCCTGACCGGCCGCACCGCCGAATGAGACGATCGGCTCGGCACCCGCTGTCCGGGCGTTGGCGATCACCTGGCGGGCATCGAACCACTCGTCGGATGCGTTGATGCCGTAGTAACCGCCCCAGGATGCCTCGCAGGGTCGCCCACTGACGATGAAGCCGAGGGAAACCGCCTTGGCCCCCGACTGACGGATCGCCGCGCTGTTGGTGTCCTTCGACTGCAGGGTCATGTCCACATAGGGGGCGAAGCCCTGCTGCGGCCCGGGGGTTGGTGTGGGGGTCGGAGTTGGGGTCGGTGTCGGTGTTGGGGTCGGGGTTGCCGAGTACGGGATGGCCTCGCGCCTGATCAGGCGCGTGAGCAGGTCCATCTTCGCCGGGTTGACCGTTCTCCAGTCGTCCTGAAGGACGCCTCCGGTATCTCCGGAATTCGGGTTCCAGGCCCAGAAGGTCCAGCTGATCCCCTTCCGACCCATGTAGTCAGCGAACTGGCGGATCCAACGGCCTTCGACCGTGTCGGTCCCGACCGTCTTGGCGCCGAACTCCCCGACGAGGATCGGCGCGGTCCCGGCCTCGTGGATGTATCCGAAGCCCTTCTGCCAGCGGTCGGCGAGGATCGTCTGGACGTTCGGGTCGCTGAACCAAGGCTGGTCGTAGACCCCAGGGCCGTACTCGTGAGGCGAGTAGACCAGGCGGTTGGGGGTATTCAGGCGAACCGGGTTGTTCCGTACGCCTTCCAGATTGCCTCCCCACCAGTGGCGGTCGAGGAGCTGGCCCCCGGCGACCGGGCCTTCGATTCCCTCCACGATTACGAGCCAGTTCGGGGCAGCCCCGAGTACGACGTTGCCGGCCCTCTCTGCGGCACGTCTCCAGTCGTTGGCCTGACCGGTGCCCCAGGTTGCTTCACCATGGGGCTCGTTCTTCAGGTCCGCACCGATCACGTTCCGCTTGCCCGCATACCGGGTCGCGAGGTCACGCCAGGTGTTCACCCAGTCGTCCTCAGTAAAGCCACCCAGGCCGTACCAGAGGGGATGCATGAAGGAGTCGTCGGTCGTCGAATGGTTGTCGAGGATGACCATCAGGCCCTGCCTCCCGGCCTCATCGATGATCTCGTCCATCACCTGGAGCGGGGTCTTTCCGGCCAGAGCCGCATTTCGGCCTCCTCCGTAATCGATCCCGCTGGTCGTGGTCGACCTGATCGCCTGGAGCGAGAAGGGCAGCCTGATCGTGTTGAAGCCCTGGCCCTTGATCTGCGCGAGCATCTCCTTGTAGTCACGGGTCCAAAGGCCGTGGGGAGCATGGTTCGCCGTCTCGAAACCGAACCAGTTGACGCCCTGCAGGACGACTTCATTGCCGGAGGAGTCGACGATCTTTGCTCCCTGCGTCTTGAGGGGCAGCTGCGGATCGGCGGCCGAGGCAGGGGTGGCGATCACCAGAGCGGAAAGGAATCCCGCGACCAGGATCGTCGCCAGGCGGATTGGTGTGGAGTTACAGGGGGTAGACATGAAAGAGCACCTCGAGCTCCCGCAGATGCGGCGTTGTTTGCTTCCCCCTGCCCGTTAAGACACAGCTCGAGGCAGTTAGTTACGGAGACCCGGCAAATATTCCCGAAACCCTCTGCCGAGCTAGAAGAGAGCCTGGCCGCCGCCGGGGACCGGCAGGCCGAGGTGCTCGAATGCACGCGGGGTGAGCACCCGACCACGTTGGGTTCGCTGGAGCATCCCCAGCTGGAGAAGGTAAGGCTCGAGCACGTCCTCGATCGTGTCGGGTTCCTCCCCGATCGCCACGGAGATGGTCGAGAGTCCGACCGGTCCCCCGCCGAAGCGCTCGGCGATCGTCTCGAGGAGGGCCCGATCGGACCGGTCGAGTCCGGCGTCATCCACCTCGAGCATCTCCAGCGCTGCTTCGGCGACCTCGAGGTCGACCGCACCCTTTCCCTTTACCTCTGCGAAATCCCTGACCCGCCTCAGCAACCGGTTTGCAACCCTCGGGGTTCCCCTCGACCTCATCGCAATCGCTTCCGCACCGGCGTCGTCGATCTCGACTTCCAGGAGCTCGGCCGAGCGCCGCACGATCACCGCCAGATCCGCTGCGTCGTAGTACTCGAGCCGATGCGTGACGCCAAACCGATCCCTGAGCGGGGTGGTCAGGAGTCCGCTTCGGGTGGTCGCCCCGATCAGGGTGAAGGGCGGCAGCGGAAGGGTGACTGTGCGCGCACCCGGGCCCTGGCCCAGCACCACCGGTAGCTCCGAGTCCTCCATCGCTGGATAGAGGGTTTCCTCGACCGCCCGGCCGAGCCTATGGATCTCATCGATGAAGAAGACCGAACCCGGCTCGAGCGAGGTCAGGAAGGCGGCGACATCGCCCTTCTTCTCCAGGGCAGGGCCGGCAGTCTGGATGAGGGGGACCCCCATCTCCTGGGCGACTATGTTCGCCAGGGAGGTCTTTCCGAGTCCCGGTGGTCCAGCGAAGAGAACGTGGTCGAGAGGCTCATCACGCTTCTTCGCGGCCTCGATGAAGACCTCGAGCTGCTCGGTGACCTGAGCCTGGTTGACGAAGTCGGCCAGGGTCGCGGGCCGAAGCGAAGAGTCGAGCTCACGATCGGGGCGGTCGGCCCTCGCGTCGTGGATCCTCGGTTCGGCCCCTTCCGGAAGCTCGGCCTCGACCCCGAGGTCGATCCGGCTCCCTCCTATCTCCGGCCGCTCAGGGGTCACCCGTCGCCCGTCTTGCCGGTGGCTCCCGCCTTCCTCAGGGCCTCACCGATCAGTACCTCCGGATCCCCTTCGGGATCGAGGCCGTCCAGCAACTGTTCGGCCTCGAGGGCAGGGAACCCGAGGTTGACCAGGCCATCCCGGGCAAGGCTCCTGCCGCTCCCCCCGGCGGCCTCGGTCACCGGCTCACCGGACTCGTCCACCCAGCCGGTGACCCGATCCTTGAGCTCGAGGATGATCCGCTCTGCCGTCCTCTTCCCGATCCCTGGCACCGCCTGGAACCGCTTTGCGTCGCCGGCGACGATCGCCTGCAGGAGGTCGCGTACCGAGCCGCCCGAGAGCACGGCGACCGCCACCTTTGGCCCGATCCCACTGACGCCGATCAGCTCGACGAACAGATCGCGCTCTTCCTCGGAGGAGAACCCGTAGAGCGAGATTCCGTCGTCCCGACCGATCGTCTCGCAATGGAGGAAGGCCTCCTGACCTGCCGCCGGGACCGAGCGAAGCGTTTCCGAGCTGACTGTGAGGCGGTAGCCGACCCCGGATGCCTCGACGATTATGTGATCGCCCCGGCGAACCAGGACCTCGCCCCGAACTGCGGCGATCAACTCGCCACCCGGAGCTTCGAGCCGGCCCCGGCGGCGGCTTCGGCAGCAGCGCCGAAGGATGTCGTGCCGGCGTGGCAGATCGCCACGGCCAGGGCGTCCGCGGCATGGTCCGGTTTAGGGACTTCGTTCAGGCCGAGCAGAGTGGCGACCATCCGCTGAACCTGCTTCTTGTCGGCACTCCCTGACCCACAGACCGCCTTCTTGATCACCTGCGGGGTGTAGGTGAAACATTCGATCCCGGCCTGGGCGGCGCAAAGGAGCGCAACCCCGACGGCCTGGCCGACCCGCATCGCGGAATCCGCGTTGGTGCCGAAGAAGAGCTCTTCCACCGCGAGCGCGGTCGGGCGATGCCAATCGATCAACTCGGTCAGGTCACGGTGGATCGCCTCGAGGCGCTTCTCGGGCGAAAGCGCGGAAGCGGTCTCGATCACCCCACCATCCAGTGGTGCCAGGTGGCTCCCCTCGACCCTTACGACACCAAAGCCGAAGTTAGCCGTTCCCGGGTCTATGCCCATCACGACCTTCATTTGGACGTCATTCTCGCCCCGGGGTCGGATGCCTTCCCGGGTCGACCGCTCAGCTTCCTGCAGCGAGCTCCTGGAGTACGTCTTCGGGAATGTCGAAGTTGGAGTGGACCTCACTCACGTCATCCTGTTCCTCGATCGCGTCGAGCATCCTCAGCAGGGCCGAGGCATCCGATCCGGTCACCTCGACCGAATTGCTCGGCTCGGTCGAAAGACCGGCAGACACGAGTTCGACGCCACTGGAGACGAGGGAATCCCTCACCGCGGAGAGGTCCGAGGGCTCACAGGTGATCCTCAGCTGGCCGTCCTCTTCGAGGACATCGCTTGCCCCTGCATCGATCGCCGGGATCGCGTCGTCCTCGCCGTACCTGCTTCCGTCGAGCACCACCAGCCCACGGGTCTCGAACATCCAGGCCACTGAGCCAGGCTCCCCGAGGCTGCCACCGTGTCGTGTGAAGGCATGCCGTACCTCGGCGCTCGTCCTGTTTCGATTGTCGGTCAGTGCCTCCACCAGCACCGCCGTCCCTCCGGGTCCATAGCCCTCGAACTGGATCCGTTCGACGATCTCCCCGTCGCCACCCTCACCGGTCCCCCGGCCGATCGCCCGTTCGATGTTCGCCTTCGGCATCGACTCGGCCCGGGCCTTCTGGATCGCCGTGGCGAGGGCCGGGTTGCCGTCCGGGTCTCCCCCGCCCTCCCGCGCAGCGACAGTGATCGCCCGCGCAAGCTTGGTGAACAGCTGGCCCCGCTTGGCGTCTGCGGCGCCCTTCCTGTGCTTGATCGAGGACCATTTGGAGTGTCCGGACATGTGCGGCCTGATTGTATGGAGGAGGGATGAACGAACCAAGCGAGAGGACCGGAACCCGCACCACCGCGGCGTACCTGATCGCGGCGTTGATGCTCCTCGCCGCACTTTCCCTGTGGACGGTCATCCCACTCGCCTGGCTCTGGATCGGATCCCAGATAGCCGAGACCCAGTTCCCCTCGGTCGGCCCCTACGCGATCGTCTTCTTCGGGGTACTCGTCTCGATCCTGATCGTCGCCTGGATCCTCGGTCGGCTGAACGAGGCCTACCTGAAGCTGACCGGAAGCCAGTCGGTCGAGCCGATCAGGATGGGCTGGATGAAGAGCTTCAGTGAAAGACAGGGTTCCCGCGCGCCCACCCTGCTGGAGGCGGTGATCGTCGGTTCGGTCCTGATCGCCTGCGTCGCCCTGGCGATCTGGTTCTTCACCATCGCCGGTTCACCGGTCGCCTGAGCTCCTCGCCTCGCGGCATTCGGACGCGAATGCCCCGTGGACCCGATCGTCATCCGAGAGCTCCGGGTGGAAGGAGAGGGCGAGAATGCTCCCCTGTCGGACCGCGATCGGATGACCGTCCAGTTCCCCGAGCACCTCGACCTCCGGCCCCGACTGCTCGACCCAGGGCGCCCGGATGAAGATGCAGGGGAAGGAGTTCCCGGGCGCAACGGCCGGGATTTCCAGCTCCTCCTCGAAGCTTGCCCTCTGCCTGCCGAAGGCGTTCCTCTTCACTGATATGTCGAGCAGGCCGAGATGGTCCCGGGCCAGGAGGATCATCCCTGCGCAGGTGCCGAGGATCGGACGACCCTCCCTGCCGAACTCGATCACCCGCTCGGCGAGGTCGTCCCGTTCGAGGCCCTTCGAGATCGTCGTGCTCTCACCACCGGGGAGGATCAGCCCATCGAGGTCGTTCAGGTCCGCGGGTTCGCGCACCTCGGTGCCGACCGCGCCAACCGATGCCAGGTGTTCCAGGTGAGAGGCGAAGTCCCCCTGCTGGGCGAGCACACCGATCCGGACCCCGTCCCGGTCGGCACCCGGGAGTGGGCTGCTACCAGCCTCGCTCGGCAAGTCGTCCGTCGTCGCCGAGCGCCGACATCTCGATGCCGGTCATCGCGTCACCCAGCGCCTCGGAGGCGGCCGCGACCCTTTCGGGGTCGGCGAAGTGGGTGGTTGCCTCGACGATCGCCCGGGCCCTGCGCTCCGGGTCTTCGCTCTTGAAGATTCCCGAGCCGACGAAGTTGCCTTCTGCCCCGAGCTGCATCATCAGGGCCGCATCGGCCGGGGTTGCGATCCCGCCCGCACAGAAGAGTGGAACGGGTAGCCAGCCACTGGTGGCGACCTCACGGACGATCTCGAGCGGGGCTCCGAGATCCTTGGCGGCACTCGGGAGTTCGGTCGCGCTCAACGTCCCGAGCCTCCGGATCCCCCCTGTGATCTCCCGCATGTGCCGGACTGCCTCGACGATGTTGCCGGTTCCGGCCTCGCCCTTGGAGCGGATCATCGCCGCTCCCTCCCCGATCCGTCGAAGTGCCTCACCGAGGTCGGTCGCACCACAGACGAACGGGATCTCGAACTCGAACTTGTCGATGTGGTTTGCCTCGTCGGCCGGAGTCAGGACCTCCGATTCATCGATGAAATCCACGTCGAGCGACTCGAGGACCTGGGCCTCGGCGATATGCCCGATCCGTGCCTTGGCCATCACGGGGATCGAAACGGCCTCCTGGATGCCCCGAATCATCGCCGGGTTGGACATCCGGGCAACGCCACCGTCCCGGCGGATGTCAGCCGGCACCCGTTCGAGGGCCATTACCGCGCACGCCCCCGCCTCCTCGGCGATCCGGGCCTGCTCGGCATCGACCACGTCCATGATCACCCCGCCCTTCAGCATTTCGGCGAGGCCGGTCTTGACCCTGAATGTTCCCCTCTCGGCCATGAGGGAAATATAGATGGTGCGGCCCGAGGGCCAACCAGCCGGAGGGCCCCGCACGAGGCCCGACCCGGGGAGGGGCCTCGGCTACTTCAGCTTGTAGGCCCGGATCCGGTCGCGATGCGCGTCCTCGTCACGGGAGTAGACCCCGTGGGCGAGGGCATGTACGACTGCCATCAGCGCCGTGCTCGAGCGGAAGAAGGAGGGGCTGTTGGATGAGAAGTAGAGGCTCATGTCCGAACGCTTGACGGTGTCGGAGAGAGAAGCGTCCGCGATCGCCAGCGTCTTGGCGTTCCTGTGTTCGGCCAGCTTGAGCGCCCGACCGATCAGGGCATGTGCCCGCCCCGCGGTCAGGACCACGACCACAGTCTCCTCGTCGATCCGACCGAGTCGCTGGAGGGATGGCCCGGCGGTCGAAGTGACGATCTCGGCCCTGATGTCGAGGAGGCTCAGCGTGTGCCTGAGGTAGCTGGCGAAGAAAGCCATCTGGTCTGTGCCGACGATCACTACCTGAGAGGCCGAAGAAAGGGCCGCCACTGCCTCGTCGATCTGGTCGGGCTTGATCTTCCGCGCGGTTTCCTCGAGGTTGGCGTGGTCGGTGCCGAGCGAGGCCTCGAAATCCGAGCGATCGAAGGAGAAGAGCGCCCTTCCTGTACTACCTTCGGCTCCAACAGTCGCTCGATATTCCTCTATTGCCGAAGCCTGGAGCTCGGGGAAGCCTTCGAAGCCGAGCGCCTGGGAGAACCGTACGACCGTGGATGAAGAGGTCCCGGCCCTCCGCGCCAACTCTTCCGCAGTGAGAAACGCGGCTTCATCGAGGTGGTCGACGATGTACCGGGCCACGTCCTTCTGGGAGCGCGAGAAATCGTCGAGCTGGTCTTCGATGTAGCTTGAAAGCGATGTGCTCTGAGGGGTTGAGCCAGCCACGGGGACAGATTTCTCCGAACCGGGCCGGTTCCCTCCCTTTTGCAGGAAAAAAGAAGGCCCGATACCTAGGAGGAAAGGGATTCCAGACCTCGACGGACTTCCAGACAGGCGTCAGAGCCTGACCGGCCATACGGATGATGGGGACGAAATTTGGGTCATCCGCTCGATTTCCCAGAAGCTCTACGACTGTGGGGGCTGCAAGGGGCCGATCGAGCCCGGCGACGAACACGTGGTCGTCCAGTACGTGGGCCGGATCGGTGGGACCGAGCACTCCCACTGGCACCGTCGATGCGCGGTCGAGATCCTCTATCCCGCGACCCGTGGCCTGAAGGCCGTTCGGGCAGCGGAGTCGAACAGGGATCGCCTCGAGCGTCGTGGGCGTCGCCCGGCGGGGCGTCGCCGGAAACCGCGCTAGGAACCCTCCGCTCCCTCGGGCCTGCGGCGCTTCCAGGCAACCCATCCAGTCCCAACGGCAAGGACGACCGCGAGGATCAGCAGGGGAACGGTGGGGTCGGGATCGGGCTCTTCCGATTCGGAGGTAGGGGCGGCATCGGTCTTCCCCGCGTCGCCTGCCCCAGCACCGTTTGCCGAGGTCGATTCCGAGGCTCCACCCTGAGCCGATGCCGCTGCCGGTGGATCGTCGGCATGGTGGCCCGGGCCCGTCTCGCCCTGGTGGGCGCCGGCCACACCCCCCGAGATGACGGCCGTCATGACCGCGAGGACTGCCGGCCACCTCGCACGATCGACACAGGTCCTAATCATTCCTTCACAAGTCTAGGACCGGGCAGGCGTGGACCCCCTCTACC
>VEQW01000060.1 GCA_018883025.1 Solirubrobacterales bacterium | reverse complement strand
GTCCAGGCCTGACCCAGGGTCGGGCTCAGCCGTACGGGAACCACCAGTCCTTGACTTCGATCTCGGTCTCGATGTGGACGTGCTTGGCCTCGCGGAAGGCATCGAGTCCCTCGGCGCCAAGCTCGCGACCGATCCCTGAGTTCTTGAATCCCCCGAACGGCCCGGCGTCGTTGTCGGTCAGGGGGTCGTTGATCCAGACCGATCCGGCCCTCACCTCCTTCAGGCACTTGACCGCGTTGGCGAGGTCCCGGGTGTAGATGATCGCCCCGAGTCCGTAGCGGAGGGAGTTGGCCCGCTCGATCGCCTCGTCGAGCGAGGGGACCGGCACGATCGGGGCCACCGGTCCGAAGGTCTCCTCGGTCATCAGCGCAGCGTCCCCGGGAACGTCGACCACCACGGTCGGTTCGAGGTAGTGGCCGGTCTCCCGGCCACCGGCGTCTCCGCCGGCGAGGATCCTTGCCCCGACGCCCACCGCAGCCTCGACCTGGCTGGCCGCCTTGCCCCGCTGGTTCGCCGACACCATCGGACCGATGTCGGTCTTCTCGTCCATCGGGTCGCCGACCACCAGGGACTTCGTGTGGTCGACGAAGGCCTCCACGTAGGCGTCGTAGACGTCCTCGACCACGAAGAACCGCTCGGAGGAGGTGCAGACCTGGCCGGCATTGAGGAAGGCTGCCCAGGCCCCGCCCCGGGCTGCGACCTCGATCGCCTCGTCGGCCATGTCGGAGCAGACGATGAAGGCGTCCTTGCCGCCCATCTCGAGGTTCGCCCTCGCGTTTCGGGCGGCGCAGGCGACGCCGACCTTCTGTCCAGTCGCGACCGAGCCGGTGAAGGCGACGCATTCGACCCCTTCGTGCTCAGCGATCTGGGCGCCGACCGCCCCGTCGCCGGGAACCAGGTTGACCACGCCATCGGGCAGGCAATCGAAGACCGGGGCGAGCGCCAAGGTGGAGAGGGGAGTGAGCTCCGACGGTTTGGCGACCACCGTGTTTCCGGCCGCGAGGGCCGGGGCGAGCTTCCAGAAGAGGAGGAGGAGCGGATAGTTCCACGGCACGATGCAGCCGACGACCCCGTGGGGCTCCTTGACCACGACCGCGAACTGGGAGGACTCGATCGGGGGGATCACCCGCCCGATCTCCGACCGGGCGACCTCTGCGTAGAACTCGAGGCAGGAGGCGCACCACTCGACCTCATCACGCGATTCGGTCAACGGTCGACCTATCTCGGTGGTCATCAGCAGTGCGAGCTCTTCGGTGTGGTCCCGCAGGGCGTCGGCAACCTGTCGGAGCAGGGGAGCCCGGTCGATCGCCGGCATCCTCGACCACTCCTCGAAGGCCTCGCCGGCCGCTGTAACGGCCTGGTCCACCTGGGCCGGGGAGGCCGAGGGGACGGTGGCGGCGACCCGCTCGGTCGTCGGGTTCTCGACATCGATCGGGGCACCTTCGCCGGGGACCGTTCGGCCGGCGATCAGCAGATCGGTCGTCGGTTCACCCACTACTGCCTCAGATCGGGATCGCGACCGACGCCTTGTTGTCGTCGTCGGCCCGCTTCTCGACCAGCTTCTCTACCCGGCGCTGCTGCAGGATCACGAAGGTGATCGCGATCACCGCGACGAGGAAGAGCATCGTCGCGATCACGTTCACCTGCACCGGGATACCACGCTGGTTGGCTCCGAAGATGTAGAGCGGGAAGGTGACCGAGCTCCCGGCATTGAAGTTCGAGATCACGAAGTCGTCCACCGAGAGGGCGAAGGTGAGCATCAGGGCGCCTGCGATTCCCGGGAGGAGCAGCGGCAGGGTCACCTTGAAGAAGGTGGTGAGGGGAGAGGCACCCAGATCGGCGGCAGCCTCCTCGAGCCTCCTGTCGAACCCGATCAGGCGGGAGCGGACGACGATCACCGCGAAGCTGATCGAGAACATGATGTGGGCGATCAGCAGGGTCGTGAACCCGAGCGATGCCGAGGCGTAGACGAAGAGCGAGAGCAGCGCGGCACCGATCACCACCTCGGGGGTCGCGATCGGAATGACGATCAGCAGGTTCGCCGCCTTCCGACCGAAGAACTCGTACCTGACCAAGGCGAGCGCGATCAGGGTGCCGAGGATCGTCGCCCCCAGCGAAGTGAAGAAGGCGAGCCTGATGCTCAGCCAGAGCGAGTCGTTGATCTCCTGGTTGTCGAAGGCGTTCGCCCAGTACTCGGTCGTGAATCCGACCCATTCGAAGTTGAACTTGCCGGTCGGGTCGTTGAAGGAGAAAAGGGCGATGACCGCGATCGGGGCCAGCATGTAGAAGACGACCAGGAGTCCCACGTACAGGGTGGCGTTGTCCTTGAGGCGCTGCCAGAGGGTCATCAGGCGCTGGCCTCTTCCTCGTCACCCATGAGGGCCTCGGTGCCGGCGAACCTGATGTAGAGCATTACCGCGATCAGGATGATGATCATCAGCGTGAACGAGAGCGCCGCCGCCGTCGCGTAGTCGTTGATGACCAGGTACTGGGCCTGGATCACGTTGCCGATCATCGACTGGTTGACGCCCCCGAGGAAGGTCGCGTTGACGTAGTCGCCGACCGCCGGGATGAAGGTGAGCAGGACCCCGGCGATGATCCCCGGGGCGGTGAGCGGAAGGGTTACCCGGAAGAAGGTCTGGGTGGCCGAGGCGTAGAGGTCCTTGCTCGCCTCGAGCAGCCTCAGGTCGAGGCGCTCGAGCGAGGCGTAGAGAGGCAGGACCATGAAGGGGAGGAAGTTGTAGGTGAGTCCTGCGATCACCGCGGCCGAAGTCGCCAGCACCCTGCCGTCGCTTGGGAGGACCTGGATCGTCTTGAGGAAACTGACCACCGGGCTCGAGTCCTCCAGGATCGTCTTCCAGGCGATCGTCCTGATCAGGTAGGTGGTGAAGAACGGTGCGATCACCGCGAACAGCATCAGGTTCTGCCAGCGACCCGCCTTGAAGGCGATCGCGTAGGCGAGCGGGTAGCCGAGCAGCAGGCAGAGGATGGTGGCGGCCCCGGCATAGAGGAACGACCTTCCGAACTGGGTCGTGTAGTTGGAGATCGCGTCGGTGTAGTTGGAGAAGGTCCAGGTGAGCGACCAGCCGGCCTCGAGCGAGCCGCTGCTGACCGAGAACCAGGCCATGAAGAACATCGGCACGACGAAGAACAGGGCCAGCCAGAGCAGGCCCGGGCTCATCAGCCCATAGGGCACGAGGCGCTGGCGGAGCGTCGTCAAGGGTTTCCCTTCACCTCGATCGAATCGCTCCGCCAGCCCCCGTCAGCGTGGTCGGGCGTCAGCCCTCGACCACCGACAGCCAGGCGTTCTCCACTTCCTTCTGCTGGGCGTCGTCACCAGGCGGTGAAACCTGGTTGGAGCACTTGCTCAGGAACTTCTCCGAAGGGAAGATCAGTTCGTTGTTCGCGAGTTCCGGATCCTTCTTGGTCAGGATCTCCTTGACGCCCGTAACTGGACTTATGTAGTTCACGTACTCGACGATCTGGGCCTGGTTCTCAGGCTCGTAGACGTAGTTCATGAACTCATACGCCGCCGGGGAGTTGGGTGCGCCCACCGGGATCGACATGTTGTCCGACCACAGGATGCAGCCCTGTTCCGGCTGGACATACTCGATGTTCGGGTTGTCGGCCTGGGCCTGCACCGCATCGCCCGACCAGCCGATTGCCGCCACGACGTCGCCCTTGGCGAGGTCCTGGACGTAGTCGTTACCGGTGAAGCGCCTGATCTGGCCGCTCTCCTTGGCCCCCTTGACCTTGTCGACGGCAGCGAGCCATTCCTCGGTCGATGCCTCGGACGGTTCGACCCCATCGGCCTTCATGACCAGCGCGGCGCTGTCGCGGAGCTCGTCGAGCATCGTCACCTTGCCCTTGTATTTCGGATCGAACAGGTCGTTGATCGACTTGATGTCCGGTGCGAGGTCGGTCCGGACGACCAGGCCGGTCATCCCCGACTGCCACGGGATCGAGTAGGTCCGACCGGGGTCGAAGGCCGGGTCCTGGAGACTCGGAATCAGGTGGTTGAACACCGTCTTCAGGTCGTCCGGGTTCAGCTTCTGGAGGTAGCCCAGGTCGTACATCTTCTTCGACATCCAGTCGGTCACGGTCAGGATGCTCCGGCCCCCTGAATCCCCGTTGGAGAGGAGCGGCTGGACCTTGCCGAAGAAGTCGGTGTTGGAGTTGACGTCCTCGGTGTAGTTGACCTTGATCCCCGTCTTCTTCTCGAAGTCCGAGATCGTCTGGTCATCGATGTAGAGCGGCCAGTTAGAGATGTTCAGGGTCCCGCTGGCCTTGCCACCGGGTGCGGTCGGAACATCGGTGTTGTCGGTACCACCCGTGCTACCGCAGGCAACCACGGTAAGGGCGGCGGCCAGGCCGGCAGCAGCGATCGCCAGCCTCGTCACCGGGCGCTTCCAGGTCGAATCGGTCACTTTGCTTCCTCTCCTTGCTGTTGTTCTTCACTTGTCGAGACTTCGCCGGCGCCCGCCCCGTTTGGACCGGACCCGTTCGGGCTCTCGGTCACCAGGTGCATGTGCTCCGGCTCCCAGCTCAGGTGCACCTTCGCCCCTCCCCCCGGAAGGCGGTGGCGCTCCTCTTCGCTGGCGTTCGGTACGAGTACGGTCAGTTTCGAGTCGTCGGCGACCTTGACCCCGAGCTGGGTTGCGGTGCCGAGGAAGAGGGAACTTTCGACGATTCCCTCGATCCCGGGCCGATCGGCCGGGCCTTCCCCGGGGCTCGAGACGTCGAGCTTCTCCGGGCGGACCACGGCGAAGAGGTTCTCGCCGGCGGAAAAGCGTCCTGCATCGGGGGTGGTGACGGTCGGGCCGTCGACGATCGAGACCTCGTTCCCGCCGCGGACCTCGGCCGGCAGCAGGTTCGAGACCCCGATGAAGCCGGCGACGAAGGTGGTGGACGGCTTCTCGTAGACCTGCTCGGGATCGGCGCACTGCTCGATCCGGCCCTGGTTCATGACCGCGATCCGGTCGGACATGGTCAGTGCTTCCTCCTGGTCGTGGGTCACGTAGACGAAGGTGATCCCGACCTCTTCCTGGATCCGCTTGAGCTCTACCTGGAGGCCCTTCCGGAGTTTCAGGTCGAGCGCGCCGAGCGGTTCGTCGAGGAGCAGGACCTTCGGCAGGTTGACCAGGGCCCGGGCAAGGGCGACCCGTTGCTGCTGTCCGCCAGAGAGCTGGGCCGGTTTCCGCTTCGCCTCGCGACCGAGGCCGACCCGTTCGAGTTCCTCCGAGACCCTCCGCTGGATCTCGGCTTTCGGAACTTTCTTCCGTTTGAGGCCGAAGGCGACGTTCTCTTCGAGGGTCATGTGGGGGAAAAGCGCGTAATTCTGGAAGACCGTGTTAGTCGGTCGTTTGTAGGGGGGTTCGCCGGCGACATCCTTGCCGTCGATCAGGACCTTGCCCGCAGTCGGCTGCTCGAAGCCGGCGATCATCCGGAGGGTCGTCGTCTTGCCGCAGCCGCTTGGCCCGAGCATCGTGAAGAACTCCCCATCGGCGATGTCGAGGTCGATGTCGTCGACCGCGGTGAAGGACCCGAAATCCTTGGTCACACCCCTGAGGCTGACGTCACCAGAACCGTCCGACCTGACCTCGGCGGTATCGGCGCTATCTACGTTTTCCGGCTCGCTTTCCACTCTCTCCGGTCGCTCCTTCCCGCCCGGGCGATCGGACGGTTCGAACCTGGGGACCTTCCCTCTTCAGACCCCCAAGGAAGGCAGAATCTAGGGGAAAAACGTGACCGGTGTCACTTGGCGCCGTACCCAGTGACGCTGGAGGCCCCCGGACTACCGTCTCGGCCGTGACCGCTGTCTTTGGGAAACACCGCTCCCCGGCAGGGTTTCCGGTGCGGTGGTCTAATCTTGACAGGGAATCTGGTCTGGGCCTTCAGCCCGCTAGGAGGAATCCGTGGAACCGACCGCAGTAACCGAATCTGAGCTCGACGTAGCCCGTCTCCAGGAGGAGGCTCGGAGGCACCTCTGGATGCACTTCTCCCGGATGGGTTCCTACGACGCAGAGCACGAGATCCCGATCATCGCCCGAGGTGAAGGGGCCTACGTCTGGGATGCCCACGGCAAGAAGTACCTGGACGGGCTCTCGGGCCTCTTCTGCGTGAACGCCGGACACGGCCGGCCCGAGCTGGCCGAGGCAGCCGCCCGCCAGTTCGAGGAGCTCGAGTTCTACGTCCTCTGGAGCTACGCCCATCCCCGGGCGATCGAACTGGCGACCAAGATCGCTTCTCTGGCTCCGGGCGACCTCAACAGGGTCTTCTTCACCAACGGCGGGGCAGAGTCGGTCGAGTCGGCACTGAAGCTCGCCCGCAACTACCACCGGATGCATGGCCACGGGCAGAAGACGAAGGTGATCGCCCGCCAGATCGCCTACCACGGGACGACCCTTGGTGCACTCTCTGCAACCGGGGTTACCGAGATGAAGGCCCAGTTCGAGCCGGTGGCTCCCGGAGCGATCCACGTGGCGAACACGAACATGTACCGCTGGCCCGAAGATCGCGATCCGCTCCAGCTCGCCGACGCGATCGAGGAAGCGATCCTCTTCGAAGGACCCGAAACGGTCGGGGCGGTGATCCTCGAGCCGGTCCAGAACGCTGGCGGCTGCTTCGTCCCGCCCGACGGCTACTTCCAGCGGGTGAGGGAGATCTGCGACCGCTACAACGTCCTCTTCATCTCCGACGAGACGATCTGCGCCTGGGGCAGGCTCGGTCACTTCTTCGGCTGCGAGCGGTTCGACTACCAGCCGGACATCATCACCACGGCCAAGTCGATCACCTCCGCCTACGTCCCGATGGGGGTGATGATCGTCTCCGACCGGGTTGCCGAGCCGTTCATGAAGCCAGGCAACGAGATGTTCGCCCACGGCTACACATTCGCCGGCCACCCGATCGCCTCTGCGGTCGCCCTGGCCAACATCGAGCTGTTCGAGCGTGACGGCCTCTGCGAACACGTTCGCGAGAAGGAAGGGGAGTTCCGCGAGATGCTCGAAAGCCTCTCCGACCTGCCGATCGTCGGTGACGTTCGGGGAACCGGCTTCTTCCAGGCAATCGAGCTGGTCAAGGACAAGGAGACGAAGGAGACCTTCAACGACGAGGAAGCAGAGTTCCTGCTGCGGGGCTTCCTCTCCGGCGAGCTCTACTCCCGTGGCCTGATCTGCCGGGCCGACGACCGGGGCGACCCGGTGATCCAGCTCGCACCTCCCCTGATCTGCGACACCGAGCAGTTCGAGGAGATGCACGACGTCCTCAGGCCGGTCCTGACCGAGGCGTCGGAGCGCATGCACAACCGCTGAACGGTCGTCTGCCCGGAACTGCCCGGGGCGCGGTAGGGTGCCCCACGCGATGTGACGAGGAAGGGTTTTGACCGTGAAGATCGGCGTCGTCAGGGAGATAAAAGAGGAGGAGTACCGGGTCGCGATAACGCCGTCTGGCGTTCGCGAATTCCGTGAGCACGGCCACGAGGTGCTGATCGAGGAGGGGGCCGGCGAGGGGAGTGGGATCACCGATGCCGCCTTCGAGGAGCAGGGGGCGACGATGGTCCCCACCCCGGCAGACGTTTTCGGCGAAGCCGAGATGATCGTCCACGTCAAGGAGCTCCAGCCTTCCGAGATCGAAATGCTCCGCCCGGAGCAGCTCCTCTTCACCTACCTCCACCTCGCACCCGACCCCGAACAGACGGTTGGACTCATCGAATCGGGAGCCACCTGCGTCGCCTACGAAACCGTCGAGGACGTGAACGGGAACCTCCCCCTGCTCGCCCCTATGAGCGAGATCGCCGGCCGGATCGCGACCCAGGCCGGTGCCTTCATGCTCGAGAAGCCGCTCGGCGGCCGGGGGGTCCTGCTCGGCGGGGTCCCCGGGGTGGCTGCGGCAAATGTGGTTGTGATCGGGGGCGGCGTGGTCGGGACCAACGCGGCCGTGATCGCGATGGGGATGCTGGCCGACGTCTTCATCCTCGACCGCTCGCTCGACCGACTCAGGCACATCGACGAGCTCTACTCGAGGGAGGCCTCGACCGTCTACTCGACCACGCTTGCGGTCGAGGAGCTCCTGCCGAAGGCCGACCTCGTCGTAGGGGCCGTGCTGGTCCACGGGGCCAAGGCCCCCTATGTGGTGACGAAGGATCAGCTCAGCCTGATGAAGCCCGGGGCCGTCCTGGTGGATGTCGCGATCGACCAGGGAGGCTGCTTCGAGACCTCGAAGCCGACCACCCACTCGGACCCGGTCTTCGAGGTCGATGGAGTCACCCACTACTGCGTCGCCAACATGCCGGGAGCGGTGCCGATCACCTCGACTTACGCCCTGACCAACGCGACCCTTCCGTACGCGCTGAAGCTGGCCGACCACGGACTCGAAGCCGCGGTTCTTGCCGATCCAGGCCTGAAGCCCGGGGTCAACGTCGCCAACGGGAAAGTCACCCTCGAACCGGTGGCAGAGGCGACCGGCCAGGACTACGTCGCGGTCGAACAGGCCCTCGGCTGGGCCTGACAGATCGGACTCGGGCCGCCCGGCGGTCTCGGCTCACGGTTTCCACCTCGGCCCCCTCTGTGGTTAGATTCGCCCGAGGGGCCGGGTCCATCTGACCCAGCCGGCGTAAAACGCGCTTTAGGAGAGGAGTCGCATGTCCGTCGAAGAGAAGATCATCAGGTTCCTGACCGGGGAGCTCAAGCTCCAGAACATGATCAACGGCGAATTCGTCGATCCGGTCGATGGACAGTTCGAGGCCGTGATCAACCCCTCCAACGGTGAGGAGATCGCCAAAGCCCCTCTCTCGACCGCGGAGGACGTAAACCGTGCAGTGCAGGCGGCCACGGACGCATTCGAGGGCCCCTGGCGAAACACGACCCCGGGGGAGCGCTCGAATCTCCTGCTGAAGCTCGCCGATGCCCTGCTCGATGCCGGTGACGAGCTGACCGAGCTGGAAACGGCCGACGCCGGGAAGCCCCGTCAGGCCTTCATCGACGAGGAACTCGAGACGATGGCCGATCACCTGCGGTTCTTCGCCTCGGCTGCCCGCAATCTGGAGGGCAAGGCGGCGATGGAGTACGCGGAGGGGCACACCTCCTTCATCCGTCGCGAGCCGGTCGGGCCCGTTGCCCAGATCACGCCCTGGAACTACCCCCTGATGATGGCGATCTGGAAGATCGGCCCAGCGCTTGCCACGGGCAACACCCTGGTGCTGAAGCCGGCCGAGTCGACCCCGGTGGCCACGCTCCACACGCTGGCACGGCTCTGCGCCGAGATCTTCCCTCCTGGGGTGACCAACTTCATCGGCGGTCACGGCGATCCGGCAGGCTCAGCCCTGGTCACCCACCCCGACATCCGGATGGTCTCCCTGACGGGTTCGGTAGGGACGGGCAAGTGGATCGCACGCGAGGCGGCAGACACCCTCAAGCGAGTCCACCTCGAACTCGGCGGCAAGGCGCCGGTGATCGTCTTCGACGACACCGACATCCCCGCTGCAACCGAGCTGATCGCGGCCTACGGC
>VEQW01000059.1 GCA_018883025.1 Solirubrobacterales bacterium | reverse complement strand
CCAGTCGCCCGCCACCGGCGCCTGCCTGCGGCCCGACCCCCTGGGGATCTCGGGCCCCCCAAGGCTGCCCCCCTGCGGGTCATCACCCGGTAGAACCGGACTCTCCCCGGATGCGCCCGCCTGCTCGATCAGCTGCCGCGCCTCCGCCGCTGCACCGCGACCTCCTCCCGGTGCGGCGACGAGCACCGAATGACCCCGGCCGGCAAGACCGTCCGAGAGCCGGTCGATGAAGTAGTTGACCTCCGAGTGCTCCCCCCAGGGCAGCGGGGTGACCTGGAGGATCGAGAGCGGCTCGCCCATCCTGCCCGTTGCCTCCCGCCTCTCTACTCCCGGGTCCCCGACCCGGATCGGGTCCTCAGCCCTTGGTGCCGGACTCTTCGGCGACTTCGGCCACCGCCCGGTCGGCGGCGGTCGAGGAACCCTTCGCGTAAGTCTCGATGAACTCCTCGGTCATCTCCCGGGCCTCGGCGTCGGGCCGCTGGGTATGGGGCGACTTCATCAGGTAGCTGGACGGCCCGTCCAGCTGCCCTGCCACCCCGTTGTTCAGCGCCAGCTTGATGATCCGGACCGCGTCGATCACGACGCCGGCCGAGTTCGGTGAGTCCCAGACCTCGAGCTTCAACTCGACGGTGAGAGGAACGTCACCGAAGGCCTTGCCGTTCAGGCGGATGTGGGCCCACTTGCGATCGGTCAGCCATGCGACGTAGTCCGAAGGACCGACGTGGACGTCCTCCTCCGGCAGCTCGTGGCCCATGATCGAGGTCACGGCGTTGGTCTTCGACTCCTTCTTCGAGTCGAGTCGCTCCCTCTCGAGCATGTTGTAGAAGTCCATGTTCCCGCCGACGTTCAGCTGCGAGGTCTGCTCGAGCCGAACGCCGCGCTCGTGGAAGAGTCGGGCAAGCTGGCGATGGACGATCGTCGCCCCGACCTGCGACTTGATGTCGTCGCCGATGATCGGCAGCCCCGCCTCCTCGAACCGACCGTCCCAGTAATCCTCGCGGGCGATGAACACCGGCAGGCAGTTGACGAAGCCGACGCCGGCGGCGATCGCCTGTTCTACGTACCACTTGACCGCCTCTTCGGAGCCGACCGGCAGGTAGCAGACGAGGACGTCGGCCTTCGACTCCTTGAGGATGCCGACGATGTCCGCGGTCGGACCGGGTGCCTTGGTGATCTTCTCCTTGAGGTACTTGCCGAGGCCGTCGTGGGTCATGCCCCGCTCGACCTTGACCCCCAGGTTGGGGACCTCCGCGAACTTGATCGTGTCGTTCTGGCCGGACCAGATCGCCTCGGAGAGGTCCTTGCCGACCTTCTCGGCATCGATGTCGAAGGCGGCGACGAACTCGATGTCCCGCACGTGGTAGCCGCCCAGGTCGACGTGCATCAGGCCGGGAACTTCTTCGGACGGATCGGCGTCACGGTAGTACTCGACGCCCTGGATGAAGGAGTTGGCGCAGTTGCCGACGCCCACGATCGCGACCCGGACCTTCTCGTCGGCCTTGGCGGCGCCGTTGGCACTGCCGTTGGTTGCGCTCTTCTCACTGCTCATCGAAGCCTGTTCCTCCTGTTCGGATGCGGGAGAACCGCCTGCGGAACCGTACACCGGCAGCCGCTCGGGCGCTACACCCTAGTCGGAGCCCGCCCTTTCGGCGTCTTCTGCCCGGAGGGCGCGACGGACGTGCCAGACCCGCTGGAAGACGGTGATCGTCGTCAGGACTGCCATCACGTAGACGGCCGGGGCCAAGAGCGAGAAGTCGCCCAGCCAGAGGCCCTGGGCAAACATCAGTCCGACCGCAAGGATCACCACCCTGACCGGCCGGGTCGCAATCCCGACCTTGCATTCGACCCCGAGGGCCTCGGCCCTGGCCCGGGTGTAGGAGACCATCACCGAGCCGAGCACCGTATACACGCAGGCCGCGGCGGCGACCGAGTCGCCCGAGTCGGCGAAGTACCAGGCGATCGCTGTCAGCACGAGTCCTTCCTCGATCCGGTCGAGGGTCGAGTCGAGGAAGGCGCCGAACAGGGTCCCCTTGCCCGACATCCGGGAGTAGCGGCCATCGAGGGTGTCCATGACCGAGCCGAGGATGAAAGCGAGTCCGGCCCAGACGAAGGCGCCCTCGACCACCAGGACGGCCGAGACCAGGTTCCCGACCAGGCCGACCATCGAGATCGCGTTCGGGGTCAGCCGGGATTCGATCAGCCGATCCCTGGCCTGGGCCCGAAACTCCCGGGCCGCCGAAACGCGCTCAGGGTCGGACATCGGTCGCTCCTCGCTCGCCCACCATGCCAGGTATCGCCGTCAGGCCCCGGCCCGCGAGGTCCTCGCGAACCCGTTCCTTCGGGCTGCCAGGACCGTCTTCAGGCTCCAGCTCTCGGGGTCGATCCGGGCGATCACCTGGGATGCGATCAGGAAGGCGGCCAGGGCAACCGTCCACCCGAGCAGGATGTCTATCCAGTAGTGGTTGCCGGTGACCACCGTGACCCAGGCGACGAGCAGCGGCCACGACGCCCAGAAGGTCCGGGCAAAGATGTTTCGGGTCACCATGAACCCGGTGCCCCCGATCATCAACGCGACGGCGCAGTGCATCGAGGGGACCGCGGCGAAGGGGTTGATGAACAGCTTGGCGACGGCCGAGTCGTGGTTGACCGAGGAGAAGGAGTTGATCGTGTCGACGAATCCATATTCGGGGAACATCCTGGGCGGAGCGGTCGGAAAGCCGATGTAGCCGATCAGGGCGAGGCCCATCGAGGCGAACAGCATGTTCCGGACGAAGTAGTAGGCATCGTTCCGGAACAGGTAGAGCCAGATCAGGAAAGCAGTTGCGACCGTGAACTGGCTGTTCAGGTAGATCTGGTTGGCGAACTCGATCACCCACTGCTCGGCCAGGAAGAAGGACTGGACCGATGGTTCGACCAGGAGGCCCAGCCCCTGCTGGGCGTCGATCACCCGTTCCCCGTTGGCGAAGGCGAGGGACGGCCTCGACTCGGCCAGCCCCCGGGCGAACTCGTAGCCCAGGTCGGCACAGACGTAGAGGGCGAACTGTCGGAACAGGTCGCCC
Source organism: Solirubrobacterales bacterium (assembly GCA_018883025.1). Taxonomy (GTDB): domain Bacteria; phylum Actinomycetota; class Thermoleophilia; order Solirubrobacterales; family 70-9; genus 67-14. The sequence continues at coordinate 6,519 of VEQW01000059.1, read as the reverse complement.
CAACCTCGAGGGAGCCACTCCCCCACACGTTCGATGGTGGTAGACACGAAGCCAATATTGTAATCGCGAACTTGCCGAGCCCAGCCTCGAAGCCCACTTGACCGGGCCTGCCCGCCCGGTCGCCTGCCTCGGCGAGGCAATCCTCGACCTGGTCTGCGAGAGACGCCTCGGTCCGGACGATGCGCCCGGCCCGTTCGAGGCCCATCACGGGGGAGCGCCAGCCAACGTCGCTGCCCTTCTGGCCCGCTCGGAGATCTCGGCCTCTCTGATCGGTGGGCTGGGCGAAGATCGCTGGGGCCGCTGGCTGAGGGCCGGACTCGAGTCCGAAGGAGTCGACACCACCTGGCTGGCCGCGGTCGAGGGGGTTCGCACCCCGGTAGCCGTGATCACCTTCGACCTCGAGGGGGAGCCCTCCTTCGACGTCCACGGCGAGGACGTCGGACCGGCGTTCGAGGCCTGCTCCCCCGCTCTCGAACAGGCACTCGATGCGTCCGGGTCCCTGGTCATCGGGGGCAACACGATGGTCGGGGAGATCGAACGGGAGGTGACCAGGAGGGCAGTCGACCTGGCCGGGGAAAGGGGTCTTCCGGTGTTGCTCGACCCGAACCACCGCCCCGGCCGCTGGGATGACCAGGAGGATGCCGCTCGGTACTCGCGGGAGTTGATCGAACGCTCCGACGTGGTCAAGGCGAACCGGGCGGAGGCAGAGCTCTTGACCGGTCTCGACGATCCGACCGATGCGGGCGATGCCCTGGTCGAGCTAGGGGCAGCGCTCGTCGTGATCACCGACGGCCCCGGGGAAATAGTCGCCAGGGGTGCATCAGAGGCTTCATTCACCCCCCGTCCGGTCGAGATGGTCAGCCCGCTCGGGGCTGGCGACGCCTTCATGGCCGGCCTCGTTGCCGGACTGGCGAGTAGCGAGTGGGACCTCTCCCGGGCCGACGAACTCCTCCCGGCCGCCTCGGAAGAGGCTCGCCGCGCCTGCCTTGCCTGGGGGCCCCGGCCGTGAGCGGCTGGAAGCGACCAACCCGAGCCCGGGTGAGGCGAATCCGTGATCGCCTCCGCGAGATGTACGGCCGTCCGGTCAACGTCCCCCACCGGGAACCGGTCGACGAACTGGTCAGGACGATCCTCTCCCAGGCGACCAGCGACGGGAACCGGGACCGGGCCTTTGCCTCCCTTGTCGAGCGCTTCCCTGACTGGGAGGAGGTCCGGGACGCACCGGTGGACGAGATAGAGGAGGCGATCCGCTCAGGAGGGCTGTCCCGGCAGAAGGCCCCCCGCATCAAGCAGGTCCTGGAGGGAATCGGCCCGGACCTCGACCTCGACTGGCTGGAAGGAGCCGACCGCGACGAAGCGATCGACTTCCTGACTTCGCTGCCGGGCGTGGGTCGTAAGACCGCTGCCTGCGTCCAGGTCTTCACTTGGGACCACCCCGAGATCCCGGTGGATGTCCACGTAAAGCGGGTCGGGGAGAGGCTCGGCCTCTTCAGGCCGAAGGCGTCGTTCGAGGAAGCCCACGACGAGCTGCTCCGGCTGGTCGACCCCGAGGATTCGTACGAGTTCCACATGAACCTGATCCGCCACGGCAGGGAGAGGTGCCGCCCGACCCCGCGCTGCGGGGACTGCGCTCTGATTCGAATGTGCCGTTTCCCCGACCGCTGGGCAGAGCGCTAGCGGCAGCCGTCCGGCCGGGTTGGCGGCCGGTATCATCCCGGATGGACCGGGACCGGAAAGCGGGACCCGGCCAGGAAACCAGATGTCCCGAAAGCCCTTCGTAATCACCGGCATCCTGATCGTGCTCCTCGCCGTGGTCATCCCGGCCTGGGTGTTCAGGGCCGATGCCGACCCCGAGCGGGGCGAAACCGAAGTCCCGGCCAACCTGAAGGCCGGACAGACCCGATTCGTCGAGAACTGCGGAAACTGCCACACCCTCTACTCCGCCGGTACCTACTCGAACTTCGGTCCGAATCTGGACCAGAAACTGGCACCCGCAGGAACCCCGACCGGACCCGATGCGAAGAGCCAGAAGGAAGGCACCTACGCACAGGTCTTGAGCGCGATCGAGAAGGGCTACGACGACCCAAGCGTTCCCGGGCGGATGCCGGCCGGGATCCTCGCCGGGCCAGGAGCCCGCGAGGTTGCCGACTTCGTTTCCCAGACCGCCGGTCGCGGCTAGCTCGGCGCCACCATCCAGTAGCGCAACCATCCGGCAGGACCGGGGTTGAGGGGTTAGGCTTTGGGCCAAGTGGAGGACTGATCGTCGGCCTGGGTGCGCGGCCTTTGATCGGTGAACAAGAGCAGAGAGGGAGAGAACCTTGAACGTAGATTCGGGATCAACTGGAACGGTGACCATCCGGAGGCGGATCCTCCTGGCACTCGCCCTTCTGGCCGCAGCCACCATGACTGCGATCGGGCTGATGGCACCGTCGTCCTCCGACGCGGCCAACAAGTCCGCGACGGTCAAGGTCATGACCCGAAACGTCTACCTCGGTGCCGATCTGGCCGACGCGATCGCGGCCACCTCCTCGGCTGCCTTCTTCCAGGCGAACGGCGCAATCCTCCGTCAGGTCGACGGGAACGCATTCCCCGTTCGTGCAAAGGGCCTGGCCGGTGAGATCCGGTCCAAGATGCCCGACCTGGTCGGCCTCCAGGAAGTCGCCAAGTGGTCGATCGGCCCGCCCAACCTGGCAGTGATCAACGACCCGTCCCAGTCGACCGCGACTACGGTCAAGTACGACTACCTCGAAGAGCTGATGGCCGAGATCAACAAGGGCAAGAAGCTCTACAAGGTGATCAAGGTGACCGAGGAGTTCGACTTCGAGGCCCCGGCCAACTACGAAGAGACCTACCCCGACGTCAACGGACGCCTGACCATGCGGGACGTGATCATCGCCCGGACCTCGAACGTCCGGACCCGGAAGCCGAAAGGCGGTAACTACTCGACCCTTTTCCGGCCCGTGGTCAGCGGCATCCAGATCAACGTAGCCCGTGGCTGGAACTCGGTCGAGGCGAGGGTCGGCAACAGCCCCTGGTTCACCTTCGTCAATACGCACCTCGAGGCATTCGGGGACGACAAGAATGAGGTCGTCGACTGCATGACCAAGCCGGCTCCCGCCTACGCCACCAATCAGGTCTCGATCAGGTGCCTGCAGGCCAAGGAGCTCTACAACACGGTCATCAAGAAGTCGAAGCTTCCGGTCATAGCTGTCGGGGACTTCAACTCCGATGACCGGACCGTGGTCGACGCGAACTGCCCGAGCGCGGCCAACAAGGCCGGGACCCTCGTCGGCGGCAACGGTGGGCTCTGCGGAGACACCTTCGCCTACAACGCCCTGAAGAAGCTGGGCATGCGGAACGTCAGCACCTACAAGCCGCTCTCCTGCTGCCTCAACACGCCTGACCTGATCGCGGCCGATGGCGGAGGGTCGAGGAGCGACTTCGACACCCACATCGACCACATCCTGACCGACCAACCGGCAAAGAAGGTCAAGCTGGTCGGCTCGGCCGTCACCGGGCTCTCTCCGGAGAACGGCTACTGGAACTCCGACCACGCCGGGGTATTCAGCAAGCTGAAGATGCAGGGCTAGGCACCGGAACGAGTGCCGCCGACCGGGGTTCGCCCCGGTCGGACCCGCACAGCCCCCGCTGTCCCTGCCCGGCGCCCCTTCGGGCGTCCCAGGTTGGGGGCACGGGTCCCACCTTCGCTACGCCGATCCATCACGGCGAGTCGCGCGACCCCGCTCCGCGCACCTAGTGTGATTCAGCTCCGCTTGCTTGAAGAGCCTGCGCAAACTTGATATAAACTCACTTAGATTTTATTCCCTGCTCCACTATGGCTATTCAGCGCTCCCTGGCTGGGATTCAAGCGCTCGAGGGAAGCCACTCCAATACGGGAGGCGTGAAACCCCACATCGATGCCCGGGGCCGGCGCGGAGCAGGGACTGAAACAAGGAAGAACGAGCGGGGGCCAGACCGGGCCTCCGCCAGACAGATGGAACAGGAGAAAAGACTGTGGGAAAGACGATAGGAATCGACCTCGGCACGACCAACTCGTGCGTAGCGATCTTCGAGGGTGGCGAGCCCGAGGTACTGGAGAACTCAGAAGGTGGGCGGACCACCCCCTCGGTGGTCGCCTTCAACGACAAGGACGAGCGACTGGTGGGAACGGTCGCCAAGCGCCAGGCCGTGATGAACCCCGAGAACACAATCTTCTCGATCAAGAGGTTCATGGGCCGCAAGGAGTCCGAGGTCGGCGAAGAAGAGACGATCGTGCCGTACGAGGTCGTCGCCGGTCCGAACGACGACGTCCGGGTCGAGGTTCGCGGTGAGCAGTACTCGCCGCCCGAGATCAGCGCGATGATCCTCCAGAAGCTGAAGTCCGACGCCGAAGCGAAGCTCGGCGAGACGGTCGATGCCGCGGTGATCACCGTGCCGGCCTACTTCAACGACGACCAGCGCCAGGCGACCAAGGACGCCGGCAAGATCGCCGGACTCGAGGTCAAGCGGATCATCAACGAGCCGACCGCGGCGTCGCTTGCGTACGGACTCGACAAGGAAGCGACCGACCAGACGATCCTGGTCTTCGACCTCGGTGGCGGGACCTTCGACGTCTCGGTGCTGGAGATCGGTGACGGGGTCTTCGAGGTCAAGTCGACCGCCGGTGACAACCACCTCGGCGGCGACAACTTCGACAAGGCGATCGTCGAGTGGCTCGTGGCCGAGTTCAAGAAGGATCAGGGAGTCGACCTGGCTCAGGACAAGAACTCGCTGCAGCGTCTCTACGAGGCGGCCGAGAAGGCCAAGATCGAACTCTCCTCGGCGCAGGAGACCCAGATCAACATCCCGTTCATCACGGCAGTGGAGGGCCAGCCGAAGCACCTGGACGTGAAACTCACGCGGGCCAAGCTCAACGAGCTGACCGCAGACCTGATCGAGCGGGTCGTCGGTCCGGTCAAGCAGGCCCTGTCAGACGCCGGCGATGCCAGCGTCGATCACGTGGTCCTGGTCGGAGGCATGACCAGGATGCCGGCAGTCCGGGAGAAGGTGACCGAGCTGACCGGCAAGGAGCCCCATCAGGGCGTCAACCCGGATGAGGTCGTGGCCCTCGGGGCGGCGATCCAGGCCGGCGTGCTGGCAGGTGACGTCAAGGACGTCCTGCTGCTCGACGTCACACCGCTGACCCTCGGCATCGAGACCAAGGGCGGAGTGATGACGAAGCTCATCGAGCGCAACACGACGATCCCGACCAAGAAGTCGGAGGTCTTCTCGACGGCAGAGGACAACCAGCCCTCAGTCGAGATCCACGTCCTGCAGGGCGAGCGGGAGATGGCCTCCTACAACAAGAGCCTGGGCAAGTTCCAGCTGACCGGCATTCCGCCGGCTCCGAGGGGCATGCCTCAGGTCGAGGTCACCTTCGACATCGATGCCAACGGCATCCTGAGTGTCGGGGCCAAGGACCTCGGGACCGGCAAGGAGCAGAAGATCGAGATCAAGGCCGGATCGGGCCTGAGCGAGCAGGAGATCAACGACATGGTCTCCGATGCCGAAGCCCACGCCGAGGACGACCGTCGTCAGCGGGAGCTGGCCGAGGCCAGGAACGTGGCCGAGAACGCGGCCTACACGGCCGAGAAGCAGCTCGAGGAGCTGGGCGACCAGGTCGGAGACGAGGACAGGAAGCTGATCGAGGACGCGATCAAGGACGTCCGCGACTCGCTCGAGGCCTCCGATGACGTGGAGCTGATCAACTCGAAGGCCGAGGCGCTGCAGTCGGCATTCCACACGGTGTCCGAGAAGGTCTACCAGTCGGCCCAGGCCCAGTCGGCAGCCGGCGATGACGCGTCAGGCACTTCTTCCGACGAGGAAGAGGTGATCGACGCCGAGGTCGTCGACGAGGACGAGGGCAAGTAGGCATGGGCGTCGAGGAACGCGACCCCTCTGACATTCAGGGCGAGGGTGAAGCCGTCTCCGGAGCGGAAGCTCCGGAGACGGGCTCCCCGGCCGATCCCGAGGCGGCCACGGAGCCGGCCCCGGAGGATGCCGGTCAGCCTGTTGAAGAAGTAGAAGAGGACCCGCTTGCCCGCGTCGAGCGGGAGCGTGACGAATACCTCGAACTGGCCCAGCGAACCCGGGCCGACCTCGACAACTACCGCAAGCGGGTGGCCGGCGAGACGGCCGCCGCGCTGGCCAGGGGCCGGACCGAGATGGCCGAGGGGGTGATCGCCTGCATCGACAACCTCGAGCGGGTGATGGCCGCCGAGGGCCTCTCTCCTTCGGTAGCCCTCGAAGGGGGACTGCCCGAAGACTCCCCGGTGGCCGTTCAGGGTGTGGTCGTCGCCTACCGCGACCTGACCGATGCCCTCGGACGGGTAGGAATCGAGGGCTTCGACCCGACCGGTGAATCGTTCGACCCGAACCTCCACGAGGCGATCCAGGCGATCGAGGCGAGGGAGTCGAGCCGGGCAGCGTCGTCGAGGTGCTGCAGCGCGGCTACCGGAACGGCGACCAGGTGATCCGGGC
>VEQW01000058.1 GCA_018883025.1 Solirubrobacterales bacterium | reverse complement strand
GTCTCTACCGGCACCTCGACCGTCATCTCGTTATGGAGGCTCTTGATCGTCAGGTACTCGCGGGACTCGCCGAACTTCTCGGCCTTCGCCTTTTTCATGATCACCCCGGCACCATGCCGCGGGTAGACGACCTTCTCGCCCTTCTTGAACTCGCTGACGACCGAGATGTCGACCTCGATCTCTTCAACTGCTTCCTCGTCTACTTCTTCTGTCTCGGGAATCGTCTGCTCCTTTTCTCTAGTGACGGTGCTGACCGTCAGTTGTTGAAGGCCTTCTCGCTGCCTGCCGCCTCGCCTACCCGCCGCAGGCCCTCGCGGATGTCCTTGGCCCGGGCCGGTCCCACACCCTCGACCGAGGCGATCTCGTCGTCGGGGGCCGCCCCGAGCTCCTCGAGGCTCCCGAACCTGTGAACGAGCCCCTGGATCGCCAGTCGGGGCAAACGGGGTACCTCCGCCAACGCGCGGTAACCGCGGGGCTCTGCGTCGAAGTCGAGCGTGTTCAGCTTCCGGTCGTAGCCGAGTGCCTCGGCGAGCGTGCCGAAGTCGAGAAGTTCGTGGTGCGGAAGGCCGGAAATCCCCTCCGAGATGGTGGCGATCGACCCTTCGGAGTCGTCGAGCGCGTAGTCGCGGACCAGAGCCGTCCTGACCGCCGAGACCCCGACCAGGGTCTCCTCGAGCTGGATCTCAATCAGCCTTCCCTCGGACCCCAGCTCGACGATGAAGCGCTCGACCTCCTCCGCGACCCGGACCACCATCTCGGACCGCTGGATCGCCGAGAGCGCGTCGTAGAGGACCGCCGTGCCGTCGAACTCGGCGCGAGTGAGGCGTCCGCAGAGCTGGTCGAGGCGCTCCCGGTAGGTCGCCAGGGCGGCCATTGCCTGGTTTGCCTTGGCGAGGACCGAAGGGATGTCCTCCAGCACGTACTTCTCACCGTCGACGAAGATCGAGACCACGTCCCTCCGGCGTGAGATGGCTATCACCAGGGCATCGACCTGGCGGGAGATCCGCTCGGCCGTCCGGTGGCGGGTGCCGGTCTCGCTCGACTGGATCGTCGGATCGGGAAGCATCTGGACGTTCGCCCAGAGGATCTTCGAGACCTCCGAGTCGACGACGATTGCGCCGTCCATCTTCGCCAGCTCGTAGAGCAGGGCGGGGTTGAAGTCGACGTCCAGCCTGATTCCGCCGGACAGCATGAAACCGAACTCCTCGACGTCGCCGACGACGACCAGGCCACCAGTGCCGGCATCGACGATGCTGTCGATCCCTTCCCTGAGGGCGGTTCCGGGGGCCACCGAGTGGATCGCGCTGAGCAGCCGTGGTTGCTGGCGCTCAGGCATGTCCAGGGTGTCGTCGGGGGCCGGGACCATCCGAAGGATTATGCCAGATTCCGCTTGGCTAATGGATTTCTGGCCCTGGATGGCAAGATCGGTGTCGATCGGCGAGATCCCGACAGCGGCGAGCCGCCGGGTCGGGCCAACCAATACGATTCCCTCGATGGACTTCTGGCTCTTCCTCCACCTGGTCGCGATGGCCTTCTTCCTCGGGGGGCAGCTGATGCTCGCAGCCGTGGTCGTCCCCGTGGTCAGGGGCGATGGGGATCCGGCTGCGATGAAGGCGGTTGCCCGCCGCTACGGGATCGGAAGCGCGGTCGCAATCGTCGTCCTGATCATCAGCGGTGTGGTCATGGCCGCCCACTACAACCTCTGGAGCACCCCTGAATTCCACCTGAAGATGGGTCTCTTCATCGCCGTCCTGGTCGCCCTCGGGCTCCACATCAAGTTCTCCGAGTCGAACTTCCTCAGGGCCGCCATCCTCCTCCTGACACTGGGCATCGTCTGGGCGGGAATCGCCCTGCCGGTCTGAACCGTTGGCCGTTCCGGGCGCCCTGATGTACCCGGCGAGGGATGACCCCGCCCGGCGGGAGACCCGACCGTGACCGCCCTGGACGAGGTCACCTGGGATCTGGAGGAGCTCCTCGGCAACCATGCTGCCGAGCGTCCCGAGGATGCGATCGGTTCGCTGCTCGACGAGGCGGAACGCGAGGCCGAGGCGTTCGCGGAGGAATATGAAGGCGGTGTAGGCGAGCTCGACGGCGATGGACTCCGCGAGGCGATGTCGAAGCTCGCGGGGATCGGAGACCTCGCCGGGCGGGCTCTCAACTACGCCCACCTCCGATTCGCGGCCGATACCGCCGACCCGGCAAACGGGGCACTCCTCCAGATGTGCTCGGAGCGCTCCACGGCGATCCAGACGAAACTCCTCTTCTTCGAGCTCGAGTGGGCCGCCCTGGACGACGAGAGGGCGGAGGAACTCCTGACCACCGAGGGCCTCGACTTCTGTCGCCACCACCTGCGCCTCGAACGGCGCTATCGGGACCACCTGCTCTCCGGACCAGAGGAAAAGATCGCGACCGAGCTCTCCGTGACCGGCGCCGGTGCCTGGAGCAGGCTGTTCGACGAGTTGAGTTCGGCGATCCGGGTCGGGATCGAGGGGGAAGACGAGGAGGCAACCCTCGACATCGCCCTCTCGCGCCTCCATGACCCCGACCGGGAAGCCCGTCGGAAAGCGGCGGAAGCGATCACGGAGGCCCTGGAGCCGGGACTTCGGACCCGAGCCTACGTCTTCAACACCCTCCTTCAGGACAAGGCGATCAAGGACCGGCTGCGCTCCTACCCGAACTGGCTCTCGGCGAGGAATCTCTCCAACGAGGCCTCCGACGAGTCGGTCCAGGCGCTCGTCGAGGCCGTCCGGGGCCGGTACGAGATGGCGAGGCGGTGGTACCGGACCAAGGCCCGTCTGCTCGGCATCGAGCGGCTCGCCGACTTCGACCGGATGGCGGCGGTCGCTACGGACGAAGAAACCATCGGGTGGGAAGACGGTCGGGAGCTGGTCCAGAGCTCCTTCGACTCGCTCTCCCCGAAAGCCGGCGAGGTAGTCGCCCGTTTCTTCGAGGAACGCTGGATCGACGCCCCGCCCTCACCCGGAAAGCGTGGCGGTGCCTTCAGCGCTTCGACCGTTCCCTCGGTGCACCCTTACGTGATGCTGAACTACACCGACCGTCGCCGAGATGTGCTGACCCTGGCCCACGAGCTCGGACATGGGCTGCACCAGGCCCTCGCCGCTCCCCAGGGGATCTTCCACCAGGGGACACCGCTGACCGTTGCCGAGACGGCCTCGGTTTTCGCCGAAGAACTCGTCTTCGGAAGGCTGCTCGAAGCCGAGCAGGACCCGGCGGCTCGCCTCGGGCTGCTGTCGGAGGCGGTCGAGGGTCAGATCGCGACCGTCTTCCGGCAGATCGCGATGAACCAGTTCGAGGACCGGGTCCACTCCGCCAGGCGTGAGGAGGGCGAGCTCTCGGTCGAGCGTTTCGGGGAACTCTGGGCGGGGACCCAGGAAGAGCTGCTCGGCGACTCCGTCGAGGTGACCGAGGGCTACCGCTCGTGGTGGTCGTACGTGCCGCACTTCATCGGCTCACCGGGCTACGTATACGCGTACGCGTACGGGCAGCTGCTGGCCCTCTCCGTCTACCAGCTCTACCGGGAGCGGGGAGAGGAGATCGTGCCTGGCTACCTGGAGATGTTGGCAGCCGGCGGCTCCCGCTCGCCCGAGGAGCTGGGCGCCATGGTCGGGGTTGACCTGACCGATCCGGGCTTCTGGGACCGCGGCCTCGACCTGGTCGAGGGTCAGGTCGACGAGGCCGTCGCGGCTGCCGAAGAGGTCATCGGCGACGACGGAATCTAGGCAGGGATCCGGCCGGGTGGGCCGGCGTTCGGTCCGCTACTCGGGGGAGTCTTCGGACGGCGGAGCATCGTCTGCCCCATCCTCGTCCTCGCCGGATTCCTCACCCGACTCGACTTCGGCCACGACGCCGACCTTCTCCGGCTCAGGGAGCTCAGTCGGGGTGACGGTCATCTTCAGCGGCCTGTCCTCGTCGTCACCAGAGGGATCACGGGTCACGGTGACCAGCGACCCGGACACGGCTTCGCCGCCACCGGCCTTCAGGACCTCGTCGGCGAGCGGGTCCTCGACGTAGCGCTGGATCGCCCTCCGCAGCGGCCTCGCGCCCATCGAGGGGTCCCAGCCCTTCTCGACCAGGAAATCCTTGGCCCCGTCGTCGAGTTCGAGCACGATCTCGTGTTCGGCCACCTGGTGCCTGACCCTGCCGAGCAGCAGGTCGACGATCTCGCGGACCTCCTCGCGGGAGAGCTTGTGGAAGACGATGACCTCGTCGATCCGGTTGAGGAACTCCGGCCTGAAGACCTTCTTCAGCTCGGACATGATCCGACCCTTCATGTCCTCGTAGGTAATCCCGGTCTCGTCGGAAACCGTGAAACCGATGCCCTGGTTTCGGGCGATCTCTCCCGCACCGATGTTCGAGGTCATGATGATGATCGAGTTCCGGAAGTCGACGGTACGGCCCTGTGAGTCGGTCAGGCGGCCGTCCTCGAGGATCTGGAGCAGGATGTTGAAGACGTCGGGGTGGGCCTTCTCGATCTCGTCGAGGAGCAGGACTGAGTAGGGCTTCCGCCGAACTGCCTCGGTCAGCTGGCCGCCCTCGTCGTAGCCGACGTAACCGGGGGGCGAGCCGACCAGGCGGCTGACCGCATGCTTCTCCATGTACTCGGACATGTCGATACGGACCATCGCGTCCTCATCGCCGAACAGGAACTCGGCGAGGGTTCGGGCGAGCTCGGTCTTGCCGACACCCGAGGGGCCGAGGAAGATGAAGGATCCGGCCGGGCGCTTGGGATCTTTGATCCCGGCCCGGGAGCGTCGGATCGCCTTCGATACGGCGACGATCGCCGCCTCCTGGCCGATCACCCGTTTGTGGAGCTCGCCCTCCATGTCGATCAGCTTCCGGCTCTCGGCCTCGGTCAGCTTGAAGACGGGAATCCCGGTCCACATCGAAACGATGTCGGCGATCTCTTCCTCGCCCAGCACCGGCCGCTCTACCTCCTCGCCCTCGGCCCACTCCTCTTCGAGCTGGCGCTTGCGGGTGGTCAGCTGGCGCTCGGTGTCTCGCAGGCTGGCTGCCTTCTCGAACTCCTGGGCCTCGATCGCGGCTTCCTTGTCGCGGCGGGCAGTCTCGATCTCGTCCTCCAGGTCCCGGTAGACGGGCGGAGCGGTCATCGACTTGATCCGCATCCGCGAGGCTGCCTCGTCGATCAGGTCGATCGCCTTGTCAGGGAGGAAGCGGTCGGAGATGTAGCGGTCGGCCAGCTCTGCCGCGGCCTCGAGAGCCTCATCCGAGATCTGGACCCGATGGTGCTGCTCGTAGCGCTCCCGCAGCCCCTCGAGGATCTTGACCGTCTGCTCGGGTGTGGGCTGGTCGACCTTGATCTGCTGGAAGCGACGCTCCAGGGCGGAGTCGCGCTCCAGGTACTTGCGGTACTCGTCGAGGGTCGTCGCCCCGATCGTCTGGATCTCGCCCCTGGCGAGTGCCGGCTTGAGGATCGATGCAGCATCGATCGCGCCCTCGGCCGCACCGGCCCCGACCAGGTTGTGGATCTCGTCGATGAAAAGGACGATGTCGCCGCGCTGGGCGATCTCCTTCATCACCTTCTTCAGGCGCTCCTCGAACTCGCCGCGGTACTTCGACCCGGCCACCAGGGCGGCGAGGTCGAGGGTGTAGATCTGCTTGTTGCGGAGCAGGTCGGGGACCTCACCGCGGACGATCCGGGAGGCGAGACCTTCGACCACTGCAGTCTTGCCGACCCCCGGCTCACCGAGCAGGACGGGGTTGTTCTTGGTCCGACGGGAGAGGATCTGCATGATCCGCTCGATCTCGACCTCGCGTCCGACCACCGGGTCGAGCTTCCCGTCCTCGGCCAGCCGGGTCAGGTTGCGGCCGAACTGGTCGAGCAGCTTCGAGGACTTCTTCCCGCCTTCGGCCTGCCCGGGTCCTGACTCCGAACCCTGGGAGCCCGACTTGCGGCCGCCCGGGCCGGAGAGCATCCGGATCACCTCGTTGCGGATCTTGTCGGAATCGGCGTCGAAGTCGAGCAGTATGCGGGCCGCGACACCCTCGTTCTCCCGGACCAGGCCGAGCAGGATGTGCTCGGTCCCGATGTAGTTGTGGCCGAGGCTGAGGGCCTCCCGGAGCGCCAGCTCGAGGACTTTCTTTGCCCGCGGGGTGAAGGGGATCTGTCCCGAGGTGACTTCTTCGCCGGAACCGACGATCCGGACGACCTGGGCTCGAACCCGCTCGACCGTGATGTCGAGCGACTCGAGGACCCTCGCCGCCAGCCCCTCTTCCTCACGCAGCAGGCCGAGCAGGATGTGCTCGGTCCCGATGTAGTTGTGCTTGAGCGTGCGCGCCTCTTCCTGGGCCAGGACGACCACCTGTCGTGCGCGCTCTGTGAATCTCTCGAACAAGTTTCTCTTCCCTATCCCTCAAACAGTCCGGGTGGTGGCTGAGTATCGGTCACCGGTCGGCGGATGTTCCTTCTGGATCTGATCTCTTTCTTCTGGCTCTTTTCCTGACGGTCCCCGGGTAGGCAGAGTCGCCGGCTGCCCGACTCCCCTTCTATCCGGTTCCTGGCTCCTCCGGTGGGGAATCTGACCTCCGGTCTCGGCGTCTCGGGCTGCCCCCGAGTATACCCGGGCCGGACTCCCGGCCCTCACCCGTCAGACGGTCTGCAGCCGGCCCGAGATCGAGTCGATCAAGCCGTCCCAGGAGTCGGCGAAGGCCTGCTTGCCTTCCTCCTGGAGGCGGACCCCGAGGGCATCTAGATCGAAGCCGTCCTCCCGGTAGGCGGCGAGGACCTCCCCGCTCTCGCCTCCGTCCGCCGGAAGGGGTGCCGGTACCTCACCGTGGTCGGCGAACGCGAGCAGGGTCGCCTCCGGCATCGTGTTGACGGTGTCGGGTGCAGCCAGGCCCTCGACGTAGAGGACGTCCGAGGCCTCGGGGTCCTTGGTGCCCGTGCTGGCCATCAGGAGCTTCTGGATCCGTCCCCCTGCATCGCGGATCCGCACGGCCCGATCAGAGTCGAGGAGCTCCCGATAGGCGGCGTACACCTCCCCACCGATCGCGATCCCCAACCTCGCCCTCAAGGCGTCCGGTACCTCATCGATCACAGCCGCGTCCCACCGGCTGATGAACAGCGATGCGACCGATCCGACCACCGGGTCGAGCCCGGCCTCGATCCTCCGCTCGATCCCGGTCATCCAGGCGTCGGCCTGAGCGAGGTAGTGGGCCTTCGAGAAGAGGAGGGTGACGTTGACCGGGATCCCGCGGAAGGTCGCCTCTTCGATCGCCGCCAGCCCGGCCTCGGTGCCCGGGATCTTGATCAGCAGGTTGTCCCGGGCGGCTCGGGCATGGAGTTCGACCGCTTGGGCGACGGTCGCCTCGGCGTCGTCGGCCAGCAGGGGCGAGACCTCGAGCGAGACCCAGCCATCCACCCCGTCGGTCCGCTCGTGGGTCGGCATGAAGAGGTCAGCAGCCCTGCCGAGGTCGTCGAGCGCGAGGTCGAAGAAGATCGCCTCCGGCAACTCACCTGCCCCGGCCAACTCGACGATCTGGGCCGTGTAGTCCTCGCCGGAGGAGATCGCCTTGTCGAAGATCGTCGGGTTGGAGGTGAGGCCGGTCACCGAGTAGTCGTCGATGTACCTCTCCAGGGTTCCGTCGTCGAGCATCGCCCTGGTGATGTTGTCCACCCAGATGCTCTGGCCGAGCTCGGCGAGGGCGCGGTTTCGGGGGTTGGGCGTCACGATCGGTCCTCCTCGGTAGGGAAGTCGGTGGGAGGGCTGAGCCTACAGCCGACGGTAGCGTCAGTCGACGGAGCGTCGCCGACTCAATCGCGCATCGCCGGGAAGAGCACGACCTCACGAACCGAAGGGGCACCACTCAGGACCATCACCAGCCTGTCGATTCCGAGGCCGACCCCGCCGGTTGGCGGCATGCCCTGCTCGAGCGCCTCGACGAACGACTCGTCGTACGGCTGCGCCTCCTCGTCACCGCCGGCCAGCTCCGCCGCCTGCTGCTCGAAACGCCGTCGCTGCTCATCCGGGTCGTTCAGCTCGGTGAAGGAGTTGGCTATCTCCATGCCGGCGACGAACGCCTCCCAGCGCTCGACCACTCCTTCCTTCGAGCGGTGGTCCTTGGCGAACGGGGAAAGCTCGACGGGGTAGTCGATTACGAAGGTCGGCCGGACGAAGGTCGGCTCGACCCGCTTGGAGAAGAGGTCGTCCACCAGCTTCCCCCAGCCGATCCCGGCTTCCGGCTCGACCCCGATCGCACCGGCGAGTCCCTCCAGCGAGCGCTCCTTCTCTATGTCGATTCCGGTGACCTCGAAGATCGCGTCCCTCAGGGTCACCCGTTCCCACGGCGGGGCGAGGTCGATCGATTCGCCGTCCCGCTCGACCACTGTCGTTCCGAGGACGGCCTCGGCCACCCCCGCCACCAGGTGCTCGAGATCGGCCGCCGTCTTCTCGTAGTCGGCGTAGGCCTCGTACCACTCGAGCATGGTGAACTCGGGATTGTGCTTGGGTGATACCCCTTCGTTTCGGAAGTCCTTGCCGATCTCGTAGACCTTCTCGATCCCACCGACCACGCACCGCTTGAGGTAGAGCTCGGTGGCAATACGGAGGTAGAACTCACGATCGAGGGCGTTGTGGTGGGTCGTGAACGGCCGGGCAAGCGCGCCTCCATAGAGGGGCTGGAGGACGGGTGTCTCGACCTCGAAGAACCCGCGATCGTCGAGCTGACGGCGGATCTCGGCGATCGTCCGGGTCCTGACCCTGAAGACCTCCCGGGTCGCCTCGTTGGCGATCAGGTCGAGCTCGCGCCTGCGGTGGCGGGTCTCGACGTCCTCGAGTCCATGGAACTTGTCGGGTGGGGGCCTCAGCGACTTGGCGAGCATCCGCCAGTCCGATGCCTCGAGCGAGAGCTCCCCGCGCTTGGTCGCAAGGGCCCTGCCGGTCGCCCCGACGAAATCACCGAGGTCGACCAGGTCGAGGGCCTCGAAGGACTCCTCGGGAAGCCGGTCGGAGCCGGCCAGGACCTGGATCGTCCCTGTCTGGTCGCGCAGGTCGAGGAAGACGACCTTTCCGTGGCCACGCTTCCCGACGACCCTTCCCGCGACCGTGTGGACCTGATCGGTCTCCTCACCGGCGCCGAGTCCACCGTGGGCCTCGACGACCGCGCCGATCTCCTCCCGGTCGGGAAAGTCATGGGGGAAGGGGTCGGTACCCGACTCCCTCAGGCGGTCCAGCTTCTCCCGGCGCTCGGCCAGGAGGTCTTTGGCCTCTGGCTCGCTCATCTCCGGCAGTCCGGGGGCCTCAGGCTGCGTCGATCTTGGTGATCTTGTACTTGCGGGCTCGGCCCTTCTGGGCCGGGACCGAGACGATCTGGTTCACCTTGCCACCCAGGAGCGCGGAGCCGATCGGGGACTCGCTCGAGAGCTTTCCCTCGGTGAGGTCGGCTTCGGTCGAGCCGACGATCTGGAACTTCTTCGACTCGCCGGTCTTCTGGTCCTTGATGTGGACGACCGATCCGAAGACGACCTCGCCGGTCTTCTCCCCGGGCTCCTCGACGACCACAGAGCGCCTGATCCGCTCTTCGAGCTGGGCGATCTGGGCCTCCAGCTGGGCCTGTTCGTTCTTTGCGTCGTCGTATTCGGCGTTCTCGGAGATGTCGCCGAAGTCGCGGGCCTCCTTGATCCGCTCGGAGACTTCGCGCCGCCTGACCGTGGTCA
>VEQW01000132.1 GCA_018883025.1 Solirubrobacterales bacterium | reverse complement strand
CGATTCCCGCGTACGGCACGCAACGGGCCAATCTCTCGAGGACCTCCTGACCCTTCGGTCCGGCGTCGTTCCGACCGCCCCTGACGCAGTCGTAATCGGAAGGGATGCGGCTCAGATCCTGGCAGTCCTCGAGGCCGCCAGCAGGGAGCGAGTGGCGGTCATTCCCTACGGCGGTGGAACGTCCGTGACCGGCGGTCTCAGGGTCCCAGAGGCCATCGAGGCACCCGTCATTTCGCTCGACACGGTCGGGCTCAATCGAGTTGAGGTCGATCCGATCTCCCGGACGGGGCGGCTCGGAGCTGGTCTCCGGGGCCCCGAGGCGGAAGAGGCGGTCAATCGCTTCGGGCTCACGACGGGCCACTTCCCCCAGTCCTGGGAATACGCGACGATCGGTGGATTCGCCGCGACGAGGTCCGCAGGGCAGGCCTCGAACGGCTACGGGAGGTTCGATGAGATGGTCACCGGGATCGATGTCGTGACGCCAGGCGGGATCCTTCGGACGCCACGGGTCGAGCACGCAGCCGAAGGGCCCTCGTTACTCGAGCTCATGGTCGGTTCAGAGGGGGCTTTCGGGGTGATCACCGAGGTCGAGATGCGGCTTGCTCCGATCCCCGACACCAGCTACGTCGTCTGGTTGCTCCCCGACTTCGAAAGCGGGATCGATTGCGTGATGACGATGGCGCAGAGGGACGCCCTGCCGGCCGTGGTGCGGCTGTCGGACCGGACGGAGACATCGCTCAACCTCGCGATGTCCGGCCCTGGCGGAGCCGCTGGCACCGCTTTCGACGCCTACCTAGGGGCCAGGGGTCGAAGCGATGGCTGTTTGATGATCGTCGGTTACGAAGGAGAGCCCGGCGAGAATGCCTCCGTGAGGAGCGAGACGAACTCCCTCCTCAGGCGCGCCGGGGGAATCCGCCTCGGTGCGCGACCTGGGGTGTCCTGGGTCCGTTCGCGGTTCCATGGCCCTTACCTGAGGGAGGGTCTGCTCGATCTCGGATTGGTCGTCGAGACCTTCGAGACGGCTGCACCGTGGTCGGAATACGTCGATGCATATCTCTCGATTCGGGACGCCACCCTCGCGGCACTGGAGCGCAACGGAATGGCCGGGGAGTTGCTCTGTCACCTCTCCCACGCGTACCCCGATGGAGCCTCCCTCTATTTCACCCTCGTCTCGACTCCGGGCACAAGGGGGGCGGTTGAATCGTGGGTAGCCGTGAAGGAGGCCGTACTCGCGGAGCTCCTCGAACTGGACCTTCCCGTTTCGCACCACCACGGGATCGGACGGGACCACGCGGCGGCTTATGCGCGGAGGGTCGGTCAGGTGGGGCTGGCGGCCCTCGACGCGACCAAGCGATCGGTCGATCCTGCCGGGATCATGAACCCTGGCTGCCTCCTGCCGACGTCCTTCCACCGCACTCCCTGACCAGGGCCTGTCGGGTCTCCGTCGGCATCGAGATCGGACCTTCGAGCACCGTCGTACCGACGTATTCGGGGAATGGGCCGGAGCCACCCCTGGCCGTTACTGCCTGTCTGAGCGCGCCACGGAATTGCTCGTCGCGACTCCTCGAGAGCTTCACATCGGTGAAGAGGTCGGCCGCAATGAAACAGATGATCGCCTGATTGATCCGCGACTGACCCGCGATGATCCCCTGAGCGCCGACCGTTGCCCTGTCGAAAGGGAAGGCACCGACCGGGCCATCGAACCAGAGCGCATAGCTTTCACCCCGGGCATTCGGCTCCAGGGCCGTGAAGGAAACGTTTGCCGCGAACTCGTTCCCGGAGAACCCGAACTCGACGGTCCCGCCACCCGTCTCGCCCCGAACCGGGGACAGCTCCGCAACGGTCGGAGCCTCGACCGGATCGCTCGCAGGGTCCTCGCCGTTGACCAACAGAACGACGGCGACCACGACGATCGCTAGCCCGGCAGCCGAGATCAGAATGGACAGGAGACGCCGCTGTCGGGCGTCCATTCCCCTGGAGTCGCTCCCGGTCGGTCTCGATGCTGAATCCGTTCCCTCCGCCCTTTTCTCGCCTCTCTTCGGAGGTCTCTGGTGGTCGGTGCCCTTCCCACGAACGGCTGGCTCAGGCCTCGGGTCCATCCCCGGGGTCCCGAGGTTGAACTCCCCGGAGAGGGCTTCCCGGATCCGGTCCGATCGGTCGCTGAGCTCCGGGTCCCGATCGAGCATTGAGACGGCGTCAGCCCGGGTGATTGGATCGGCGGCCCCGACCAGGTAGAGGGCGACCGCAGGCGGAACCGGTGCCCCCCCTGGCGC
>VEQW01000131.1 GCA_018883025.1 Solirubrobacterales bacterium | reverse complement strand
GCCGATGATCCCCTCGAAGAGCCGCCGGAAGTAGAACTCGAGTTCATCCGGCCCCAGCCCTTCCCGGTAGGCATAGCGGTTCAGGTTGAGTCCGTCGATCACCGACCAGATCGCGAGCGTTACGCCGTAAGGGTCGAGTTCTTTGTCGAGCATCCCTAGGGACTGGGCCCGCTCGATCAGCACCTGGTACGAGGAAAGGAAGGACTCGTCCAGGCTCATCAGGGCTTCCATCAAGTCCGGCTCTCTCGGTACCGCGATCAATATCTCGACGTAGGCCCGCTTGTACGGATCGATCTCCTCCTTGAGCTGCAGGTCCGAGAGGCCGATTTCGTAAAGCCGTCTGATCGGGTCGGGATGCTCCAGCTCGCCGAGTCGCATCTCCTCCCAGCCCAGGGAGTAGGCCCTGGTCAGCACCTGACCGATCAGGTTGGTCCGGTTACCGAATCGATAGGTGAAGGTGGAGGTCGAAGTTCCGGCCCTGGAGGCAAGCTTCCGGAACGTACAGGCCGCAAGCCCCTCCTCGGCGATCACCTCGATCGCCAGGTCGAGCAGCTCCTCGACCGATCGGTCCTGCCGGATCTCCCGTTCCCTCATCGAAGCGGAATTCTAGGAAATCCGCTCCGCCCGTAAGGCGAACGCCGGTATCAGACTCCCCAGCTGATCAGCCGGTAGGCGGCTGGGGCTTCGGCCTCGGGTTCGGCCTCGGCTTCGGCTTGTTGTTCTTCTTCTTTTTCTTCTTCTTGACGGTCAGGTTCGCCTTCGCATCGGCCTGACCGGCATCGGGCGAGGTCGCGGTCGACTGGAAGGTGAAGTTGCCGGAGGTATCCCCGGTCGGGCGCACCGTGATCTCCTTGTCGGTTTCTCCACCGGGCTTCAACTCCTCGGCCGTCCAGCAGGCGTTCCTGCCGTCCAGGGAGGTGCCGTCCTTCTTGACCACGACGAATCGCTTCGGGATCTTGAGGCAGGTCTCGACGTCGCCGGCATCGAAGTCCCCTCCGTTGCCGGTGGAGACGTTCACGTCCACCTCACCGCCCTCGGGGATCTTCTCCTTGTCAGGCTTCACAGTGGTCTCGATCTTGGTCCTCGGGAAGGCCGCGAACCAGGTCCGGTAGGACGGTGATCCGGCACCGGGGTATGCCTGGAAGGTCACGGTCAGGCTCTTCAGTGAAACCGAGGGCTGGAACCAGGCACTCGCACCCGAGGTCTCCTGGATGCCCGGAGCGGGTGGAGTCGGGGTGATCGAGCCGCCCTCAGCGGCCGGCGTCCAGACCGGGATCGGGTAAGGACCCGAGTCGCAATCGGTCGGCTTGTCCACGGTCACGTTGCAGTAGTTGAAGGTCCCCCCGACCAGCTTCGACCCGGGCACCTGGGCTCCGTTCTCATCGGTCGCGGTCAACCTGATCGAGTCGACGTCGATGTCACCGAAGGCGATCCCCAGCCGGTCGGCCGGGAAGGGCTCCCTGAAGGTGTAGGTGGTGGTCGAGACCGTGTTGAGCGCGATCCGAAGCCTGAGGAACTGGGTGGTGATGCCTGGTGGCGGTCCGCTCGGGCCGAAGACCGCCCCGAACGGGGTCTGGGTGGTCAGCCAGTCGCCATCGGTTACCACCCGGACCGACTGGTTGTCGTCGACACTCTTGTCGGAGGTGTAGTCGGCACCCGGCAGCAGCGCATTGGGAAAGCCGATCGTGCCGGTGTAGTTCTGGGCGCCGGACTCGGTCGGGCTGATCGTCCAGTCGGAGTAGACCCCGGGGGCCGCCGATGCCGGTCCGGCGGCAACTGCCAGGCCGAAACCGAGGGCTGTAACGAGGGCGATCGACGACTTCATGAAGCGGACTTTCCCTGTCAACTTGCTACTACCTCCCCAATTCGAGTGCGGGTTCTTCCTGAACGACCCGACTTGCCGGGTTCCTGCGCGAGGACACTACAAAACCGGAGTGGAGAGTGCGCCTTCGCCCGGGGCCGAAACGGGGGGTCAACCGAGCGTCGCGACCGACTTCTCGATCGCATCGCCGATCATCTGCAGGTGCTCCTCGGTTGCGGTCAGCGGTGGAGAGACGGCCACACCCCGCCCGAGCGGTCGCATCAGCACCCCTTGCTCCCGGGCAGCCATCCCCAGCTTGATCGGCGCCCCCGGGTCGGCCTCGAGGATCTCCCCCGCTATCTCCACCGCAGCGAGGAATCCGAGGCCACCCCTTACCTCGGCCACGTTCGGCGAATCGGCCACCCGGAGCATCTGCTCGTACAGCGGCCCCTCCAGCTCCTCACCCCTGGGCAGTAG
>VEQW01000057.1 GCA_018883025.1 Solirubrobacterales bacterium | reverse complement strand
GAGTCGGAGATCCGCCTCAAGGCGAAGGACCTGCTCGGTCCGGTCAAGGGCAAGGGCAGCGCGGTCGTCGACAGCGAGAAGCCGGAGGTCCCCGAGACCGACCTGGCCGACGTGATCAGCTTTGCCAACCAGAAGGGCGGCGTCGCAAAGACGACCTCGACCCTCAACCTTGCGGTCGCCCTCTCCGAGATGGGCAACAAGGTCCTCTGCGTCGACCTCGATCCACAGGGCAACCTGACGATGAGCCAGGGGATCGACCCCGACAAGGTCGAGAAGAGCATGTACGACGTCCTGGTCGACGAGGTCCCGATCACCGACGTGATCGCCGAGCGCGAGATCGATATCGCCGTCGCATCACTCGACCTCGCGGGAGCCGAGATAGCGATGAGCACGAAGATCGGCCGGGAGCGTTCCCTCGAGCGGGCACTCGCCGAGGTCAGGCCCGAGTACGACTACATCTGCATCGACACTCCTCCGAGTCTCGGTCTGCTGACGATCAACGCCTTGACCGCATCGAACAAGGTGATCGTCCCGGTCCAGTGCGAGTACCTCTCGATGAGGGGGCTGGCCCAGCTCCAGAACACGCTCGGGATGATCCAGGAGAACCTGAACCCGAACGTCCAGATCGCCGGCATCCTGCCGACGATGTTCGACTCCCGCACCGTCCACGCAAAGGAAGCCGTCGCCCTTCTCGAGGAGAACTTCGGTGACCTGGTCTTCAAATCGAGGATCCGCAAGGCGGTCAAGTTCGCGGAGGCGCCGGTACGAGGCGCTAGTGTCCTGAAATACGACCCGGAGAGCAGAGCGGCGTCGTACTATCGGAACTTGGCCGAAGAGATCCTCAAGAATGGCAAGGCGTAAACGGGCGAGCATGAGGGAGGGTCCGCTGGCGGACCTCTTCCGATCAACCAGTGGGGGCTCGCGAGGCGGCGAGGACGAACCCGAGGCTCCGGTGGAGCCGGAAGCACCTGCCGCCCCGGACCCCGACGTCGCCGGCCGCTTCGGTCGCCAGGACCCGATGGAGGGGGCCGAGCGGCCGCTCCCGTCGAGCTTCGAGGAGGCCGACGCCCCGAACGGTGAGTCGGTCGAGTCCGAGCAGGCGGCCGACCCTCAGGATCGCCTGAAGAAGATCTTCTCCGAGCGCCCCGGTGGCTCGGCAGCCGCCGGGAGGCAGGGCCGCGGCGAGGGCCGGGGTCGCGCCGTCCCCCATAGCCCAGTGATCAAGGTGGTCGGAGTCGGTGGGGCAGGCGTCAACGCCGTCAACCGGATGATCGACGCCGGGGTTTCGGGAATCGAGTTCATGGCGGTCAATACCGACTTGCAGTCCCTCCAGCTCTGTCTGGCCGACGAGACGATGCACATCGGTGGCGAGGAGACCCGGGGTCTCGGTGCCGGGGCCGATCCGTCGCTCGGTTTCCGGGCCGCTTTCGAGGAGCAGGATCGGATCAAGCGCAGCCTCAAGGGCGCCGACATGGTCTTCATCGCGGCCGGAGCCGGTGGCGGTACCGGAACCGGGGCGGCACCGGTCATCGCCCGTCTGGCGAGGGACGTAGGCGCCCTGACCGTCGGGATCGTCACCCGTCCTTTCAGCTTCGAAGGGAACAAGCGGGCCAAGGCTGCCGAAAAAGGGATCGAGGCCCTCGCCGGCGAGGTCGACACGCTGATCGTCATCCCGAACGACCGCCTGCTCGAGGTCCTCGACCAGGCAACGCCGATGACCGACGCCTTCCAGGTCGCAGATGACATCCTTCGCCAGGGCGTCCAGGGAATCTCCGACCTGGTCACCCTTCCCTCGATCATCAACCTCGACTTCGCCGACGTCCGGTCGGTCATGTCCGACGCCGGTCGGGCGCTCCTCGGGATCGGAATGGGTACCGGGTCCGAGCGGGCGATGGTCGCGGTCGAGAGGGCGATCTCCTCGCCCCTGCTCGAGACCCCGATGGACGGCGCGAGGTCGGTCCTGATGTCGATCACCGGTGGGCCGGACCTGTCGCTGGTCGAGGTTTCGGAGGCCGCCCGCGCGGTCGGCGATGCCGCCCATCCCGACGCCAACATCATCTTCGGCGCGAACGTGGACGACCAGTTGGGCGACGAGCTCTGGATAACGGTCGTTGCCACCCGGTTCGACTCGCGTGGGTCCGGCACCCGGGCGCCTTCGACCAGTCGGCCGAGGGATCCGGGTGAGGATCGCTCCCGTCGCGGACCGGACGACGGCGAGATCCCCGAGTTCCTGGCCTAGGTCGTGTCGAGCTCCCGGGGCGTCGTCGCTGCCGGCCATCCCCTGACCGCCGAAACCGGGGCAGGCGTCCTGAGGGAAGGCGGAAACGCGGTCGATGCGGCAGTGGCGGCGGTCCTCGCCTCCTTCTCCCTGGAGAGTGCCCTTACCGGGTTCGGCGCCGGGGGGTTCATGATCGTCGGGGGTCCGGGGGTCGAGCCGACCGTGCTCGACTTCTTCGTCGCAGCGCCGGGCTCGGGAGGGCACAAGCGGACGGATGAGCTGGTTCCGGTTCCGGTCCACTTCGACGAGAAGACTTCCCAGGTATTCAACGCCGGGGCGGCCTCCTGCGGGGTTCCCGGCACCGCCGCCGGTCTCGAGTTCGCCCTCGAGAGTTTCGGTTCGGTCGGACTGGGGGACCTGATCGGTCCGGCGGTTCGGTTCGCTCGTGAAGGATCCCCGCTCAACCGCCAGCAGGCCTACGTCCTCAGGATCCTCGAGCCGATCTATACCTCGACCGAATCGGCCCGTGAGATCTACGCACCCGACGGCAAGTACCTCGGGGAGGGGGACCTGTTCCGGTATCCGGACCTTGCCGATGCCCTCGAGCGGTTCGCCGAAGAGGGAGCAGCCTCGATCCATTCCGGTGAGACGGCGGCAGCGATCGAGGACTACGTCGTCGGTCGGGGTGGGACCCTCTCGGCAGCCGACCTTGCCGCGTACGAGACGATCGAGAGGTCTCCGGTCGGCACCGGCTTCCTCGGTTGCGAGGTGCTGACCAACCCGCCCCCGTCGGCAGGCGGAATCCTGATCACCTATTCGTTGGCGATCCTCGAGAAGCTGGGAGGCTCGGGTGTCGTCGAGGAGGTGCGGGCGCTCGACGCGGCCAACCTGGTCAGGGTCGGCGATTTCGCGGAGCGCCTCGGTGAGCCGGGATTCTCGGCGGGGTTGCTCTCCGAGGGCTCGGTCGCGGCCGGAATCGAGGCGACCGACAGGCTCGGGTCGACCACGCACCTGGTCGCGATGGACGGCGACGGCCTCTGTGCCTCGGTTACCTGCTCGAACGGGACCGGGTCGGGGATGGTCGTCCCGGGAACCGGAATCCATCTGAACAACATGCTCGGGGAGGAGGACCTCAACCCGCTCGGCTTCCATCGTCACCGTCCGGGGGAGCGGATCGGGTCGATGATGTCACCGACCTTGATCCTCGAGGAACGGGAGGTCGTCGCCGGGTTGGGCAGTGCCGGTTCCAACCGGATCCGTTCCGCCGTGGTCCAGAGCGTGGTCAATCTCGTTGCCAGGGGGATGGACCCACAGGAAGCCGTGGATGCACCCAGGGTCCACGTCGAGGGGAATCTCGTCCAGGCCGAGCCGGGTGTCGACCCCGACGCCCTCCGAAGGCTCGAGCGGGAAGGCGAGGAGGTCTTCCGGTGGGACCGGCTGAACCTCTTCTTCGGCGGGGTCCAGGCGGTTACCCGGGATCCCAACTCGGGCAGCCTCGCCGGGGGCGCGGATCCCCGTCGGGGTGGTGCGGTTGCCCTGGTCTGAGTTCGAGGCCGGTGTTCAGCCGGGCTTCTTCGCCGTTAGCAGGAGGTTGTAGAGGAGCTCCGGCGGAAGGCGCGGCTCGAGCACCGTGGAGTCGAGCTTCTGGAAGGTCACGTAGCCCCTGAAGGCGAACTTGCGCCAGCCCAGCGGCACCGTTTCCGGCTCGGCGGTCGCTTCCAGCGAGCGCATGCCCCAGCCCCAGAAGTTCGCGACCGCCTCTTCACCCGAGACCCGGACCTCGGTGAAGCCCGCCCCGCCGGGAAGGCCCCTCAGGTCGGACGGGGCGAAGGCGTGGACGTCGACCTCCGATTCCAACTCGTGGTCGTCGGAGCACTCGGCGCCGTTCCCGACGGGGTCCTCCAGGGCGGAGGCCCCGACCATCCGACGCCACACCGGAGCGGCCGCTGTGCCGAGGGCCTTGGGAAGGGCGGCGAGGCGGTCTCCGTACCGCGAAGGCTCCCCGCAGAAGATGACCCGACCCCCTGGCCTCAGGACCCGATGGAACTCGCCGAAGGCGCGGTCGAGGTCCGGGATGTGGTGGAGCACGGCGTGTCCCAGCACGAGGTCGAAGGATTCGTCCTCGAAGGGGAGCTCCTCTGCCTCGCAGACCACCGTCTCGACTTCGATCCCCAGTCCCTCGGCCGAAGTCGCGAGCGTCTCGAGCATCCCTGGCGAGATGTCGGTCACGGTGACCCGGTCGAGCAGCCCCTGCTGGGCCAGGTTGAGCGAGAAGTATCCGGTCCCGGCCCCGATCTCCAGCGAATCTCCCAGGGAACCCACGGGATCGCGCCCCAGCGCCTTGGCGACCTTGGAGCGGACCTGGTGCTGGCCGATCGGACCGAAGTCGATACCCCACTTCGAATCGTAGGAATCTGCCGCGGCATCGTGGTAGCGCGTGTTCGCGTCCTTGATCTTCTCGGGGGAGTCGGTGGGGGATGCGGGCATGGCGGGAAAAGATAGGGAACAATCGCCTGGTTGTCCGACGCATACGTCCAGAGAGACCAGCCGGAGGGGGTGCCACCGCTCGAGCTGACCGGCGAGAGGACCCTCCCGGACCTCCCCGAGGAGAACTACTGGTACCGGCGACACCTGGTCGTCTACGAGTGGATTGCCAGGAGGGTTTCGGGCCTGGACGTCGCCGATCTGGCCTGCGGGGAGGGGTACGGCTCCGAGGTGCTGGGGAGGACGGCCCGCTCGGTGGTCGGGGTGGACGCCAACCCGGAGGCCTTCGCCCATGCCGAGGCCAAGTACTCGACTGCCCGGGTCGGTTTCAGGCGGGGACTGGTCGAGGCGTTCGAGGGGCCGTGCGACGCGATCGTCTTCCTCCAGACGATCGAGCACGTCGAGGAGCCGGACGCCCTTCTCGAGGGGTTTGCACGCGCGGCCGGGGTCTCCTACATCTCGACTCCCAACCTCCTGACCCTCGCACCACCCGGGGCCGAGAAGTCCGACAACCCCTGGCACATCCGTGAGTACCGGGCCGACGAGTTCGCGGAGCTGCTCGCCCCGCACTTCTCGTCGGTCGAGCTGTTCGGGGTCTTCCACTCGGGGCGGCTCGCCTGGCACGACCGGGCCCTCTCGGTCGGCTGGGACAGGGTCCACGCGGCGCTCGGCCTGACCCGATCGTTCTACGACTGGTTCACGCCGTCGATCGGCAGCAGCGACTTCCGGGTCGGCAGGGGAGACCTCGATCGGGCACTCGACTTCATCGCCGTCTGCCGTGCCTGAGGGGGGGCGTCCCGACGGGGAGGGGTCCGTGGGGGACCTCGCGATCGTCCTCCATTCCCACATGCCGTATGTCGAGGGGTTCGGCACCTATCCGTTCGGGGAGGAGTGGCTGTTCGACGCAGTGGTCCGCTCCTACGTCCCGGTGCTCGCCTTCGCCAGGGACATCGCGGTCTCGATCACCCCGGTTCTGGCCGACCAGCTCGAGGCCCCGGGCCTCGCAGGGCGGCTGACCGATTTCGCGACCGAGTTCCGTGCCGGCTCCGCCCGGCGCGAGTCCGAGGAGGCCCCGGCCGAGCTACGCGACTCGGCCCTCGATGAACTCGGACGCTACGAAGCTTCCCTGACAGCGATTGCCTCCGTGGACGGCGACCTCCTCGAGCTGTTTGCGGGCCCGGCTCGCGAGGGCCGGATCGAGCTGCTCGCCTCGGCTGCGACCCACGCCGTGCTCCCATTGATCGCTACCGACCGGGCGATCGAGTTCCAGATCGGTACGGGGCTCAGGTCGCACCGCCGCCGGTTCGGTCGACCGTCCGGGTTCTGGCTGCCGGAATGTGCATACGTGCCGGGACTCGAGGCCTTCCTGGCCCGGCACGGGATCGAGTGGTTCCCGATCGACCAGTCGGCACACGAGACCGGGGATGAGGCGCTCGAGCCACTCGCGACCCGGTCGGGTCCGCTTGCCTTCACGATCGACTGGACGGCGGTCTCATGGGTCTGGGACCTGGCCGGTTACCCCTCCTGGCCCGGCTATCGCGACTTCCACCGCAAGTCGATGCTCGGCCTCAACCTGTTCTCGATCGATGGCTCTCCGTACGACTCCGAGGCGGCACGGGAAAGGGCCCGTGAGGACGCCGGGAGGTTCCTCGACGGCGTCGCCGGAAGGCTCGAGGGGTTCCGGCGGGAGCGGGGGGAGGGCGGACTGGTCGTCTTCGCCTGTGACATGGAACTGATGGGGCATTGGTGGGCCGAGGGGCCGATCTGGCTCGAGGCAGTCCTCGATGGTGCCGCCGAACGGGGTATCCGGCTGACGACGCCTGGTCGCGAGCTCGGTCGAACCGGGCGCGAGGACGCCCTCATGCCCGCTTCCTGGGGCGCTGGCAAGGACCTGAGGACGTGGGACTCCCCGGCCCAGGCAGACATATCGGCCGGGGCCAGGCGGGTCGAGCTCGCCGTCCTGGGAGCGATTGCCTCCGGTCTCGGGCCCCCGGCCTCCGACAGGGCGGCGAGGGAGATGCTCGCGGTCCAGTCGAGCGACTGGGCCTTCCTCGATGCCACCGGCCAGGCCGGTGACTACCCCTTCAGGCGGGCGGTCGATCACGCCAGCGCCGCCTATGAAGCCATACACTCCGCCCGCGGAGAAGAGCCCGACCCGACCTTGAGGTCCCTTTCACCCGACCTCGAGATGGCCTCGCTCACCACTCCCTGAGGACCGGAAAGCGCGAACGAAGTGACAAGACCACTGATCGTCTCCTGGGAGTACCCGCCCCTGATCGAGGGCGGTCTCGCCCGCCACGTAAGGAAGCTCTCCGAGGCACTGGTCGACAGGGGCGTCGAGGTCCACGTGCTGACCAGGGGCGGCGACGAGAGCGACGTCGAGGAGAAGGTCGGTGGTGTCCACATCCACCGCATCGTCGAACCGGAACGCCCTTCCGACCTGGCCGAGTTCGTCACCTGGGTGGAGCGGATGAACTCCGACATGCTGGCCGCCGGGGTGGATCTCGGCGACCGTTTCGATTTCGATTGTGTCCACGGTCACGACTGGCTGGTCGCTTCGGCCTGCGACCACCTTGCCCGGAGATTCGACTCCCCGCTGGTGACCACGATCCACGCGACTGAATATGGCCGGCACCAGGGCTGGGTCGACAGCCATCCCCAGTCCCACATACACGGGGTCGAGCGCTGGATCGCCAATCGCTCGGATCGGGTGATCACCTGTTCGGAGTTCATGCGCGACCAGGTGATCGACGTCTTCGGAGCCGAGCCCGGCCGGGTCGAGGTGATCCACAACGGGATAGATCCCGACGACCTGCCCGAAGCCGACCCGGAGATGCTGGCCGGGCTGAGGGAACGGTTCGCGGCGCCCGACGAGAAGCTGGTCCTGCTGATCGGTCGGCTGGTCTACGAGAAGGGCTTCCAGCTCGCCCTCGAGGCGATGCCGAGGGTGATCGAGGAGATGCCGGGAACCCGGTTCCTGGTCGCCGGCTCGGGGACCCACGAGGAGGAGCTCCATCGCCTTGCGGGCGACCTGGGCCTGATGGAGCACGGGACCTTCCTCGGCTGGATCGGTGATGACGTCCTGACCTCGCTCTACCGGATCGCCGATCTGACCGTGGTCCCTTCGATCTACGAGCCCTTCGGACTGGTGGCCCTCGAGGCGATGGCCTCCGAATGTCCATGCATCGCTGCGGACACAGGCGGTCTGCGTGAGGTGGTTCCGCTGGAGGGTGCCGGCCTGAGGTTCCGGGCGAGCGATCCGGAGGATCTGGCCGATGCCGCGATCGAGGTCCTGGCCGATGAGGACCTCAGTCGCAGGATGGTCCAGGAAGGCCTTGCCCACATCAGGTCCTTCGACTGGGCGGACGTGGCCGGGAAGACCGAGGCCCTCTACCGGAGCCTCCAGCCGGTCACCGACCCGAACTGAGTCGCTCAGCCGGCAGGAGGGTCGAGGACGCCAGGGTCTGATGGGTCGGGCTCGACAGGATCGGGCCAGGTGAGGGACTGTGGCTCCTCCCGCATCCGGATGACCCTCGCCGGGATCCCGGCGACCACTGCGTTCGCCGGAACGTCGTGGGTAACGACCGCGTTGGTCCCGACGATCGCGTTGTCGCCGACGGTGACCCCCCGCAGGAAGCAGGCCCCGTACCCGATCCAGACGTTGGAGCCGATCACCACGTCCTCCATGTAGATGCCCTGCTGCCGGATCGGGCGCTCGACCTCGACCACCCCATGGTCGAAGTCGATGAACATCGCCCGGTCGGCGATCACGCACTGTTCCCCGATCTGGATCTTCCGGTAGGCAGAGATCGTCACTTCCTGCCCGAGCACGGTCTTGGCTCCGATCTCGACCGTGCCTTCGTGGCACCGGATCTTGGTCCCGTCCCCGACCCAGACGAAGCGACCGAAGGAGATCGACCCCCTCCTCGAGATCTGGACCTGCAGCTTCCGGCCGAAGAAGACCGGGCCGTCCGTCCTCCACCTGTGACCAGCCGATGTGAGCACCCTCCTCCAGAGGTACCTCCAGAGGAGCCGGGCGTACTTCGGCGTCAGCATGCCGTTTCTTCCGAGGAATCCGAGGGTTCCGATCGGGCCCTTCCTGGCACGGTCCCGTTCCATCGAAATGGACTCTATTCCGGGGACGCATGGGGGCGATGCGACCGCCCGACACCACCGCCCCGAGACGGGCTGGCTCGTTCCGGAGCAGGTTCTACACTTGCCCCGATGGCCGAAACGTCCGCGACTACAGCCCTGGATCCCCTGGCCGAGTCCCTGCTGGCGGGCGACCGTCGGGCGCTCGCCAGGGCGATCACCCTGATCGAGTCGGACGATCCCGCCGGGGCCGAACTCGTCCGCCAGGTCTTCCCGAGGACCGGTAACGCCCGGATCGTCGGCTTCACGGGGCCGCCGGGGGTCGGGAAGAGCACCCTGGTCGGGGCACTGACCCGGGAGCTCCGGGGGGCAGGACGGGAGGTCGGCGTACTTTCGATCGACCCCTCGAGTCCCTTCACCAAGGGTGCACTGCTGGGCGATCGCATTCGCCTCTCCGACCACTTCCTGGACAGTGGGGTTTTCATCCGATCAATGGCCTCCCGTGGTGCCCTCGGTGGTCTCTCGGAGGCGGCGCTCCAGGCGGTACTTGCGATGGACGCCTCGGGCAAGGACGACATCCTGGTCGAGACCGTCGGCGTCGGGCAGGGGGAGATCGACATCGTCGACCATGCCGACACGGTGGTGCTTGCGCTCATGCCGGGGTCCGGCGATTCGATCCAGGCCCTCAAGGCCGGGGTCATGGAGATCCCCGACCTGATCGTCGTCAACAAGGCCGACCATCCGATGACCGACACGATGGTTCGGGAGGTCCGAGCCGCCCTCTCCCTCGGTCAGGTCCCGGGCGAATGGGAAGTTCCGATCCTGAGGACCGAGGCGGCGACCGGTGAGGGTGTACCGGAACTTCTCGAGAGGATCGACGAGCACTCCCGGTGGATCGCCGATCGGGGTGAGCTGGAGCTTCGCCGGTCGAGGAACCTCCGCAACGAGGTGATGGGAATCGCAGCATCGAGGCTGAGGCGCCGGCTCGACTCGGCGGCAGACGCCCCGGAGGTCGAGGCGCTTCTCCGGCAAGTCGCCGAGCGCGAGATCGATCCTGCCTCCGCAGCCGAAAGACTGCTGGAGATGACTGGAGGTCCCGATGTCGGTTGAGAAAGAAGGTGGATCGGTCCCGCCGCCCGGAGCCGATGAGGTCGCCGAGTGGGTCGGGTACCGGGTCGACGACATCTCGGGGCAGAGCGTCGCCCGGGTCCAGGGTTTCATGGT
>VEQW01000004.1 GCA_018883025.1 Solirubrobacterales bacterium | reverse complement strand
ACCCTCGATGGGGCTCGGGTCGATAGGTCCGAAGCGGAACGAAACCGGCCTGCCGTAACCGTTTTCTCACCGGAGCGACTCGAGCTGGTCAAGGGCCCCCCAGCTCTTCGCAGGGCCCACCTGGACAGGTTCGTCGGCGCCAGGTGGCAGAGGAGGGAAGGGCTGCGACAGGAGTTCGGCCGGACGCTCTCCCAGAGGAACGCCCTGCTCTCCTCGATCGCCCGGGGCGAGGGTTCGCCGTCGGCCCTGGACACCTGGGATGCCCAGCTTGCGAGGGCTGGGGCCTCGCTCAGCCAGGCCCGGACCGAGGCATGTGAGCTTCTGTCACCGGCGTACCGGGATGCCTCCGAAGTGCTCGGACTCGAAGGGGACAACGGTCTGGAGTACAGACCGGCGGCCGCCACCACCGAAGAAGAGCTGGCAGCCGGGCTGGAGGAGCGCCGACAGCGCGACATAGAGGCCGGGAGGACCACATGGGGGCCCCAGAACGACGAACTGAGACTGGAGAGGGACGGAAGGCAGCTCAGGCGCTTCGGGTCCCAGGGTCAGCAGAGGCTCGGTCTGCTGGCACTGCTGTTCGCCGAGCGACGGGTCCTGACCGAGGCCGGTAACCCCACCCCACTGCTTCTGCTGGACGACGTGATGAGCGAACTCGACGCCGAGCGTCGCTCGGCCCTCCTGACACAGCTAGCCGCGGGTGGACAAGCGGTGATCTCGGCGGCCGAAGAGGAGCTGTTGCCGTCGGACGGGGATCTCGTCCGTGTTTCGATCGAGGGTCTGCTCGGGGTCTCGTCCGGAACGGCCCGGTAGGGAGATGCCGACGGGCAGGGATGAGAGGGGAAGGCCCGCCCAACCGGAGCGACTGGCCGGGGCGGTTGGAAGGTTCGCCGACGAGGTCGCCCCGGAGACTCCACAGGCCGAGGTCCAGGCGGTCTGGACGGGAGCCGTGGGTGACCGGATAGCCGCGGTCACCACGGTCTCCGAGGAACGAGACGGGGTGGTCTACGTCGAGTGCGAAAGCGCCGTCTGGGCGGAGGAGCTGGGGATGATGGAGGCCCGGATCAGGGAGTCCCTGAACGTCGCCCTGGAGGCCCGGGGCGGCCCACCGGTCGAACGGCTCTCCTTCCGGTCGACATGATCCAAAAAAGTGCCCTATTTGCAGGTATTTTTACGCTTTTGAGGGTTCAGTCGACCGTGCCGAACTGGTACTATTGATGGGTCGGGCCGAGGCGGTCAGCGGGGTCCGGAAAGAGACCGTCGACCCCCTTCGTCCGGGTCCCGGCGTGAACCACGAAAGGCAGTGATTGGCTAAAGGCAAGACGTCCTCGGAGGATTCCTACGGGGCTGAAGACATAACGGTCCTGGAGGGTCTCGAGGCGGTCCGCAAGCGGCCCGGCATGTACATCGGCTCGACCGGTCCACGCGGACTCCACCACCTGGTCTACGAAATCGTCGACAACTCGGTCGATGAGGCGCTCGCCGGGCACTGCGACTCGGTATCGGTGACCCTTCTGCCGGACAACAGCTGCACCGTGGTCGATACCGGGAGGGGTATCCCGGTCGAGGAGCACTCGAAGGAGAAGCGCTCTGCCGCTGAGGTCGTCCTGACCACCCTCCACGCCGGGGGTAAGTTCGGCGACGGAGGTGGCTACAAGGTCTCCGGCGGGCTCCACGGGGTGGGGGTCTCGGTGGTAAATGCGCTGTCGGAGCGGCTCCACCTGAAGGTCGAGCGCGAGGGCGCCGTCTGGGAGCAGGACTACGAGAGAGGGGTACCCCAGGGACCTCTCGAGGAGACCGGAAAGAGCTCGGAGACCGGGACCGAGATCACCTTCCTCCCCGACCACGAGGTCTTCGAAGGGGTCGAGTTCGACTTCAACACCTTGATGGAGCGCCTCCGTGAAACGGCGTTCCTTACGAGGGGCCTGAAGATCTCGCTCGACGACAGGCGTGCCGACGGGGATTCGGTCGAGTTCCACTACGAGGGAGGGATCGAGGACTTCGTCGCCTTCCTCAACGAGAACAAGGAACCGATCCACCAGAAGGTCGTCTACTTCGAAGGCGAGGGTGATGACGGCCAGGTCGAGGTGGCGATGCAGTGGAACGGCTCCTACCAGGAGTCGATCTTCAGTTTCGCCAACAACATCAACACCCACGAGGGCGGCACCCACCTCTCGGGATTCAAGGCCGCCCTGACCCGGACCCTCAATGCCTACGCCCGCTCGAAGGGGCTGATCAAGGACAAGGACGAGAACCTCTCGGGCGAAGATGTACGAGAGGGACTCACCGCCGTCGTTTCGGTCAAGTTGCACGACCCGCAGTTCGAAGGGCAGACCAAGACCAAGCTGGGCAACCCCCCGATCAAGGGCCTGGTCGAGGAAACGGTCAACCGGAGCCTCGCTGAGTACCTCGAGGAGAACCCCTCCGATGCTCGCCGAATCATCACCAAGGCGGTCGAGGCGGCCCGGGCGAGGGACGCGGCGCGCAAGGCACGCGACCTGACCCGGCGGAAGTCGGCACTGGAGAACTCGACCCTGCCCGGCAAGCTTGCCGACTGCTCGGTCCGGGATCCGGCACTTGCCGAGATCTTCGTCGTCGAGGGCGATTCCGCCGGCGGGTCGGCCAAGCAGGCGCGCGATCGGAGCACCCAGGCGGTCCTCCCGCTCAGGGGCAAGATCATCAACGTCGAGAAGAGCCGGATCGACAAGGTCCTCGCCAACAACGAGATCCAGGCGATGATCACGGCGATCGGAACGGGGATCGGCGACGAGTTCGACCTCGAGGAGGCCAGGTACCACAAGATCATCATGGCCACCGATGCCGATGTGGACGGGGCCCACATCAGGACCCTCGTCCTCACCTTCCTCTACCGCCAGATGCAGCCGCTGATCGACGCCGGGTTCGTCTACATCGCCAAGCCCCCGCTCTACAAGGTCAAGCGGGGCAACCAGGAGACCTACCTGGAGAAGGAAACCGAGCTCGAGGAGCTGCTCCTCCGTGACCGGCTCGAGGAATTCTCGATTACCGACGTCTCAGGCAAGACGGTGAAGCTGAACAAGAAGGGCTGGCAGGCCTACCTCCGGGCCTCGAAGGAATACGAGGGCTGGTACGCCGCCCTTCAGGCAGAGTTCGGGACGGACGTCGTCCGGTTCGTCGCCGATTCGAACCTGCTCGACGAGGCTCCGACCACCGTCGCCCAGGCACGCAAAGCCCTGACCGCGAACCCCGAGGACGGAGCCTTCGAGGTCGAGGTGGTCGGCAAGGATGGCGACGACACCTCGATCAAGGCGGTCCACCGGAGCTCCGGGCTTGCCCGCAACCACACTGTCCCGGGCGGCCTTTTCACCGGCGATGAGTTCGCCCGCCTGTCCGAGGTCCACACCCAGCTGGCAAAGAACCTCGGCAGGCCCCCGTTCACCGTTTCGCTCGACGATCGGGAAGAGGACGCCGCCGGCTTCACCGACATCCACAGGGCCGTGCTCGATCTTGCCCGGCACGGCAGCCAGCTGACCAGGTTCAAGGGCCTGGGCGAGATGAACGCCGAGCAGCTCCGTGAGACGACCATGGACCCTGCCACCCGGACCCTCCAGCGAGTGACCCTCGAGGACGCCACGGCCGCAGACCAGATCTTCTCGATGCTGATGGGCGATCAGGTCTCACCGCGGCGGGACTTCATCGAGACCTACGCCAAAGATGCCGACAACCTCGATGTCTGAGCCGGTTCGAGCCGCCCAGGCCCGGAAGGGAGCCAGCTGATGGCACTCGAAGCCCTGACCGGCAACGTGGAGGACCGCGAGCTCGAGATCGAGATGCGCTCCTCCTACATCGATTACGCGATGAGCGTGATCGTCGGGCGGGCGCTCCCCGACGTCCGGGACGGGCTGAAGCCGGTCCACCGCAGGGTCCTCTACTCGATGTACGACCTCGGCCTGCAGCCGAACCGGGCGTACCGGAAGTGCGCCTTCATCGTCGGCGAGGTGATGGGCAAGTACCACCCCCATGGTGATGCCTCGATCTACGACACCCTCGTCCGGATGGCGCAGGAGTTCTCGCTGCGCTACACGCTTGCCGACGGCCAGGGGAACTTCGGCTCGATCGACGACGACTCGGCGGCCGCGATGCGGTACACCGAGGCCCGGCTCACCCGACTTGCCACCGAGATGCTCCGGGACATCGACTCGGACACGGTCGACTTCGGGCCGAACTACGACGAATCCCAGAGGGAGCCGCTGGTACTCCCCTCCCGCTTCCCGAACCTGCTCGTAAACGGCGCCTCGGGCATCGCGGTCGGGATGGCGACCAACATCCCGCCCCACAACCTCCGCGAGGTGTCGGCCGCCGTTGCCGCCTTCATAGACGACCCCTCGATCGGTACCGCCGACCTGCTGGGGCACGTCAAGGGTCCGGACTTCCCGGGCGGCGGGATCATGGATCCGGGCGGGATCAACGAGGCCTACGAGACCGGGCGGGGATCGGTCGTGGTACGCGGCAAGGTCCACTCCGAACCGCTCAAGGGTGGGAAGGAGGCGCTGATAGTCACCGAGCTGCCCTTCACGGTGAAGAAGGGCGGCGAAGCCGGCCTGATCGCGAAGATCGCCTCCCTGGTCCGCGACAAGAAGCTGGAGGGGATCTCCGACCTCAGGGACGAGAGCGATCGTTCCGGGATGAGGGTTGTGATCGAGCTCAAGCGGGGGGCGGTCACCAACGTCGTCCTCAACAACCTGTTCAAGAAGACCCCGCTCCAGACTTCGTTCGGGCTGAACATGGTTGCCCTGGTCGATGGGGTCCCGCGGACCCTCGGCCTGCGCGAGCTCGTCCTCCACTACGTCGAGCACCAGCGCGAGGTCGTGACCAGGCGGACCCAGTTCAAGCTCGGGCGTGCAGAAGCCCGGGCTCACATCCTCGAGGGCCTGCTGGTCGCCCTCGACAACCTCGACGCGGTGATTGCCCTGATCCGTTCTTCGTCCGACCCCGACACGGCCCGTGATGGCCTGATCTCGGAGTTCGAGCTCTCCAAGGAGCAGGCCCAGGCGATCCTCGACATGAGGCTCCAGCGCCTGACGGCGCTCGAGGCCGGAAAGATCAAGGAAGAGCACGACGAGCTGATGGAGCTGATCACCGAGCTCCGCGAGATCCTCGGGGACGAGAGCAAGGTCTACGAACTGGTCAAGTCGGAGCTTCTCGAGGTCGCCGAGACCCACGGCGACGATCGACGGACCTCGATCGAGGTGTTCGACGGCGATGTCAACGTCGAGGACACGATCGCCGAAGAGCAGATGGTGATCTCATTGACCAAGTCGGGCTACGTCAAGCGGATCGCGGTGGGCTCGTACCGCAAGCAGCATCGCGGCGGGGTCGGGGTCACTGGCATGAACCTGAAGGAGGGCGACTACATCGAGCACCTCCACATCTGCTCGACCCATGACTACCTGTTGTTCTTCACCAACCGGGGCAAGGTCTATCGGAAGAAGGTCTACGAGTTGCCGGAAGGCAGCAGGACGGCACGGGGGAGCGCCCTGGTCAACCTGCTGCCACTGAAGGAGGACGAGCGGGTGATGGCGGTCATCCCGACCCGGGACTTCAAGGAGAACCGCTACCTGATCTTCGCGACAGCCGGCGGACAGGTGAAGAAGACCGAGTTCCCCGAGTACAACACCAGGATCGAGGCAGACGGGATCATCGCGATCAAGGTCCGCGATGGGGACGAGCTGGTCGGGGTCGAGCTGACCTCCGGAGAGGACGACGTGCTGCTGGTCTCCAAGTCGGGCCACGCCGCCCGGTTCAACGAGGAACAGGCACGCCCGATGGGCAGGGGCACCAGCGGGGTCAAGGGGATGAAGGTTGAGGGTGACGACAACCGGGTCCTCGCCCTCAACGTAGCCCGCGACGACGCCGAGCTGTTGATCGTGACCGAGAACGGGTTCGGCAAGAGGACCCCGCTCTCGGACTATCCGGTCAAGAACCGCGGAACCAAGGGCGTACTGACCGCGAAGCTGACCGAGAAGAAGGGGGGCCTGGCCGGAGCCCTGATCGTCCGCGAACACCAGGAGCTGCTGTTCATCACCGAGAACGGGATGGTCCAGCGGACCTCCGCCGGGGAGATCCGGAACTCGGGACGAGCCACCCAGGGGGTCAAGGTGATGAACGTCAAGGACGGTGACCGGATCAGCGCCGTGGCACTGGTGGTCGACTCCGAGGACTCACCCACTGGGGAGGACGAGGAGGCCGAAGCCGAGGCTGCCGAAACGGAGAAGGCCGCCGACTAGGACGCGGTCGCTGCCGGGTAGCTGCCGAGCACCCGTACCTCGCCGGCCTTCGAGCGCAGCCCTTCGAGAGCCTCGGTCAGGGCCCCCTCACCCTCGCGACCCTCGACGTCGATGAAGAACTGGTACCTGCCGAGTTCCCGTTTCTGGGGTCTGGACTCGATCCTGACCAGGTTGATCCCACGGTCGGAGAACTCGACCAGCGCATCGACCAGCGCCCCGGGATGGTCCGCCCCGAGCTCGGAGAAGACGAGCGTCGTCTTCCATCCCTCCGGACCATCCGGCCCCGCCTCGGGGCTCGTCCCGGCGGGGGCGACCCAGAGGAACCGGGTCACGTTGCCGCTCTCGTCCTCGATCCCCTCTTCGAGTACGACGCAGTCGTAGATCGCGGCGGCAGAGACCGGCGCGATCGCAGCCAGGCCGGGCTCTCCCTCCGACACTTCACGCACTGCCGCACTCGTACTGTTGACCACGCGGACCGTGGCCGCCGGGAGCCTTTCCCGGATGAACCGGTCGCACTGGGCGAGCGGCTGTGGATGGGAGATGACCTCGGTTATCCGGTCGGTCTCGAGGGGTTCCCGGGCGATCAGGGCCTCACTGATCGGCATTCGATACTCGCCGACCACCGTCACCCGGTCGGAGAGCTCCAGCAGGGTGTCCATGGTCGGCCGGACCGACCCTTCGATCGAGTTCTCGAACGGCAGCATCGCCCGGTCGGCGCTGCCGCCACCCACCGCCTCGATCGCCTCCGGGATCGAGTCGCAGGGCAGGGACTCGAATCCTTCGCCACCGAAGCCGGAGTTCCTCACGGCCTCCTCGCTGAAGGTGCCTGGGGGACCGAGGAAGGCGACCCTCATATTCCTGCCTTCCCTGTCCCGATCGGACTCGCTGCGGGCGAGGCCACTACTCGAAGGTGACCGTGTAGGTCGCCTCGTTGTTGTCGAGGAGCGACTCCCCGTCGACCGCATCGACCGAGACGGTCAGGGTGACCTGGCCGCTCGGGGCCGTATCGAGCGGGACGGACGCGATTCCGGTCTCGCCGACGCCCAGGGTGGTGATCGTCCCCTCGCCGGATGAGCCGTCATCCAGCGAGACGGTCACTGTGACGTCGGATTCCTCCGCCCCACCCTGGTTCTGGACCGAAACCTCGACCGTCGGGTCGGTCCCGGCCGGAACGGTGTTGTCGACGGAGGAGTCGAGCGCCACCCCGCCGATCGCGACCGAGGAGATCCCGGTCCCGTGGATCGCGGTGTCATCGGCTTCCACCGTTCCGCCGCCGATCACGGCAAGCGCATCGGAGATCGTCTCGGGGTCGCTCCAGTCGTCGCCGGGCACGAACTCGGCCCTGGGCTGCTCGGGGGCGTCTGCCCCGGCGGCAGCGATTTCGCCGTCGATCTGGTGACGGGTCACCCTGTTGAAGACGACGTCGGCCGCCCGCAGGACGTCGACCGAACCGGCGATCGCGGCGACGGCGTCCTCGCTCCCCTCGTCGCCGAGCGCGGTGGGCATCTTCGAGGCGATCACACCCATCGCATCGGCGCGCAGCTGGTAAGCGAGGACCAGCGACCTCTGGGCGTTCTTCATGTCGCCGGGGACGTCGAGCTTCTCCGCCCTGAGCAGGAAGCCGTCCATCGCATTCTTGTCGGTCTCGATCTCGTCGGTGAAGTCGGTGATCGAGAGGTCACCAGGGTCGTCGATCGTGTCGAAGGTGGTCTCGCCGAGAGCGTTCGTCTCGTCGGTCAGCTGGGTCACGTTGCTCGCGTAGTCCTCCAGGGCGCGATTGCTGCGGGCGTCGAGGCAGCTCCGGATACCGAGGACGATCAGGATGAAGATGAGGACCCCGATCCCCACTGCGATCGCCCGCCGGACCATCATGCGACGCCTCTCCTCGGGGTTGGTTGCGGCGCGGGGCTTCCGGACTCGCGCCCTGGTCGAGGCAGGGGAGACCGTCGTGGCAGCCTCGCGGCTGCCGGGATCGGTCTCGCCGGTGTCTGGGGTGAAGAAGTCGTCGTCCATCGTCTGCCTGCTTCGTTATTCGCCTGCCCGATGGCGGTGTGACCGCGAACAAGGCCAAGCGGGACCCTTCCGGGTCCGTTCTCCGACCGGAATTTAGACCCTTCCAATGAATCAGGATGACCGGTCGAAGTACTGCGAAGCACCTCGCAGCCGGAGGTCCGGGGCTTTCCGTGTCGAAAGCCGTATCCCATGGTCAACACCACGGTGATGAACCGCTTCGAAATCGTCGAACGGCTGGGCAGTGGCGGCTTCGGCACCGTTTACCGCGCCTGGGATCGACGCCTGGAGAGAGAGGTCGCGGTCAAGGTGATCGAGACCCGGGCCGAATCGGCCGCTCGCACCCGCCGCGAGGCACAGGCGGCGGCCCGTCTCAACCATCCCGGGATCGTCGGCCTCTACGAGTTCGTCCAGCACGAGTACGGGCCAGGGGAAGGAAGGGCCTTCCTGGTCAGCGAGCTGGTCGAGGGTCCGACTCTTCGCCAGATGATCGACCGCGACATGTTGAGCGACCGGGAAGTGGCCGGGGTTGCGATCGAGACCGCCCGGAGCCTCGACCACGCCCACTCGCGGGGGGTGGTCCACCGGGACGTGAAGCCGTCGAACCTGATCCGCTCCGACGAGACGGGCCAGACCAAGTTGATGGATTTCGGGGTGGCCAGGCTTGCCGGGGTCGAGGAGCTGACCGCGGCCGGTGACGTCCTCGGCACCCTTGCCTACATGGCCCCGGAGCAGGCGGACGGTCTCGACGCCGGGCCCGAGGCGGACGTCTACTCGCTCGGTCTGACCCTGTTCGAGGCCTGGACCGGGGTCAACCCCCGCCGGGGCAAGACGGCCGGGGAAACCGTCCTCGCGGCGACCCGGGAGCTCCCGCCGCTCTCTGCCTACCGTCCCGATCTTCCGGCCGAGCTGACCGACCTGATCGACGACTGTCTCGAACTCGATCCCGAGTGGCGACCATCGGCGGCCGAGTTGGCCGAGGGGGTCTCGTCGTTGGCCGAGAGCCTCGACCGGGGTGCACCTGAACGTCAGGGGAACAGGGAGCCGCTCGAGCGGCGGGTCCGGGATGAGCGGGCCTGGCCCGTCCGCATCGCGACCGGCGTGATGATGGCCGCGGCGGCCGCCACGGTGCTGGCCTCGTCCGGTGTGGCCGATGTGGCATCGATCGGCGCGACCGCGATCGCCGTTGGCCTGGCCTCGCTTGCCTCCCCCCGGATCGGGTTTCCCCTGGCCGGATTGGCGACCGCCGCCTGGCTCGGTCTTGCCGGGGATCTCTGGGGCGCAGCGACGGCGATCGCTCTGGTCTGGGTCGTGCCCGGAGTCATCGTTTCGGGATCAGCTGCTTCCCTGCTCGCGATTCCCCTCTCTCCGCTGGTAGGCCTGATCGGGCTCGCTCCCCTGTCGGCGGTCGTCGCGGCCTTCGCCGGAAGGGCGAGGGATCGGGCGATCATCGCGGTCGCTTCCCTTCTGGCGGCGGCGGGGGCCGAAGCGGTCTCCGGGCGCAAGCTTCTCTTCGGAGAGATCCCGAAGGTCGATCCCAGTTGGGCCAACGATCCCTTCACCCTTCTCGTCGAGCTGGTCTGGCCGGTCATCACTACCCCCGCCTTTCCCGTCGCCCTCGCCGTCTGGCTCGTCCTTGCCCTGCTCGGCGGCCTCCTGGTCGACCGGCTCTCGACGAGGACCGGAGGGCGGACCCAGGGGGCACTCGAAGTCTCTGGCGTAGGATCCGGGGGTGTCACCGATGTCCGAT
This sequence comes from Solirubrobacterales bacterium, assembly GCA_018883025.1. Lineage (GTDB taxonomy): Bacteria > Actinomycetota > Thermoleophilia > Solirubrobacterales > 70-9 > 67-14. The sequence goes on along the minus strand of VEQW01000004.1, from coordinate 28,926 downwards.
GAGCGGCATGGTCGGAGGGGCGCCCGTTGAACGTGTTCAGGCGGCTGGAAGACCGTCTAGAGGGCCTGGTCAGGGGTGTGTTCAGCAGGGCCTTCTCGAGCGAGGTCCAGCCGATCGAGCTGGCCCGACGTCTCGCCCGCGAGATGGATGCGAACAAGACCGCTTCGGTCTCCCGGGTCTACGTCCCGAACCGGTACACGGTCTACCTCTCGCCCGGCGACCACGAGAAGCTCGAGGGTTATGAGGGCTCGCTCGGGCAGGAACTCTCTTCTTACCTGCTCGAACATGCCCGGGCTCGGGGTTACGAGCTCCTGACCCGGCCGGAGATCGCCTTCGAGACCGACGACCGCCTGAGGCTGGGCGAGTTCGGCATCCAGGCCCGGATGGTCAAGGCGCCATCGCGGGAGGGGGAGGTCCCCGACCAGGCCGAGGAGGGCCGGACGATGGTCTACCGGGCCCCGAAGCCCCCGCCGGTCCCGGTCGAACCGGAGCTGACCGAGAAAGCGCCCCCGGCCGCCTCGGTCGAGGTCGACGGCCGGAGCTACGACCTGGCGGGCACGGTGGTTGCCGGGCGCTCGGGCGACTGTGGAATCGTGCTCGACGACCCCAACATCTCGCGCCGGCATGCCGAGTTCCGGCTTCGGGGTGCCGACTGGCACGTGGTCGACCTGGGCTCGACCAACGGGATCAAGGTCAACGGCAGACAGGTCGGGTCGGCCAGGCTCGAGGACGGGGACCGGGTGACCCTCGGGACGACCACGGCGATCTTCTCGGTCGATGGTGGGAACTGAGCCGAAATGGAACTCGCGCCGATCTCGCTCGTCCTGCGCCTCGCCTTCCTCGCCTTCCTCTTCCTCTTCCTGCTCTGGATCGCCAGGTCGGCCCGAAAGGACCTCATCAGGACCGGTTCGGCGGCGGGAGCGGCCTCCGACCGGACCGTCGGCCCGACGCCGGGCGGGAACCAGGATGCCTGGCTGGTCGTCGAGACCAGCTCGAACCTCGAGCCCGGGACGCGTTTCGACCTGTTTGGCGGGGCAACGCTCGGACGATCGAGCGAAGCCGAGATCGCCTTCTCGGACCGCTACGCATCCGGCATCCACGCGAGGGTTTACCCGAGGGGAGACCGGTTCTACATCGAGGACATGAACTCGACCAACGGAACATTGCTCGATGGAGCCCCGGTGATCGGTGAGACGGAGCTGGCCGACGGCGCCGTGGTGGCGATCGGAGACACCTCTTTCAGGTTCGTGACCGAGGGGGCAGGCCGTTGATCCGGGTCGCGGCACATTCCGGGAAGACCGATACCGGCCGCCAGCGCCGCGCGAACGAGGATTCGATGCTCTCGCACGCCCCGCTCTTCGTCGTGGCCGACGGGATGGGTGGCGCCCAGGCGGGGGAGGTCGCCTCGCGGGCTGCCGTTTCGGCTTTCGAGGAGGGCCTGCCCGAAGGCCCCCTGTCGGAGACCCTGCCGTCACGGATCCAGACCGCCAATCGGGTGATCCATGACCAGGCTCGCTCCGACCCGGCCTACGCCGGCATGGGGACGACGATCACTGCCGCTGCGATCGACCCGAAGTCCGAGACGGTGACGATCGGCCACGTCGGCGACTCGCGCGCCTACCGGATCCGCGACGGGATCATCCAGCGCCTGACCCGCGATCACTCCCTGGTAGAGGAGATGCGCAGGCGAGGACAGCTGACCGAGGCCCAGGCGGAGGAGCACCCCCAGCGTTCGATAATCACCCGGGCTCTCGGCCCCGAGCCCGCGGTCGACGTCGACGTCCAGGAGGTCGCCGCCGCTCCCGGCGACGTCTTCCTGCTCTGCTCCGACGGCCTCACGTCGATGCTCGACGACGACCGGATCAGGACCCTGGTGGTCGAGGCCGATTCGCTCGAGATTGCAGCCAGGGAGCTGGTCGACGCAGCCAACCTGGCGGGCGGGAGGGACAACATCACCGTCGTCCTCTTCCAGGTCGAGGACCCGGCCTCGCCCCTGCCCCGACCCGGCACCCCGGTGGCAGCGCCGGCGGGTGGTCGCCCAGCCCGTGACGGTGCCGGTCGCGGTCGGCGAGCCGGCCGGATCCTGGTCGGCGCTACTGTCGGTCTGATCGTCCTGGCCGTCGTCCTCGGGGGAGCCTGGATCGGCTCACGCCAGGTGTGGTTCGTCGGCACCGATGAGGCAGGCCGGGTCGCGCTCTACAGGGGCCTGCCGTACGAGGGGCCCTTCGGCCTCGAGCTCTACCGAGTCGAGTATCCGTCCGCGATCCAGACCGGCGAGCTGCCTCCGGGGAGACAGGACGTCGTCACCGGCCACCGTCTGCGCTCGCGCGAGGACGCGATCGACCTCGTCCGGGAGCTCGAGACCGGACAGGGGTCCTGACCAGGCCCAGGCGAACGTGACCGGAACCGCACTCAGGAACAGGGAGCTCGCTGCCCTCCTTCCGGTGGCAATCCTGCTGACCATCGGCTTTGCCGCCGTGTTCGCCCAGGGGGAGGACCGGCTCAGCGACCTCAGCCTGGCCTACGGCCTCTACTTCCTGGCGGTCTGCCTCGCCGCCCACATCTTCATCCGGATCAGGCTGCCGGACTCCGATCCGTTCCTCTTCCCCCTGTTCGCGCTGCTCACGGCGATCGGCCTGATCATGATCTACCGCCTCGACTCGGACCTCGCCCGCGAGTTCGCCCGGGACCAGGCCAACTGGTTCGTGGTCGGGCTCGTCTTCTTCGCGATGACGGTCCTGTTCCTCCGCGACTACTCGGTGCTCGAGCGGTACCGGTACACGATCGCCGCGGCAAGCCTCTTCCTGCTGATCGCCCCCCGACTGCCGGGAATCGGCGAGCAGGTGAACGGCGCCTATCTGAGCATCTCGCTCGGGCCGCTCTCCTTCCAGACGACCGAGCTCGCCAAGATCGGGATCGTCATATTCCTCGCCGCCTACCTCTGGGAGAACCGGGAGCTCCTCGTGATCAAGGCGAAACGGGTCCTGGGGATCACCCTGCCGCCACTTAAGTACCTCGGCCCGCTGCTGGTCGTCTGGGGGGCTTCGATGCTGATGCTCATCTTCATCCGGGACCTCGGCAGCTCCCTGATGTTCTTCGCCGCGTTCCTTGCCCTGCTTTATGTCGCCACCGGCCGACTCTCCTTCGTGGTCGTCGGCATGGCGATGTTCCTGCTCGGCGCCTGGGTGATCTACTCGACCGTCGGCCACGTCACCGACCGGGTCGACATCTGGCTCGATCCGTACCAGGACCCCTCGGGGGCCGGGTACCAGGTGCTCCAGTCGATGTTTGCCCAGGCCGACGGGGGCCTCCTCGGCGAGGGCTTCGCCGAGTCGCTGGTGACGATCCCCGGCACCGAAACGGCCCTCCTGCCGGCCGCTCACACCGACCTGATCTACACCCTCGTGGTCAGCGAGACCGGACTCGCGGGTGGGGTTGCGATCCTCGCCACGTACCTGATGATCGCCGCCCGGGGCTACAAGACCGCGGTGATCGCCCGGGACGGGTTCTCGAAGCTCCTCGCCACTGGCCTGACCACCGTCTTCACCTTCCAGGCCTTCGTGATCATCGGTGGCGTGACCCGGGTCATCCCGCTCACCGGCGTCACCCTGCCGCTGGTCTCCTACGGTGGCAGCTCGATCGTCGCCAACTTCATCCTCCTCGGCCTGCTGCTGCTGATCTCCGACCGGGCCCGCCGTGAGGCGAGGCGGCTTTCTTCCTAAGTGGACCAGCGGATCACACGACTGTTCGGGTTCGTCTTCGTGCTGTTCGCCGTCCTGGCCGGCTTCACGGCCTGGTGGGCCGTGCTCGATGCCGATCAGCTGAAGGGCGAGCGGGCAAACAAGCGGCCCCTGTTCGAGGCCCAGCGGATCAAGCGAGGAACGATCAGGGCCTCGGACGGGACGGTCCTTGCCGAGTCGAACCCGATAGGGGAGGGGGAGTCACGGCGATTCATCCGTGAGTACCCGTTGGGTGAACTGTTCGGCCATCCGCTCGGGTACTCCTTCGCCGAGCAGGGGAGCTCGGAGTTCGAGCGCTACCACGACCAGACCCTCACCGGCGAGGGGAACGAGGTCGACGACTTCCTCCAGGAGATCTCCGGTGAGCCTCCGGCCGGTAACCCGATGGCGACCGCGCTCGACGTCGGGGCGCAGCAGACCGCCCTCGACCTGCTCGCCGGCCAGCCCGGGTCGGTGGTCGCGATCGAGCCTGCCACCGGGAAGGTTCGGGTTGCGGCGAGCATCCCGGCCTACGACCCGAACCTGGTCCCCGATTACCTCAAGGACCTCAACTCCGACCCGGCCGCCCCGCTGCTCGACCGCAGTACCCAGGGCCAGTACCCGCCAGGGTCGACCTTCAAGCTGGTGACTGCGGCCGCTGCGCTCGACAGTGGCGCGATCGACACCTCGACCCTGATCGACTCCCCGGCGACGATCGACGTGCAGGGCAACCCGCTATCCAACTTCGGCGGTGCGACCTTCGGTTCGATCGACATCGAGACCGCCCTGACCAACTCGGTCAACACCTTTTTCGCCCAGCTCGGGGAACAGATTGGCAGCGACACCCTGTTCAAGTACATGGACCGCTTCGGCTTCGGTTCGAAACCCCCGATCGACCTTCCGTCCGACGAGCTGTCGGTCTCGGGCGTCTTCGAGGAGGGGAGCCTGGTCCGCCCCGATGACGGGGTCGATGTCGGACGGATCGCAATCGGACAGGAACGGCTCCTGGTCACCCCGCTCCAGATGGCCCAGGTGGCGGCTGCGATCGCCAACCGGGGGGTTCTCATGAAGCCGAGGATCTGGACCGCGATCCGGGACCGTGACGGGCGACTCGTCTCGAAGATGGAGCCCGAGACCCAGTCCGAGGTGATCACTGCCGGAACGGCGGCCGAGTTGACCCAGGCGATGACCTCCGTGGTCGATGAGGGAACCGGCACGGCGGCTGCGCTCTACGGGATCGACGTCGCAGGCAAGACCGGCACGGCCGAGGTACCGGGGCGGGCCGATTGCGCCGGTCTGCCGAACCAGGCCTGGTTCGTCGGCTTCGCTCCTGCGGACCGGCCGGAGGTGGCGGTGGCCGCCACGGTCGAGTGCACCTCCGGGACGGGCGGCACGGTTGCCGCACCGATCGCCGCGGGAGTGATGCAGGAGCTGCTCGGCGAGTGATCGCCGATCGTGCCCGGGGGAGCGGGTCATGAGCCTCGCTGAGGGCGACGTGGTCGACGGCCGCTACCGGATCCGCTCGAAGATCGGTTCCGGGGGCATGGCCGACGTCTGGCTGGCCGATGACCTCGAGCTCTCCCGGCAGGTTGCCCTCAAGGTGCTCCACCCCGAGTTCGCGCGGGACCCCTCCTTCGTCGACCGCTTCAGGAGGGAAGCGGAGTCGGCGGCCGCCCTCCAGCACAACAACATCGTCCCGATCTTCGACCGGGGCCAGGTCGGAGACACCTGGTACATCGCGATGGCCTGGATCCGTGGCCGAACCCTGAGGGAGTTGATCGACCAGGGCCTGACCGTGGATCAGTCCGTGGCGATAGTCCGACAGATCCTCGAAGCTGCTGCATTCGCCCACCGGAACGGGATCGTCCACAGGGACTTCAAGCCGATGAACGTCCTGGTCGAGGACTCCGGGAGGGTCCTGGTCACCGACTTCGGGATCGCCCGGGCCGGCGAGGGTGAGACCGGTGAGGACGGTCTGATCATGGGCACGCCCGGCTACCTCTCCCCCGAGCAGGCCGATGGCGGTGAAGCCGGTCCGCCTTCCGACCTCTATTCGATCGGGGTGATCCTCTACGAGTGCCTGACCGGTCGCCGTCCCTTCCCCGGGGATGACCACGCCCAGGTCGTCCTGCGCCAGATCTCCGAACAACCAGAGGCGCCGAGCCACCTGAACCCGGAAGTCTCCCCGGCCCTCGACGCCGTGGTCGTGAAGGCACTCAGCCGTGAGCCCTTCGCCCGCTTCCGCTCGGCCGAAGAGTTCATCGCTGCTCTTGACGCTGCCGAACTCGACCCTACCGCCGGCTCGCCCTTTCCGGAGAGGGATCGCCGGCCGCTGGTGGTCGGTCTGATCGCGGTCGTGCTGCTTGCCCTGGTCCTGTTCGGCCTGCTCAGGAACAAGTCGGTGGAGGTTCCTGACGTGGTCGGGGACGGGAAGGCGAGGGCGACCGAGCGGCTCTCCGAGCAGGGGTTCGAGGTCGATGAGGTGATCCGGGTCGCGTCGAACCGCCGACCCGGCATCGTCGTCCGACAGGTTCCCTCCGGTACGGCCGACAGGGACTGTGCCCTGGTCGGGTACTTCTGCTCCAACCCTGAAGTCGACCTCTTCGTCAGTGGAGGCCCCTCCGAGGTCGAAGTTCCCGAGGTGGCCGGACTCTCCCGCGACGATGCCGAGAACGAACTCGAGCAGGCCGGTTTCGAGGTCTCGATCGAGCGCGAGCCCTCGGACCGATACCCCGGCGGACGCGCGGTGAGGACGGAGCCGCCTGCGGGGGAGAGCGCCCTGGCCGGCTCGACCGTCGTCCTGGTGATCGCCTCGGGCCCGGCGAGCGTCACGGTCCCGGCCGTGGTCGGACTCACGCTTGAGGCGGCGAGGCAGCGACTTGCCGCCAAGGACCTCGAACTCTCCTCGACCGAGGAGGCGAGCGACCGGCCCGAGGGCGAAGTGGTCACCCAGAGTCCCGACGCCGGTACTGCTGCCGCGCCCGGCTCGACCGTCGAGTTGACCGTCTCCTCCGGCCCCGATGCCGGGGTGACCCTGCCCAATCTGGTCGGGCAGCTCCGGGAGGACGCGGAAACGGCCCTGAGCGACCTCGGCCTGGTCCCGGTCGTGGTCGAGCAGGAAACGACCATCCTGCCCCAGGACGGACGGGTGATCGACCAGGAACCGGCCGGAGGTGACACGGTTACCTCCGGTTCGAGCGTCACCCTGACGGTCGGGGTGTACCCAAGGTGAACAAGAGACCGACGGTCGCCGTCCTCAGCGGCGGTCGATCGAGCGAGCACGAGATCTCCCTGCTCTCGGGCGAGGCGGTCGCCGCGGGCCTGGTGGAAGCCGGCTTCGGGGTGGTCGAGATAACCATCTCGCGGGATGGCGCCTGGACGGGGCCCGACGGGCCGGTACTGCTCGAGCCGGGGGCGGGGATGGAGGGGATAGACGTCGTCTTCCCCGCCCTCCACGGACCGTTCGGCGAGGACGGGGTGATCCAGGGAGCTCTGGAGACCGTCGAAGTGCCCTACGTCGGCTCGGACGTTCTCGGTTCGGCCGTCTGCATGGACAAGCTCACCCTGAAGCGCCTCTGTACGGCGCGGGGACTGCCCCAGGTCGAGTTCGTCGAGGTCGGTGACGGGGATTGGCGGGCCGAGGTGGCCCGGTTCGGCAGCCCGGTCTGGGTAAAGCCCTCGGAGCTCGGCTCGAGCGTCGGGATCTCCCGGGTCGATGAGCCGGCCTCGGAGGAGCTCGACCGGGCGATCGAAGTCGCCCGGGCCCATGACCCCAGGGTGATCGTCGAGGCCCACGCCGAGGGCAGGGAGATCGAGGTCTCCGTCCTCGGCGACCTCGAACCGGAGGCTTCCCTCCCGGGCGAGATCGTGTCGAAGGGGGAGTGGTACGACTACGAGTCGAAGTACACCGAGGGCGGGATGGAGCTGATCGCCCCGGCCGAACTCGACCAGACGGTGATCGAGCGAGTCCAGGCGCTCGCCCTGGAGGTCTTCAGGCTGGCCGGCTGCTCCGGTATGGCCCGGTGCGACTTCTTCCTGACTGACGGTGGAGAAGTCCTGGTCAACGAGGTCAACACGATCCCGGGGTTCACCGAGATGTCGGTCTATTCGCGCCTATGGGAGGCGTCGGGGTTGCCCTACCCCGATCTCCTGGGAAGGCTCGTCGACTCGGCAATCGAGACCAGCCGGCGGGCCGACCAGCTCGAGTACTGACGCCCGTCGGGAACCCGCTACTCGAAGACCGAAACGTCGGAGATCGCCACCCCGTAGCCGTCGTCGGTCTGGGCCGGTGCCGTGGCCCAGAGCAGCAGGTAGCGATAGCTGGTCAGGGTGATCAGGTCGATCGTCTCCCGATCACTCACCGAGTCGGCCGAGCCGAGGGCTTCCCAGCCGTCCAGTGAGTCGGGGAGGGGGTCGTTTGCCCCGTACACCTCGATCGGCCACCCCGGGGTGGGGGTTACGACCTGGACCGAGGAGAGCTTCCTCGGGCTTCCGAGGTCGACCACGAGTCCCACCCCGGACTTCGCCCCGAAGGAGTCGGTCTGGTAGGTCTCGGTCGTCCAGGCCGAGGCGTTCGGGTCGCCGTCGATCGCAAAGTCGACTTCTTCCGGGTGCTCGACCCCATCCCCTTCCGGATCGAAGTCGGTGATGCTGGCGACCTCGACCTTGTCGCCGGAGCCGGCACCCCCGCCCCCACCTCCGGTTCCCCCCTGGGAGATCAGCCAGGCCGACCCTGCCGCGACCACCAGGGCGACCAGGAGGAGGATCGCCGCCGGCCACGGGCTCGTCCTCCGGTCCGGGAGCTGGCGTGCCGGGGCCGGTACCGCGTCGAGGATCGAGGTTGCCTCGCTGCCGGCGCCACCTGAACGGATCGCCTCGACCTCCAGGGCCGTCTGCAGGTCCGCGGTCATCTCGGCAGTGGTCCCGTAGCGATCCGCCGGTTCCTTCGCCGTCGCCCGCTCGACCACGGCCGCGGTCGTGGCCGACAGGTCGGGACGTATCTGCTGCAGGTCCGGGAGGTCTTCGGTCACGTGCTTCATCGCGACCCCGACCTGGTTGGCCGCCTTGAACGGGACGTCGCCGGTCAGCATCTCGAACAGGACGACGCCCAGGGCATAGATGTCGGCCCTCGTGTCGACTTCGTGTCCCATCGCCTGCTCCGGCGCGACGTAGTCGGTCGTCCCGACCACCTTGCCCTCGGCGGTCATCCCCTCCTCGTCGAGCTGTCGCGAGATCCCGAAGTCGGTCAGTTTCGCCTGGCCGGTCGAGTCGATCAGGACGTTCTGGGGCTTGACGTCGCGATGGACCATCCCCCGCTCGTGGGCAACCTCGAGGGCCTGGGAGATCTCGATCCCGTAGGCCAGCGCCTCGGTCGTCTCCAGTGCTCCCACGCGGGAGATGAGCTGTTTGAGGGTTTCACCCTCTACGTACTCGAAGACGATGTAGGGCCGGCCGTCGTCCTCGCCGGCGTCGATGACCGCGACCACATTCGGGTTCGAGAGCTTGGCGACGGCCCGGGCCTCCTGGTTGAAGCGCTCGAGCTGGTCGGGCTCGGAGGCCATCGAGTCGTGCATCAACTTCACGGCGACCGGCCGGTCGAGGATCTCGTCCCTCGCCAGGTAAACGGTCGACATCCCCCCGCTCCCCAGTTTCGCGTCGAGTCGGTACCGGCTGGACAGGACCGTTCCGATCATCCGCGAGCTCGGGGGCGCCTCGCTCATGGCGCCTTCGAGGTCATCCGGGCGGAGTGCCTACGGCAGGGGTCTTGCGGACCCGGCCTCCCGTGGGACCGCCTCCTTCGATCGCCTTCAGCCCATCCATGCATCGCCCGTGAGCCTAACCGGACGTCTTCCCCGAAATCTCCCCCCGACCGACGCCGGGACGCCGATTTCGGAGGTCAGCTTCCTCGTTCGACCGAGCGCTCGCCGTCGGTGACCCGCCCGATCCTCCTCGAGCCGGGGTGGTGGCGCTCGAGGATCGCGACGGCCGCGTCCAGATCGGCTTCCGGGACGACACAGCAGAAACCGCATCCCATGTTGAAGACCTCGTACATCTCTTCCTCCGGCACCTCACCCCGCTCGGCGATCAGGCCGAACAGTGGCTGCGGCTCGAGTGGCTGATCGATCTCGTACCGGACGTCCGCCTTCAGACGGAGCAGGTTGCCCAGGCCTCCGGAGGTGATGTGGGCCAGCCCGTGGACCTCCACGGGGGAATCGAGGAGCTCGAGTACGGCCCGGACGTAGATCTCGGTCGGCTCGAGCAGCAGGTCACCGAGTGGGGCGCCCAGGGAGTCGTCGTCGAGGGGGAGGCCCTCCAGGGCCGATCGGGCGAGCGTGTACCCATTCGAGTGGATGCCCGAGGAAGGGAGGCCGATCACGACGTCGCCGGGGCGTACTCCGGATCCGTCGACCATCGAATCGAGCGAGAGCGCCCCGAAGCAGGATCCGGCGATGTCGAACCCCTTGACCAGCTCGCCGATCTGGGCCAGCTCCCCTCCCGGGATCTCGATCCCGGCTAGTTCGGCCCCCTTTGCCAGACCGATCCCGATCTCTTCGCAGACCTCGGGATCAGCTCGTTCGACCGCGAGGTAATCGAGCATCGCGATCGGTTCGGCCCCGACGCAGATCACGTCGTTGACGTTCATCGCGACGCAGTCGATCCCGATCGTGTCGTAGCGGCCCAGCTGTTCGGCGACCAGGATCTTGGTCCCGACCCCGTCGGTCGAGAGGGCGATACCGAGTCGGTCGTCGAGGGCGAGGACGGCGGCGTAGTGGCCGTCCAGCTCGACCTTTCTGGAGGGCTTGCCGGTGTCGATGCCCGACAGCGCAGCGACCAGCTTCGACACGGCGACGTCGGCGAGGTCCTGGTCGACCCCCGAGCGCCCGTAGGCGTCGGCCTCGGGACCGCCGCTCAACCCGTCACTCGCTCAGGCCTTGACCGAACCACTACTTCCGATTCAACACCATTCTCCGGGCGACCTGATGGACCGTCGGATCGGCCGAGCCTGGCGAGGATGAGCAGGGCGAGGGCGATCCGGTAGACCGCGTACGGGGCGAGCGAGCGGTCCCGCTCGACCTGGTCGACCAGGCGGGCCGAGACCAGGGTCGAGACGAACGAGGAGGCGACGCCGATCCCGATCCAGCGGGCCTTGTGGCGGTCGATCCCGCGCCTGGCAAGCCGTACCCCCTTGAGCAGCGAGGCCCCGGCGATAACCGGCAGGGCGACCGTTCGTGAAAGGGCGTTGGCCTGCTCCCGGGTGAACAGCCTGAGCCTGGCCGCGGTCAGGGTCGCCCCGTTGCGGGAGACCCCGGGCACGAGGGCTGCCGCCTGGCCGAGGCCGAGCGCCAGCCCGTCCAGGGGGCCGGCATCGCCCCGGCTCCGCTCCTGGGGAAGGCGGTCGGCCAGGGCCATCGCCACCGCACCGGCGGCGAGTCCGGCCGCGGTCACCACCGGACCACCGAGGTGGCGTTCGATCTGGCGTTCGAGCCCGTAGCCCACCACCGCTGCCGGAATGAAGGAGAGGATCAGGACCGAAGCCCTCCGGGTGTCGAACCGGGCCAGCTCATCGGTCAGCTCCTTTCGGCGGATCGCAACCATCGCAAGCGCCGTTCCGGCATGGAGGGCGACCTCGAAGGCCTTTCTGAGTTCCGGGTCGATCGACTCCCAGTCCCAGCCTGCGAGCCGGGGAACCATTTCCAGGTGGGCAGAGCTCGAAACCGGCATCAGTTCCGTCGGTCCCTGGATCAGTCCAAGGAGGATCGCCTGCCCGGTGTCAGAAGGTTGGAAAACCAGGTCCGCGATGCTATCCCGGACTACACTTTCTTCCCCGATGTCCTCCCCAGCGCGCGACTCCCGTCTCCACTTCCATCGGTACCAGCTCTGGCAGATGGCGGGCGACGCCGTGCTCGTCGCGCTCGCCTATTTCCTCGCCTTCCAGCTTCGATTCCTCGACGAGGGGTGGACGATCCCCGAGCGGTTCCTCGAGCTCTTCGTCGGCTCGGTGGGCTTCGTGGTGGTCGGCAAGGTCGCGATCTTCTACGCCTTCGGGCTCTACCAGAAGTGGTGGAGGTTCGTCGGCGGCAGGGACTACGTCCGGGTGGCCCAGGCGGTGGCCGTCGCCTCGCTGATCCTGGTCGTCGCCTTCGCCGTGCTCAAACCGTTCGCCGCCCCGCTGCCCCGGACGGTGGGAGTGTTCGACTTCCTGCTCACCCTGATGCTGATCGCCGGCGTCCGGCTAGGCACCAGGTTGCTCAAGGAGCGACCCGAAAGGGGCAGCCGGATCCCGAGGGGTCGGGAGATGCTGGTGGTCGGCGCCGGCCAGGGGGGCCAGATGGTCGTCCGCGAGCTCAAGCTGAACCCCAACCTCGGCGAGACTGCGATCGGCTTCGTCGACGACAACCCCGGGATGACCGGGATGAAGATCCAGGGGATCTCGGTGCTCGGTACGACCGATGAGATCGAGTCGATCCTCGACGAGACCGAGCCCGACGGCGTGGTGATCGCGATCCCTTCCGCCCCCGGCGCGCTCCGGGGCAAGGTCGTCGCGGCCTGCCGGGAGCGCCAGATCCCGGTCCGGACCCTGCCGACCGTGTTCGAGCTCCTGAGGGGTGGCGTCCAGCTCAGCCAGCAGCTGCGTGAGGTAAAGGTCGAGGACGTCCTCGGCCGCGACCCCGTGGTGGTCGAGCTCGAGCGCGTGGGTGCCTACCTGGAGGACCAGGTCGTCCTGGTGACCGGGGCAGGCGGATCGATCGGTTCGGAGCTCTGTCGCCAGATCGCCCGGGTCGGCCCGAGGCTCCTGGTGATGCTCGACCACGCCGAGGACAACCTGTTCGAGATCGAGCGGGAGATGGTTTCCGAGCGCCACTTCAGCCGGGTCGAAGCCGTCCTCGCCGACTGCAAGGAGACCGAGCGGATGTTCGAGGTCATGCAGCGCTTCAAGCCGGCGATCGTCTTCCATGCCGCCGCTTACAAGCACGTGCCATTGATGGAGGCGAACCCGCTGGAGGCGATCCGCAACAACGCGATCGCGACCAGGATCACGGCCGATACCGCCGCTGCCGCCAGGGTCGAGCGGTTCGTCCTCGTCTCGACCGACAAGGCGGTCTCCCCCCGGACCGTGATGGGGGCTTCGAAGGCCCTCGCGGAGTGGTCGGTCCTTTCGGCCGACGAGCGCCACGCCGGGACCAGGTTCGTCAGCGTTCGGTTCGGCAACGTGCTCGGGTCGTCCGGCTCGGTCGTTCCGATCTTCCGGCGCCAGATCGAGCAGGGAGGTCCGGTCACGGTCACCCACCCCGAGATGACCAGGTACTTCATGACGATTCCGGAGGCGGTCCAGCTGGTGATCCGCGCGGGCGACACCGGCGGGGCGAAGGGTGACCTGTTCGTGCTCGACATGGGGGAGCCGATCCGGATCGTCGACCTGGCCGAGAACATGATCCGCCTCGCAGGTTATGAGCCCGAGGAGGAGATCGCGATCGAATTCGTAGGCCCGCGTCCCGGGGAGAAACTTCACGAGGAGCTCTTCGGCGAGGGGGAGCGCCCCCAGCCGACTGCCTCGAAGCGGATCATGCGCGCCGTTCGGGACGACCCGGTCGATCCCGCCTGGGTGGAGTCCGCGCTCGACCGGCTCGAGCGCTACGTCGACAGCGGCGACGAGTCGAACCTCGCCGAGCTCGTGATCGAACTGGTCAACGCCCCCGGCGAGGAAACGGCCCGAATCCCCTGATTTGGCGCCCGGCTTGGCCTGGCGCCCGGTCGGCAGGCCTGTCGCGGGGGTCTGTCTCTAAGATGGCGCGGGTAGTGGGTCCAGACGAGCCCCTGCCCCATTCGGAGGGCTCCGGGGTCTCGACACCGCTAATCCAGCCGTGACCAGCGTTATCGAGACAGTTGGAGCCTTTGCCGGCCTCGTCGCCCTCGTCGGGCTGTTGGTCCTCGCCTTCCTCGTCATCTCCCAGGCCCGGGACCTCCGCAGGCTGAGGGAGTGGGCCGGAGGGGCCCCCGAGCGGGATGCCGAGCTCCGGGAGGTCAGCGAAGTGGTCGCCGAGGAACGGGCCGCGGAGATCCAGGCGGTCACCGAGCGCGAGGAGCGGAGGCTGATCCGGACCGGCGACCTCTCCCCGACCTTCTGGGAACGACTCGGTCGGAGTGGCCAGGTGATGCTCGTGCTCGCAGCAGTGATCCTGGTCGGGGCAGCCGCTGCCTGGTATCTCACCGGCCAGGACGGAGGGGGCTCTGGTGGCGGCACCGGCGGAGAAGGTGGCGGTAAGGCTGCGAAGTCGACCAAACCCTCCAAGGTGACGGTCGCCGTCTTCAACGGCACCGGCGGGGCGGAGGCCGGTCTGGCGGCCGAGTACTCAGGCTTCCTCGAGGAGAAGGGCTTCCGCCTCGGTGCGACGGCGGACGCTCCCGAAACCTTCGACGAGACGATCGTCTACTACGAGAATGGGAGCAAGGCCGGGGCCGAGCTGGTCGCCGAGGAGATCGATGCCGAGTCGGTCGAACTGGTCCCGTCGGAGATCTCCCAGCTCGCCCCGAGCGCCGACGTGATCGCGGTGATCGGTCTGAACCATTCCGATCTCCCGGCTTCCGGCGCCTGACACGGGGACCGTGGATCGAGGCGGCCGCAATGGTTTGGTCGGCCGGGTCGGACTGGCGACGGCCCTCGTCCTGCTCGTCCTGACCGGCCTCGCCCTGGGCGTCTCCCAGCGACTGAAACGCCAGCCGCTGGTGATCGACCGGATCGAGTACTTCGGTGGGGCCGTCTCGCCCCTGTCCCCGACCGCGACCGTGTTCAGCCCGAACGGCGACTGTCGGCGCGACGGGATGACGATCAGGTTCCGGACCACCCGGTCCGACCGGGCCCGGGTCGAGGTGATCACCCCAAAGGGTGAGCCGGTCTACACGCTGGCCCGGGACGAGTTCCTCAAGCGGTATCGGATCCACCTGTTCTGGTGGGAGGGCACCTATCAGTCCGGCCGCCCGGCTCCCAAGGGTCCCTACAAGATCAAGGTGACGATGCTGGGCGAGGGCCGGGTGCTCTACCTGCCGGGGAAGATCCGGCTCCACCGCTTCCCACCCCGCCAGTCGGTCTGTGGGGATCGGGCTTGACCGCGGCGCTCGGCATCATCGCCGCCGGCTTCACGGCCGGGGCGCTGCTCGACCGGGACGGTCGTCGCCGTGCCGGCTGGGTCGTCGCGTCGCTCCTCCTTGCGCTCGTCCTGCTCCTGGTCGACCAATGGGACTCGGTTCCGGTCGAGGCACTCCGGGATTCACCGCCGGTCGCGGTGGTCCTCGCCGTCCTCGGGCTGCTGGTCATCGGTGGTCTCGCCTGGCTGTTCGATCGCTACCCCGTCGCATTCCCCATAGCCGTCGTGGTCGCCCTGCCCTTCAGGATCCCGCTCGAGCTGGGAGGCGAGACGGTGAACCTGCTCGTACCGCTCTATGCGGTGGTTGCGGGGGGAGCCCTCGCCTGGCTGGTTCGGAAACTCAAGGGCGACTCCGGCCCGGCCCCGTCCGAAGACGATCCCGAACCGGGCCGATGGGCCCGGCTGATGACCCCACTGCTTGCTGCCTCGGTCGTCCTCTACGCGGTTGCGGTCATCTGGTCGAGCAATCCGGAGCGGGGCATCCAGGACCTCTGCTTCTTCCTCATCCCGTTCGCTGCGCTGTTCGCCCTCCTGCTCGAGGTCCGCTGGGACCGTCGGGTCCTCCGCCTCGTCTTCATCGTCCTGGTGATCCAGGCTCTGCTCTGCGCGGTGGTCGGTTTCGGCCAGTACCTGACCCGTGAACTCTTCTGGAACGAGGCGGTGATTCGCACCAACGATTTCCACGTCTACTTCCGGGTCAACTCGCTGTTCTGGGATCCGAACATCTACGGCCGCTACCTCGCCCTGGTGATCACCGTGGTCGTCGCGGTGATCGCCTGGGTCCGGGACCGGAGTGCCGCCCTCTGGCTCTCGGCACTTGCCTTCGTCCTCTGGCTGGCCCTGGTCACCACGTTCTCCCAGTCGAGCTTCCTCGCGCTGATCGCCGGGATCGCGGCGGTGGTCGCCCTCCGGTGGAACCTCCGGGCCGTGCTGGCCGGGCTAGCCGTGGTGGTCGCACTCGGGGTCGCCTTCCTGGCGCTGGGGGGTGGCGTTCTCAAGTTCGACTTCGACCGGCTCAACCCCCAGACCGGCGGTCGGGCGAACCTGGTCACCGGTGGCATCGAGCTGTTCGCCGACAAGCCGATCCTCGGTTATGGCGCCGGCTCGTTCGCGGTCGCCTTCCAGGAGGAAGTCGCCGGGTCCGATGCTCCGGTGGCCGAGTCCCACACCGAGCCGGTGACGGTTGCTGCCGAGACCGGGATCGTCGGCCTCGCCCTCTACCTGGCGCTGCTCGTCTCTTCGCTGTTCGTCCTGCTGTCGGGCTTCCGGACCGAGATGCCCGGGCTCTCCAGGGCCGGGGACGATGGTGATTCCGGTCGCGGGCCGCCGGTCGACCGGGCGGCCGTCTTCGCGGCCTACCTGGGCCTGCTCGTCCACACGATCTTCTACGCGGGCTACCTGAACGACCCGGCTACCTGGGCACTTCTCGCGGTCGGGTACGGCCTGGCCTTCAGATGTCGGGCTACCTGAGGCGACTCGCAGGGACCGGGGCCGCCTACACGGCCGCGAGCGTCATCTCGAAGCTGATCGCGGTCGCCCTGCTGCCGCTCTATACCCGCTTCCTGACCCCGGCCGACTACGGCGCTGCCGAGGTCATGTTCGCCGCAGTCGTCGCGATGAGCATCGTGATCAGGTTCGGCCTGATCGAGTCCCTGCTCCGCTTCTACTACCGGGCGGGTGAGGACCCGGACCGAGTCGTCTCGACCTCGTTCGCAGCGCTCTTCTGGGCCGGGACGCTCGCCGTGATCATCCTGATGCCGTTCGCCGGGGGGATCTCCGAACTCCTGCTCGGGGTCGACCAGACCCGGCTCGCCCAGATCGCGCTCGGCGGACTTTGGGTACTCACGCTCTCTGAGTACCTGCTGACCCTGTTCCGGCTCGACGAGGAGGCCCGGCAGTTCTTCGTCGTGACGATGCTCTCGGTCCTCCTGACCATCCCGGTCACGGTCGTCCTGGTCGTCTTCCTGGAGATGGGTGCAGAAGGACTCCTGCTCGGCTCCTACGGGACCGGCCTGGTGATCGTCCTCGGCCTGATCTTCTGGCACCGCCACCGGCTCTCGCTGGTCTTCGACCGGGAGCTCCTGAAGAAGCTGCTCCGGTTCGGCCTGCCGACAATGCCGGCCGAGCTCTCGCTCTACTCGCTCAACTTCATCGACCGGATCCTCGTTGCCCGCTTCCTCGGCCTGGCCGAGGCCGGCCTCTACTCACTCGCGGTCAAGATCTCGCAGTCGGTGAATGTGCTGGTGAGGGGCTTCCAGCTCGCCTTCCCGCCGCTCGCCTACTCGATCACCGACGACGACGAGGCCCGTCGGGCCTACTCGGTGATCGTCACCTGGTTCGCGGTGCTGATGGCTTTCGTCGTCGCGGCCGTCTGGCTGACCGCACCCTGGATCGTCCGGATCTTCGCCGCCCCGGACTACTTCCCGGCGGTCGAGGCGGTCGGTCCGGTCGCCGCCGGGACCGCGCTCTATGCCCTCTACATGGTTCTCCTGGTCGTCCTGGGCCGGACCGGTCGGACCGAGTTCAACTTCCCGGCGACCCTGGCCGGCGTCGGGACGAACATCGTCCTCAATGTGGTCCTGCTGCCGAAGCTGGGCATCCTCGGGGCCGGGATCTCCCTCGCAGTTTCATATCTGGTGGTCCTCGTCCTGATGTTCATCTTCACCCAGAGGCTCTTCCCGGTTCCCTACGAGTGGGGCAGGCTGGCCAAGGCGATCGGCGCGGCGGCCGCAGTGGTCGCTATCGGGACGCTGTTCGTTCCAGACGACGGCCTCGCCCCGCTCGCCCTCCGGCTCCTACTGCTCGCTGCGCTGCCCGGCCTGATGCTCCTGCTCGACTTCTTCACCCCCGAGGAGCGCCGCTACCTCGCCCTCCTTCGCCAGCCCGGCGAACTCCGGGCCAAGCTCGCCGAAACTGCCGGGAAAGGCGAGCCGGACGGTCCGGACCGGGGGCTTCCCGAGGTCTACGAGGTCGAGCAGATGAACGAGGACATGAGGGAGTGAGGGCGCGCTAGGTCGCAGCTTCCGACCGGTCGCGGAGGCTCTCGCCCCGGCCGGGGAAGAGTGCCTGGCGGGCGTGGGCCCGGTAGACGCCCGCCGGAGCACCCGGAAGCAGCAGGGCGACCACCGACCGGACCGCGTAGCTGAACGAGGTCAGAACCCGGACCGCGAGGGCGGCGGCCCTGGAGTGGTGCTTCCTCATGTAGATGTCGCGGTTTCTATGGAACTCGACGATCCGCGGCAGACCGGCCGAGAGGTCGGTCGCCAGCTGGTCGTGGTGGATCGCCTTCGCATCGGGCACGTAGAGCGTCTTCCAGCCGGCCTCGGCCAGCCTCAGGCAGAAGTCGCACTCGTCGTAGTAGACGAAGAAGTCGGGGTCGAGGTAGCCGACTTCGGCTGCGGCTTCGCGTCGAACCATCATCGCGCTCGACTGGACCCAGTCGACCTCGCGGGTAGTGGTACCCCCGCTCTGGACCGTCAGGCGTCGGTGGAGGAAGAGCGCCCCGACGACTGCCGAGCGGATCCCCGGGAAACGCCAGGCGCAGGCGTATCCCTTCCCTTCGGCATCTTCGAGCTGTGCCCCGGCCGCCCCGGCCTCAGTCTCGGCCTCGAGCGCACCGAGGAGTGCCTCGACCGCACCTGGCAGCACCTCGGAGTCCTCGTTCAACAGCAGGCAGTAGCGGCCCTTGGACCTTCGGAGTAGCAGGCTGTCGTTGGCGGCCTTGCCCTGCTTCCGGTCGAGCTCGATCAGATCGACCTCCGGGAACCTTTCGCGGACCATCTCGGCCGAGCCGTCGGTCGAGGCGTTGTCGAGCACCAGCACTTCGGAGGACTTCCCCGATGGGCCATTTTTCCGGATCGCCTCGAGGCAGGCGAGGAGGTACTCGCGGCCGTCGTTGTTCACGACGCAGTAAGAGATCTCCAAGTCCACGCGGGCAGACGATAATCCGCCCCGTGCGCGTAAAGATGGTCGATCCATCGGCCCTCACCCCGCCTTACGACCGCAGTCTGGCTTCGGCCCTTGCGGCCAGGGGGGTGGAGGTCGAACTGCTGACCTCCCGGTTCCTCCATGGGGAGGTACCGGATGCCCCGGGCTGCCAGGTGACCGAGAGCTTCTACCGACGCTCCGGAGCTCGTGGGGGGAGTGCCCCCCTCCGCCTCCCTTTCAAGGCGATCGAGCACCTGGGTGACCTCGCCCGCTTCTCGAAGACGATCGGCACCGACCAGGACCTCGTCCACTACCAGTGGTTGACCGCTCCGGGCTTCGACCGCCACTTCCTCCCCAGTTTCCGCCCGCGGGTGATGACTGCCCACCACCTGCCAGAAGGAGGCAGGGCGTTCAGGGGAGTGGTCGAGCTGCTGTCCGGGATGGACCGCACGATCGCCCGGCCCGAGGCGACCCGGGACCGCCTTGTGGCTGCCGGTCTGGATCCCGACCGGGTTGCCGTCAGCCCCCACGGGGCCTTCGACTACCTGACCCGGGTCGAGCCCCTGGCCCTGCCGGCACCGCTCTCGGCCACCGCCCCGAACCGCCCCGTCGTCCTCTTCTTCGGCCTGATCCGTCCGAACAAGGGCCTCGACCTGCTGGTCGAAGCGATGGCGCAGATTCCGGAAGCCGAGCTCTGGATCGTCGGCAAGTCGAAGCTCCCGGAGGGCGAGCTGAAGGAGCTGGCCGCCCGGGCCGATGCCCTTCCCGGGGGCAGCCGATTGGTCAGCAGGTTCGTCGAGGAAGGGGAGATCCGTTCAGTCATGGAGCGGGCAGACGTCCTCGTACTCCCTTACCGAAGCCGGGACGAGTCCGGCGTCCTCCATGCCGGCCTCGCCTTCGGCAAGGCGATGGTCGTGACCGACCTGGGCGGTCCTGGCGAGCTGGCCGGTAGGACCGACGCAGTGGTCGCAGTTCCCCCTGAGGATCCGGCCGCACTCGCCCTCGCGATCCGGGATCTGGTCGAGCACGAGGACACCCGGATGGAGTTGGAACGCCGGGCGGCTGCGCTCGCCGAGTCAGAACTCTCCTGGGACCGGGTGGCTGAGCAGACGATCGCGGTCTACGAAGAGGCGATCGCGGAGGCCCGCCGGTGACCACCTTCCTCGAGGTCGTCTTCTGGATCAGCTTCGGCCTGATCTTCTTCACCCATCTCGGCTACCCGGCCGTGCTCTGGGTACTGGTCGCCCTGGGAAGGGGCCACGGCTCGGGACGGGTCCGACCCCCGACCCAGGCATTTCCCGGCGCGGCCACGGAAGAGTCGGAGCGCCCGGAGCTACCTCTGGTCTCGGTGATCGTCGCGGCCTATGACGAAGAAGAGGTGATCGCCTCGAAGGTCGGGAATGCCCGCCAGCTCGACTATCCGGAGGAGCTGGTCGAGGTGATCGTCGCCTCGGACGGCTCGAGCGACGGCACGGTCGCGGCCGCCGAGGCCGCCGGAGCCGACCTCGTGCTCGACTTGCTGAGGGAGGGGAAGGCGGCGGCCCAGGACGCGGCGGTCGCCCGGGCCCGCGGGGAGATCCTGGTCTTCTCGGACGCCAACTCCGCCTGGGAGCCGGATGCCCTGAGGGAACTGATCGAGCCTTTCGGGGACCCCCGGGTCAGCTACGTCTGTGGCCAGGTCACCTTCACCGGACCCGACGGCGGCAACCTCGAGGGTGCCTACTGGGCCTGGGAGATGAAGGTCCGCCGGCTCGAGTCGGATCTGGCCGGGGTGACCGCTGGAAACGGGGCGATCTACGCCGTCCGACGGTCCTCCTACATCCCGCTCGGGGCCACCGGCAGCCACGACCTCTCCTTCCCGGCCGCCTTCGCCCGGCATGGCGAGCTCTCGCTCTATCGACCGGAGGCCCGCGCCACCGAACAGGTGGTTCCGAGCCTCGAGGGCGAGCTGAAGAGGAAGCGCCGGATGATGGTCGGCCTCTGGGACATCCTGATCGGTGAACGCCTGGCCGACCTCCGCGGCTACGGGGTGGCCTACGGCTTCGAGATGTTCTCCCACCGCCTGCTCCGCTACGCGACACCGCTGCTCCACCTGTTCCTGTTCGTCGCCAACGCACTTCTCCTGGGCGACGGGACCTTCTACGTGGTCACCTTCGCCCTCCAGGTCCTCTTCGTCGTGACCGGGCTGCTGGGCCGGTGGATTCCCTTCCTGCCGTTCCGGATCGCCCGCTACTACCTGATGACCACCACCTCGATCGCCCTCGGGCTGTGGGACCGCGCCCGCCAGGGAAGTCCGGGCACCTGGGAGAAGGCGGAGGGCACCCGATGAGCCGCCTGCTCGACCTCCTGCTCGGGACCTTCCTCCTGGTGCTCTCCCTGCCGTTGCTCGCCATCGCCTCCCTGTTGATCCGGCTCGAGGGGGGCGGGTCCGCGATCTACCGCCAGACCAGGGTCGGCAGAAACGGCGAGGAGTTCGAGCTGCTGAAGCTCAGGACGATGGTTCCGGGCTCGGACCCGGTCGGGATCGGCACCGCCGTGATGAGGGACGACCCCAGGGTCACCCGGACCGGCAGATGGCTCAGGCGGACCTCGCTCGACGAACTGCCGAACCTGTTCAACGTTCTCAGGGGCGAGATGGCCCTGGTCGGCCCCCGGCCGACCATCCCTGCCCAGGTCGTCGACTACACCCCCCACCAGCGCCGCCGGCTCGAAGTCCTGCCCGGGATCACCGGCTGGGCCCAGGTCCAGGGTCGGGCCGGGATCCCCTGGGAGGAGCGAATCGAGCTCGACGTCGAGTACGTCGACCGGCGCTCCTTCCTGCTCGACCTGAAGATCCTCTCCAGGACCTTCTGGTTGACGATTACCGGTGAGGGGCTCGCCCCGGACTGATTCCGGACCTGCTCTACCCTTGTTCGATGCGGATTCCGGACATGATCGGCAATGGGAGGCCGGTCTTCTCGGTCGAGTTCTTCCCCCCGAAGACCGACGAGGGACGCGAGAACCTCCTAGCCACGGCCCGTGACCTTGCCGGGCTCGACCTCGACTTCGTCTCGGTCACCTACGGGGCCGGCGGCTCGACCCGGGAGGGAACGGTCGCGATCACCGAGCAGCTGAAGGACGAGGTCGGCCTCGAGGTGATGGCCCACCTGAGCTGCGTCGGCGAGGACGCCGAAGGCCTCGGTGCCACCCTCGACCGGCTCCAGGCGATCGGGATCGAGAACATCTTCGCCCTGAGGGGCGACCCACCGAGGGACCAGGAGGACTTCGTCCGCCCGGAAGGGGGCTTCGGCAGTGCCGCCGAGCTCGCCGCCTTCATCTCCTCGAACTATGACTTCGCGATCGGTGGTGCCTGCTTCCCCGAGGTCCATCCCGAAGCCCCCGACCTGGCGACCGACCTCGCTTACCTGAAGACCAAGGTGGACTCGGGAGCCGAGTTCCTGGTCACCCAGCTCTTCTTCGACAACCGGGTCTACTTCGACTTCGTCGACGCCGCGAGGGCTGCCGGGATCGAGGTACCGATCATCCCCGGAGTGATCCCGGTGACCGGCTTCGCCCACACCAAGCGGATCTGCGAGCTCTGCCAGTCATCGATCCCGGTCGGACTCGAGTCGGCGATGCTCTCGGCCGAGGGCGACCCCGGTGCCGAGTTCGACCTGGGCGTCGCCTATGCCGCCCAGCAGACCGCCGAGCTGCTGGCCGGTGGGGCTCCCGGTATCCACTTCTACGCGCTGAACCGTGCCCCGGCCACCCGGGCCGTGCTCGGTGCGCTGCGGGCGGCCCAACCCTGGCGGGGTGGCAAGGGCCAGTCCGAGCAGGTCGGCTCCTGAGGCAGGCGCCCTACGGCGCCCGATAGGCCGGGAAGTAGTCCCCGGGCTCCTTGCCCTCGGAGAGCTCGCGGTAGGCGTCGGGATCGCAGATGATCTCCTGCGTGTACCACTGGACCTCCCGGTTCCCGAAGCCGCGCTTGAACTCCTCCAGCCGGTCGCCGGGGGTGATCCCGCCGCCCAGGTTGAGCGCGGTCTCCCGATCGGTCGAGAACTCGACCAGTGCGCTCAGCACGCTCTTCATCGGTGAGTCGGAAAGGTGCGAATCGCCGGTTCCCGAGAGGTAGTAGTGGAGCAGGCCGTCCGAGTTGACCACCAATGACCCGGCGGCGATCGCCCCGTCGCCGTCCTCGGCCAACGCAAGCCAGGCCATTCCCGAGCCGAGCAGCCCGCGGAAGTAATCGGCATCGAAGAAGTAGCGCTCCGAAGCCCCGGTTCGCTCCATCGTCTCGGTGTAGACCCGGGTGAAGCCATCCACCTCCCCCGGAGCGACTTCCTCGCCCGGGACGATCCGGACCGAGTAGCCCTTCTTCTCGTTCTTCCTAACCTGCTGGCGGTCGGACATCCGGCTCTTCGGCGGGAGGGCCGGGTCGGCGATCAGGCAGATGTTCCTGGGCGTCGCCCCGCTGAGTGGTGGCTCACCTTCGGGGTCGAGGCAGTGCCGTATGAAGATCGAGACGAGGCCAGTCCCCGAAAAATCGATCGCCTCGACGTCCAGCGGCAGGCCCTCCGGTACGTCGGCCAGCGAGAAACCGGGGTAGCCGTAGGGCGAGCTGGCGTCCAGGCCACCACCGGGGATCTCCCGGGCGACCAGCGGCCCGGTGATCCGCCCGTTGCCCTCGCCGATCTCGATCGTGTGGGTGACGCCTTCGGCCTCGAGGAAGGCGGGGCAGCGGAAGAAATCGATCCCCGAGGAGGCCCTGCCGCCGTCCTCGGTGACCGTCGCCCGGTTCACCACTGGGCGATCGCCTCGAAGAACTGCTCGGGCGAGACCCCCCAGACCTCGAGGTCGATCAGCTCGCCGTCCCTTGCGATGTGGCCGACCATCGTCCCCTCGTGGCGCCACCCCTGGGATCGGACCGCCTTCTTCGCGGCCTCGTTGAAGGCCGGGATCCGGCCGTAGACCCGATGTGCCCCGAACTCGTTGAAGGCCCTCTCGACCGTCAGCCGCTCGGCCCATCGCCCGACTCGCCTCCCCCTGACTTCGTCCCCGATCAGGGCCCCCAACTCCGGGGCGGTCTGGCGGAACAGCCCGTAGAGGGCGGTGAACCCGACCGGCTCCTCCCGGTCCGGGACCTGAATCGCGTACTTCCGGTCCTCGCCCGAATCGTCCATCGCCCGCTCGGTCCATCCCCGGGCGTCCTCCTCGGAGAAGGAATCCCGGACCTCCATCAGGGTCTTGACCGCCTCGGGGTTGTTGAACCAGCGATGGACCGCCGGGGCATCACCCGGCTCGAACGGGCGAATCGAGACCGGTGCCTCTTCTGGTTGGGGTTCGCCGGACACCCGACGATCCTACGGCGATCCGGCAGCCTTCCGGTCCCGGTCGTCGACCCGGCGCTGGAACACCGCCGTGATCTGTTCGAGGGAGCGGCCCTTGGTCTCGGGGACGAACCGCCAGCAGAACCAGAGCGTCACCAGGCCGATCAGGCCGTAGAACCAGAACGCCCCGCTCTGGGTCAGGAGGTCGATCAGCGGCAGGAAGGTGAGCGAGACCAGGAAGTTGAAGAACCAGTTGGTCATCGTCCCGGCCGATGCCGCCTTGCCCCGGACGTTCAGCGGGTAGATCTCGGCGTTCAGCAGCCAGAAGATCGGTCCCAGCGAGATCGCGAACGAGGAGACGAACAGCATCAAGCTCAGGATTGCGATCACCGAGGTGACCGTCCCGGTCGAACCGAGGAACGCTGCCCCGAGCAGGAAGAGCGAAAAGCTCATTCCCGAGACCCCGATGAACAGGAGCGTCCTGCGGCCGGCCCGATCCAGCAGGCGGAGGGCGACGACGGTCATCAGCACGTTGATAACCCCGACGCCCAACGAGGCCAGGATCGCCGAGGAGTCCGAGTTGATCCCGGCCTGCTGGATGATCGTCGGCGCGTAGTAGATGACGGTGTTGATCCCGGTTATCTGCTGGAGGATCGCCAGGCCGATCCCGACCACGAGCGCTGCCTTGACCACCGGCTGGAGCAGGTCCCGCCAGCTGCCGGACTCTTCGGTGTCGAGGCCTCCCTGGATCTCGGTCACCTCGGCATTGATCGCCTCGCCACCCCCGGTCCGGATCGTCGAGAGCGCTTCCCTGGCTCCCTCGGTGTCTCCCTGCATGACGAGCCAGCGGGGGCTCTCCGGGAGTCGGAGGACCCCGAGAGCCATGACCAGCGCCGGGACGGCTCCCAGGCCGAGCATCCAGCGCCAGCCCTCGTTGACGTCGGTGAAGGCGAGGCCGACCAGGTAGGCGACCAGGATCCCGATCGTCACCGCCAGCTGGAAGAAGGTGACCAGACCGCCTCGGATGTCGGGCGGGGCAACCTCGCTTATGTAGACGGGGGTGATCGCCGAGGCGACCCCGATCGCCAGGCCGATCACGACCCTGGCGATGACCAGAAGGCCAACCCCGCCGGCAACCGCCGAGCCGAGCGCCCCGATGATGAAGACCGCAGCCGAGACCAGGATGAGCTTCCGACGGCCGAGCTTGTCGGCCCGGCTGCTGGCGAACCAGGCCCCGAAGACGGCCCCTACCGGGACCGCCCCTACGACCATCCCCGCCTCGAAGCTGCCGAGGCTGAAATCGGACTCGATCGTGAGCAGGGCCCCGGCGATGATCCCGGTGTCGTAGCCGAACAGCAATCCGGCGAGACCTGCGATCGCGGCCGTGACGTACACGTTCCGCTTCGCATGACTGGCTGAAGCAGTGCTCTCCTCCATCTCCCTGGCGGCATCCTCCCACAGGAAGGGGTCGCCGTCAGGAATCGCCGCCCTCCCCGCCCGAGGGTCCTGAGACCATCCGGGGATGATCCAAGCGGGATCGAGCCGTGACTGGCGAAACCGATGACCGAGGTGGTCGGCCGTTACGCCCCCTCGCCCACCGGGGAGCTCCACCTCGGCAACCTGAGGACTGCGCTCGTCGCCTGGCTATCGGCCCGTTCGGCCGGGGGAAGCTTCCTGCTCCGGATCGAGGACCTCGACTCGACCAGGGCCAAGGAGGAGTGGATCGACGTCCAGGAGGGGGAGCTCCGGGCGATCGGCCTCGACTGGGACGGTGAGCCCGTCCGCCAGTCCGGGAGGGATTCCCTCTATTCAGAGGCGCTCGACGGCCTCTCCGACCAGGGCCTCCTCTATCAATGCTTCTGTAGTCGGAAAGAGGTTCGCGAGGCCGCTTCGGCACCCCACCGCGACCCCAGGCTCCCCGTCGACGCCTATCCGGGTACCTGTCGGGACCTGACCGATGCTGAGCGTGAGGAGCGACGTCAGGCCGGCAGGCCCCCAGCCATCCGGGTCCGGACCGATGGTGCCAGGGTGTCATTCAGGGACGTGATCCACGGTGAACTCGAGGTGGTGCTCGACGACTTCGTGGTCCGACGAAACGATGGCGACTACGCCTACAACCTCGCCGTGGTGGTCGATGATGCTGCCCAACGGGTGACCGAGGTGGTCCGCGGTGAGGACCTGCTCGACTCGACCGCCCGCCAGATCTGGCTCTACCGGACGCTGGGGCTCACTCCACCCGAGGAATGGCTCCACCTACCGCTGATGCGGGGTCCAGACGGTGATCGACTGGCCAAGCGCCACGGCTCGGTCACCCTGGAACAGGTAGTGGCCGAGGGCGGTACCGCCGGGGAGGTGGTCGGACGGCTCGCGGACTCGCTCGGACTGGCCCCGGAAGGGACGAACTGCCTCGCCCCCGACCTCCTCGGCGAATTCAGCCGCGAGGCCTTGATCGAAGGCTGCAAGCGGGCGAGCGACTAGGGATGGAGCTAGCCGGAGTCGAACCGGCGACCTCCAGGGTGCGATCCTGGCGCTCTACCAACTGAGCTATAGCCCCGCGCCGGGAAGGATACGGCCTCGGTTGCCACCAGAGAGGCCCTCTCCCCACGAGGACCGGGAAAACTCTTACTCTGTTGGGGGAGGAGTCGAGGGCACCCGGCTAGAAGGTTTTGTCGGACCCGGGACCCGGAGAAAAGTTTGGGAACGCTAGACGAAGCGATCAAGGAGCACCTAGAGCTCAAGCGGCGCCAGGGCGCCGGCGAGGACGAGATCCAGAAGGCCGAGGCCGAGGCCTTCGGTCCCGGCGAAGACGACGTCCCAGGTGCCTCGATCACCGCCCCGGCCGGCGAGGGCGACCAGCTCGACAAGGTGTTCTCGGGCGAGGAGGCGGCGGCGGAGGATGCCCCACCGACCACCGTGCTGAAGCCCGAATCGGGAGGCGAGGAATCTGGCACTGAGGTCGAGGTTGCAGAGGCCGAGGAGACCCAGGTGATCGATACCGGGGAGGCCGAGGCAGTCCTCGCGGAGGCGACCGGGACGGTCGAGGTCGAAGAGCCTGCACCTCCCCCGCCGGAACCGGAAGCGCCCGCAGCGCCCGAGCCAGCTCCACCCGCTGCCGAGCCCGAGGAACCCGAGGCTCCACCGACCCCGACCCCCGAACCTGTCGAGCTGGGTGACGAGGCGGACGCGAGCGACCTGCTGGAGGCCGAGCGGGCCAACCTGACCGGCCACCCGACCGAGAACTACGACGTAGATGCAGCGATCGCCGAGGAAGAGGAGCTCGACCTGCTCAGCGAGGGCCGGCTCTCCGAGGAACTCGACCAGGCACTCGGTGATCCCGGTGCGGGGATGTCGGAAGGACTCGGAGCCGAGCCGACCCCGGGGCCTGCCGCGGAAGTCGTAGAGGAAGAAATCGAGGTGGAAGAGCAGGTCGAAGAGGCCCCGGAACCACCGGCCGGGGAAGGATCGGCCGATGAGCCTCCGCTCGACGACCCGGATGCCGCGAGTCCCCTGGAGGAGACGCCCGACTTCCTGGAGGAAGCTCCTGCTTCCGATGAGCTCTGGTTCGAGCAGGGCGAACCGAAGGATTTCGACTTCGGCGACTGAGCCTCTCGGGTCCCCTCTGCCCCTAGAATCGCTCCCCGGTCTGCCGCCCGTCGGCGAGCCGCCTGGGGCCATAGCTCAGTTGGTAGAGCGCCTGCTTTGCAAGCAGGAGGTCGCCGGTTCGATCCCGGCTGGCTCCACTACTACTGAGGCGGCTCGGTGAACCCTTCAGGTTGCGGATATTCATCGGCGATCAGGAAGACCCGGTCGTTGCCAACCGGCTTACCCCTCCCGATCGCCTTGTAGCCCGGAGCCCAGGGAACTTCGATGATCGCCGAATCGATGAAGGTCTCCCCATCACCCTGCAGCGCTCTGACTACGCTTCGAAAGATGTCGCTCTCGGCGTAGTTCGGATACCAGGAGCTCATCGGCTGCCCCTGGTGTTTTCTCAGGTCCGGGTGGTCTTCGGCGGCATTTGGAGTGAAGTAGACGAGTCTGGAATCGACTACCTCTCCGGCCTCGTCGCGGATCGCCTGGTGGACGAACACGTCCCGTCGGCCGGCCGACTCATCGAGGATGCCGTCGTGAAGGGCACGGGCTATCGCGTGGGCCCGTGTCTGGGCCCCCAGTTTGTCCCTGATCCTCTTCACGTGCTGCTGAACGGTTTCAGGGCTGATGCCAAGGGCCAACGCAATCTGGTCATTGGTGGCCCCGTCGCTCAAGAGCCAGATCACATCGATCTCGCGGTTGGTGAGTGCCGGTGTCGGAAGGCTGGACATCTACCTAAATTCGGTAGCCCAAGCTTACGGGTGGGAGATGACAAGTTTGGGGAAGCGCCAAGGACCTAATCGAAGACCAAGCAGGGGTCCGCCGATCTGACCCCGGCTAGCTCAGCAATCAATTACAGAAATTGCACTGTCATCACTGATATGTTTTTCTACCTGATCCATTAGACGGTAGTAGTCCTAGCAAGGAGGCGAGCAACTTGGCAAACGTGGAGCGCCAACCAATCCCGATAACGGCGAGAGCCGCCGTCGTGGGGGGTCTTCTGTTTGTCCTACTACTAGCAGGCGGAGTTGGGTCTGCTTACGCCGCAAAGAAGACCGGCTCTTTCACGATCGTGACCAAGGGACTCGGAGCCGTTCCAAAGAACCGGAGTATTGGGATCCGGGTCTGGCAGATTGGCGAAATGGCCAAAGGACAGCGAAGGGTGAGGAAGACCGTTCAGCGCCAGGGAAAGACAGTTCTGAAAGGACTTCCCCTCGGCGCCTATCAGATCAGGGTCCCAAT
>VEQW01000056.1 GCA_018883025.1 Solirubrobacterales bacterium | reverse complement strand
TCGCCGATCAGGTCCTGCTGCCTCGACGACCGGACCAGGTCCGTATCGGTGTGCCGGTAGCGGGCGTAGGCGAGTGCGTCCGGTCCGCAGAGCTTCTGGTAGCCGGGATCGATATCGATCTCGGCGTACATCTCGGATGCCGCCTTGCCGACGTTCGAGTTGTAGTAGTCGCGATCGACGTCGACGAAGACGCACCCGATCGCGTCGATCGCCATCGCGAAACCCTGGAAGTCGACGTTGATCACATGGTTGATCTCCAGCCCGGTCAGTTCCCGGATCGTCTGGAGGGTGAGCTTCGTGCCGCCGTAGGCGTAGGCGGCGTTGAACTTGTCGGTTCCGACCCCCGGGATCTCGACCTTGAGGTCCCGGGGGATCGAGAGCATCGCTATCTGATCCGACTCCGGGTCGAGCCGGAGGAGGATCGTGGTGTCGGAGCGTCCGGGGTCACCCGGTGACGCCCCGCCACCCGTCCGGACGTCCGAGCCGATCAGGGCGATCGTCTGGGGGCCCCCTCCACTCGGCGGAAGGATCTTGGCCGAGAGCTTCTCGAATCCGGGGTCGGCCAACTGGCCGGCGATGTCGTCGACCGTTCGAAGGATCGAAGCGGAGGTCGCCCCCGCAAAGGCGAGCACGACGATCACGGTCGCGAGACCGAATCTCCACCAGTAGTGCGGCCTGGATGGAGGTGCCTCGAAGTCGCCGGAGACCGGCGGGCGGGGCGGGTCCCAGGCTTCGCCGGTCTGCTTGGCCGAGTCGATCGCCTGTTGCACCTCGCTTCTGGCGGATGCCGCGAGGATCGCTGTCTGCTCCTCGGTTACCGCCGGGGCATCGCGGTGCTCGGAGGGGGCATCGTCTTCGATCTCCCCGGTCTCGGCCGTCACTGGCTCGGCAGCCGGTACAGGTTCCAGCTCACCGGACTCCCCTGGCACCTCCTCCCCATCGGTTACCGGATCGAGGGTCGACTCCCCGGTCGACTGCTCGACCGGGTGTTCGCCGGTCGCACTCTCGGAGGCTTCGAGGAGCGCCGCCCGGAAGACGGGGTCGAGTTCCGGCCCGTCCTCCAGGCCGGCCGAGAAGGCGAAGAGCTCCTCGGTGTTCGGGTCGAGGCCGCTCTCCCCCGTCTCGGGCTCGTCCGGAGCGGGCCGAACCTCCTCGTCGAACTCTTCCTCACTCATGCCGGATGCGCCGATCCGCCTTTGGCAAAGTCAGCGATGAACCGCGAAAGCACATTCCGGTACTGCTCGAGAGATTCGATCGAGACCCATTCCTCGGGTCCGTGGTGCCCCTCCCCGACCGGTCCGAACTCGACGGCCGGCATGCCGGCCCTGATGAACGAGATCGCGTCGCTCGCGCCATCGCGGCCGACCGTCGTCGCCGGGCTGCCTGAGCAACCTTCGATCGCCTGGGCGAGATCCCCGATGAAGCGATCCTCGGTACCACCGGCGATCGGCGGCAGCTCGATGATCGTCTCGATCTCCGCTGGCTCGAGTCCGGCCACCTGTCGCCTGATCTCGTCAGGCTCCTGGCCTGGCAGATATCTGATGTCCACGTCGATCTCGCACCTGTCGGGTACCTGGTTCAGTGCCTCGCCACCCCGGATCCTCCCCAGGTTGACCGAGGGACGGGTGAAGTGCTCTGAACCCTCGGTCGCAAACGGTAGCGATTCGATGCCATGGAATAACCCGATCGCAGCCAGGATCGCGTTTTCCCCCAGCCAGGGGGTCGACCCGTGGGCCGAGAGGCCGCCGACCGTGATCCGCAGGGCCAGCACCCCCTTTGCCGCAACCCCCACCTGGAGGTCGGTCGGCTCCCCGGTGATCGCGAAATCACCGACCAGCCCGTTCCCGACGAGGTAGTCGGTGCCCCGGTCCTCGCTTTCCTCGGATTCCTCGTCCCCGACGATCGCAAGCCGGACCCGGACCCCCGGCGGTACCCGGTCGGGAGGTGGAAACGCGACCAGCATCGCCGCGAGAGCCCCTTTCATGTCGTAGGCACCCCGGCCGTAGAGCCGGTCACCTTCGACCTCGGGGTCGAACTGCCTGGGAGCACCCGGGACCACGTCGAGGTGCCCATGGAGGACCAGGGTCTCCCCGCCGGGATCCCCGACCTCCGCAGTCAGGACCGGGAGTCCCCGGCACTCGCCCTGCTCGACGGCGACGCCCCGTGCCTCGAGCCAACCCTTGACGAAGCCGGATGCCTCGTGCACCCCCTCCTCCCGTGAGGTGTCATAGGCGATCAGGCGCCGGGCAAGCGAAAGGAGCTCGGGCTCGGTCAGTTCTCGCGGGCGATCTCGAGGAAAGCGGTGATTCGTTCGACGTCCCTGGCAGCGACCGCCCGAGTGGCCTCGCCCGCAGACTCGTCGGCCTCCCTCGCCCGGGCATCTTCCAGGGCCGATTCGAGCGATGCAGTCTCCAACTCGCCGGCCGGTATCGCCTCCTCGACCAGGATCTCGGCCTGATTTCCGAACACCTGGAGCATCCCGTGGGCCTGGGCGAAGTCTCGCCGTTCGCCGTCAGGCAGGTAGAGGCGGAGCCTGGTCGGCTTCAGGCCGGCCAGGATCGGCACGTGGTTGGCCAGGATCCCGACCTCGCCGACCACCGTCCGGGTCGACAGCTGGACCGCGTCGCCCCGGAAGACCTCGCCTTCCGGGGTCAGCACTTCGACTTCGAATGTCGCCTGGTCGGCCAAGGGCTCCGGATCAGCCGCCCTTGCCCTCGGCAATCACCTGTTCGATGTCGCCCTTCATGTAGAAGGCGCTCTCCGGGTAGTCGTCGAGTTCACCGTCGAGGATCATCCGGAAGCCCCGAACCGTCTCGGCCACCGGCACGTACTCCCCGGCCCGGCCGGTGAACTGCTCGGCGACGAAGAAGGGCTGCGAGAGGAACCGCTCGATCTTCCTCGCCCGGTAGACCAGGACCTTGTCCTCGTCGGCCAGCTCGTCGATCCCGAGGATCGCGATGATCTGCTGGAGTTCGCTGTAGCGCTGGAGGATCTCCTGGACGTCGGTAGCCGTCCGGTAGTGGTCCTCGCCGAGGATGTCCGGCTTGAGGATCGTCGAGGTCGAGTCCAGCGGGTCGACCGCGGGGTAGATCCCCTTCTCGGAGATCGCCCGCGAGAGGACGGTGGTCGCGTTGAGGTGTGCGAATACCGATGCCGGTGCCGGGTCGGTGAGGTCGTCGGCCGGAACGTAGATCGCCTGGACCGAGGTCACCGAACCCTTCGAGGTCGAGGTGATCCGCTCCTGCAGCTCACCCATCTCGGTCTCGAGGGTCGGCTGGTAGCCGACGGCGGAGGGCATCCGTCCGAGGAGCGCCGAAACCTCGGAGCCGGCCTGGACGAACCGGAAGATGTTGTCGATGAACAGGAGTACGTCCTGGCCACCCGACTCACGGAAGTACTCGGCCATGGTCAGGCCCGAGAGGGCGACCCTGAGCCTCGCTCCCGGCGGTTCGTTCATCTGGCCGAAGACCATCATCGTCTTGTCGATCACCCCGGACTCGGTCATCTCCAGGTAGAGGTCGGTCCCCTCCCTGGTCCGCTCACCGACTCCGCAGAAGGCCGAAAGGCCGCCGTGCTCACGGGCGATGTTGTGGATCAGTTCCTGGATGAGGACGGTCTTGCCGACGCCCGCGCCACCGAACAGACCGATCTTTCCACCCTTGGAGTAGGGCGCCAGGAGGTCGACCACCTTGATCCCGGTCTCGAGGATCTCCTGGGTCGGGGTCAGCTCGGTCGCCTCGGGGGACGGCAGGTGGATCGGCCAGCGCTCGACGTCGTCGGGAAGGGGGGCGCCGCCATCGATCGGCTCGCCGAGCAGGTTGAAGATCCGGCCGAGCGTCTGCTCGCCGACCGGGACCGTGATCGGGCCGCCGGTGTCGACCACCCGGTCGCCACGCTGGAGGCCGTCTGTCGCGTCCATAGCGACGGTGCGGACACGATCGTCGCCGAGGTGCTGCTGCACCTCGCAGACGAGCGACCGCCCCTCCCTCGCGTCGGTCTCGTCGACCTGAATCTCGACTGCGGAGTAGATCTCGGGCAGGTGGTCGGGGAAAATCGCGTCGACCACGACGCCGGTGATCTCCTCGATGCTTCCGATGTTCTTTCCGTTGGTCTCTGACATTTCTCCGGTCTCTTCGGTTGGCTTGGTTGGGATCGGGTCGCGGTTCAGCCGAGCGCCTCGGCGCCTCCGACGACCTCGAGGATCTCCTGGGTTATCTCGGCCTGTCTCACCCTGTTCATCTCCAGGGTGAGGTCGTCGATCATCGTCTCTGCATTCTCGGCCGCGCTGCGCATCGCGGTCATTCGGGCACCGAGCTCGGAGGCGGCCGACTCGAGCAGGGTTCGGTAGATCGAAGTGTTCAGGTAGTCGGGGATCAGCGCTGCAAGAAGTTCCTCGGGGTCCGGCTCGTATTCCCAGGAGGCCCTCGCATGAGCCGCAGCCACCTCACCTTCGGGCTCGGCGGAGGCCTCGTCTTCGGCTCCCTCGCCGACCACGGCGGCCTGCTGGACGGGAAGCAGCGTCTGGCGATGGACGTACTGGGTGAGCGGCGAGACGTAGCGGTTGTAGACGATCTCGACCCGATCGATCTCGCCATCCACGTAGGCCGATCCGAGCGTGTCGCCGATCGAGCGGGCATCGGTGAAGCCGGGCCGGTCGGTGAAGCCGGTCCACGACCTGAGGAGGTTCTGCTTGCGGAAGGTCAGGGCTCCATCTCCCCTTCGCCCGACCGCGTAGAAGACGACCTCCTTGCCCTCTTCGACCAGGGAATCGCGAAGGTGGAGTCCCTCCCTGAGGATGTTCGCGTTGAAGGCACCGGCCAAGCCGCGATCTCCCGTTACAAGGAGGATCGCCACCGTCCCTACCTCCTCGCGCTCCTCGAGGATCGCGACCTTGGGCAGGTAACCGGCCTCCGCAGCTGCCCTGCGGGTCATCCTCCGCATCGACTGGGCGTAGGGGCGGAGGTGGGAGATCCGCTCCTCCGCCCGCCTCAGCCTCGCCGCAGCGACCATCTCCATGGCACGGGTGATCTGGCGGATGTTCTTCACGCTCGAGATCTGGTTCTTGACTTCCTTGCGGTTTGCCATTGGATCTTCCGTTCGGCTGCCTTCCGGGTCAGGCGTTGGCCGGTTCGGCCTCCTGCTCGTCGGCCGCAGCCTCGGCGCCGGCCTCCTCGACCCGATCCGACTCTCCGGCGGCCAGCGGCTCGCCCTCTTCGTCGAAATCGGGTCCGAAGTCGTCGACGAATTCGCCGATCGCCTTGCCGAGCTCCTCCTGGTCTTCGTCGGAGAGCTCCCCGGTCTCGTTGATCCGGTCGAGCAGGTCGGCCTTCTCGGTCCGCAGCCTGGCCAGCAGGTCCTGGAGGAACTCCTGGACCCGCTCGGTCTTGATCCGGTCGAGGTAGCCGCCCGTTCCCGAGTAGATCGAGGCGACCTGGTCGGCGACCGAGAGGGCGTCGCGTTCGTTCTGCTTGAGCATCTCGACCAGGCGCTCGCCGCGGGCCAGCGTCTTCTGGGTCTCGGCATCGAGCTCGGATCCGAACTGGGCGAAGGCCTCGAGGTCCCGGTACTGGGAGAGCTCGCCCTTCAGCTTGCCAGCGACCTTCTTCATCGCCTTGGTCTGGGCGTCGCCGCCGACCCGGGAGACCGAGATACCGACGTTGATCGCCGGCCGGACACCCGAGTTGAACAGGTCCGACTCGAGGAAGATCTGGCCGTCGGTGATCGAGATGACGTTGGTCGGGATGTAGGCCGAGACGTCGTTGGCCTGGGTCTCGATGATCGGCAGTGCCGTCAGCGATCCACCACCGAGGTCGTCGCTCAGCTTTACGGCCCGCTCGAGCAGCCGCGAGTGGAGGTAGAAGACGTCGCCCGGGTAGGCCTCACGTCCGGGAGGACGCCTGAGCAGCAGCGACATCTGCCTGTAGGCGTAGGCGTGCTTGGTCAGGTCGTCATAGATGCAGAGCGCCGCGTCACCCTTGTAGAGGAAGTACTCGGCCATCGCGGTCCCGGCATACGGCGCGATGAACTTGATCGGCGCGGCCTCGTCGGCGGGGGCGGCGACGATGATCGTGTTCTCCATCGCGCCGTTCGCCTCGAGGACCTCCCGTACCTGGACCACCGTCGACATCCGCTGGCCGATCGCCACGTAGACGGAGACCACCCCGGAGTCACGGTTGTTGATGATCGAGTCGATGCCGACCGTTGTCTTGCCGGTCTGGCGGTCCCCGATGATCAGCTCCCTCTGGCCACGGCCGATCGGGATCATCGCGTCGATCGCCTTGATCCCGGTCTGGAGGGGCTCACGGACCGGCTGGCGGCTGACCACGCCGGGTGCCTTGAACTCCGCCGGGCGGGTCTCGGTCACCGGAATGTCGCCCTTGCCGTCGAGCGGACGGCCGAGCGGGTCGACCATCCGGCCGAGGAACTGGTCGCCGACCGGGATCTCGAGCAGGCGGTTGGTCCGCTTGACGGTGTCGCCCTCGACGATCTTGTCCCAGTCGCCGAACAGCACTGCACCGACGTTGTCCTGCTCGAGGTTGAGCGCGAGCCCGGTCACCCCGTGCGGCAGCTCGAGCATCTCGAGCGCCATGCAGTTGTCGAGCCCGTGGATCCGGGCGATTCCGTCTGCAACCGAGATCACGGTCCCGACCTCGGAGAGGTCGGCGCTTCCGGGCTCGATCCCCTCGATTCGCTGGCGCAGGATGCTGGCGATCTCATCTGGCTTTATCTGCATCTCTTCTCGAGTCCTCCTTAGGCCGCCTGAGCGATGCTCTGGCGGAGTTTCTCCAGGCTGTTCCTGATGCTCGCGTCGAGCACCATGTTCCCGACCTGCAGGACGAGCCCGCCGACGATCGAATCGTCGACCCTGCTGGTCAGCTCTACCGACTTACCGGTCTGGCGCTCGACCTCGGCGCCGACCTGCTCGGCAATCGCGGGATCGAGCTCGAATGCACTCGTGACCGTCACCTCGATCCGCTCGTTCTCCTGTTTCCAGAGCTCCTCGAACCGGCGCTCGATCCTGAACACGACCGGCATCCGGTGCTTCTCGATCAACATCTCGAGGAAGTTGAGCAGGTCCGGGTCGACGTCGCTCAGGGTCAGCTCGAGCCCCTCGAGCTTCTCCTTGGTCGAAAAGTAGGGGCTGAAGAAGAACAGCTCCAGGTCCCGGTTCTCCCTGAGCGCCTCGACGAACTGCCCGAGCTGCTCCCGGACCGTGTCCAGCGAGCCCTTCTCGCGTACCACCGCGAAGAGCGACTCGGCATATACCCGGGCGATCGATTCCATCAGTTGTTCCGCGACTCCCCGGAGAGGCTCGAGAAGTCGACTTCCCTGAGTGCCTCCTCGACCAGTTCCTTCTGGGTCGCCTCGTCGAGCGAGCGACGGGTCACCCGTTCGGTGGCCAGGACGGTCAGGTCGGCGACCTCCTTGCGGATCTGGTCGAGCGCCCTTCTCGTCTCGCCCTCGATGTCGCGCCGTGCCGCCTCGACCAGCTCCTCGCGCTTGGCCTGGCCCTCGCTCGCCGCCTTGGCCTTGGTCGTCTCGGCCGCCTTCCGTGCCCGATCGAGTATCTCGTCGGCCTGCTCGCGGGCCTCGGCCAGGCGCTGGCGATAGTCGGCCAGCAGCTTGTCGGCTTCCACCCTCTGGCGCTCGGCCGAGTCGAGGCTCTCCGAGATGAGGGCTGCCCGCTTGTCGAGGGCCTCCTCGATCTTCGGGTAGGCGAACTTCTTCAGCACCCAGAAGGTGACCCCGAACGCGATCAGCGTCCAGATCATCAGCCCCAGGCTCGGGGTGACGAGGAAGCTGCCGCCACCCTCGGAGCCGCCCTCGGCGGCCGCCAGGAGCGGCGTCAGCGCTTCGATTGCCTTTGGCAAGACTGCCTCCAATGGCCTAGAGGAAGAAGGCGATCAGGGCGAAGATGAACGTGTAGAAGGCGACGGCCTCGGTCAGTGCGAAGCCGAGCCACCGGATCGACTGCAGCTCGCTCTTCAGCTCCGGCTGGCGGGCGACCGATTCGATCTCCTTGCCGAAGATGAAACCGATTCCGATGCCGGCTCCGATCGAACCCAGTCCGGCGCCTATGCCCAGGGCTATCGCCTTTCCGGCGGCAGTTATGCCGTCATCGGTAATCGCTGCTATGGGCAGTGGATCCATGTTCTTGGGGCTCCTTTGTTAGTGGCTTTCGGCGGTTGCTCCGCCTATGTAGATGGCAGTCAGGATGGAGAAGATAAAGGCTTGCAGGGTGGCGACGATTACCACCTCGAAGATGAAGAAGGCGAAGGCGAGGGGGAAGGTGAGGATCCCGAGGGCCGCAATCCCCAGGAGCACGGCCAGCCCGCCGCCCATGAAGAGCAGCAGGAGGTGCCCGGCGAGGATGTTGGCGAACAGTCGCACCGAGAGCGAGATCAGCCGGACGAACTGTGAGACGACCTCGATCACGAAGATCGCCCCCTTGCCGAACGGGTTCATGTCCTCGAGGCCGGCAGGCAGCCAGCTCTTGAGGTAGGGGATCGCTCCCTTGGCCCTGACTCCCTCGTAGTGGTACGAGATCCAGACGACCAGGGTCAAGACCAGGGCGATCGAGATGTTCGCCGTCGCGGCATAGAGGGCGAATGAGGGAATCGAGATGCCGAAGACGTCGATCGGGTGGGCGGTGTTGGTCGGCAGCGGCAGGTAGCCGATGATGTTCGAGAAGAAGATGAAGAAGAACAGGGTCGCCAGGAACGGGAACCACTTCTTCGCCAGCCGGTCGTCGTCGATGTTGCCCTCGGTGATGTCGGTCTTGGTCACGTCGTAGGCCATCTCGAGCGCTGCCTGGACCCGGCCGGGGCGCTCCTTCATCTTCGAGGCGATCCAGAGGACGACGGCGATGGTCAGGGCCGTGGCGAGCAGCAGGTAGAAGACGGCCCGGTTGATCGACATGTCGATTCCGAAGACGGAGATCGGGATCCAGGGCTGGAGCAGGAACTCCTCCTGGGGCTGGAAGGTCTCGTTCTTGCTGCCGGCCTCCATGAAGACGCCGCTGTCGAAGAGCACCCCGACCGTGACGATCGCGGCGATGAAGAAGCCGAAGACGATCAGGACCTTGCCCTTGACCCCGGAAGACTTGCCCTCCTCCTCGGCTTCGACCTCGGTCACGGTTGCCGCTTCGGTAGCCATGTCGGCCTCAGGCACTCCGGTCCGATTCGATCAGGTGGACGAGCCCCCGGGTGGCCAGGTTGACGGTGAAGAGGATCACCAGCAGTAAGGCCGCGTAGAGCCCTGTGTCGCGGTCGATAACCCCGGCGACGAGGATCGCGATGGCGATCAGCCAGACCCGACCGAGCGAGGTGGCCGCGACGGTGCCGAGTGCGGTGTTCCGCTCGCCCTGGGCGAGCTTCTGCCTGGCCTTCGCAGCAGCGAAGGCCGAGATCAGCCTGGCGACGACCCAGAGGGTCGCGGCGACGAGCCACGCGACCGGCTCGCCGAGCGCGATGAAGACCGGCAGGGCGACCGCGAGGATCAGGAGGTCGACGTTGGCGACCAGGACGGTCAGGCGACCCCCGGCCTTCCCGCCCTCCTCGGGCACGGAATCTCTTGTGGCGAGGGCAGGCAAGGCCAGCGACTATAACCGAACGAAGGCCGCTCCGACCCCAGACGGGGAGCTGGTGGCAACCGGCACTAAGGGCGCTGTGGAGCCGAAAACCGGGTCACGGATCGGGGCCGTCCGGGGGGCCCTCGATGACCTCCGGGTCGGACGGGGACCGGCGCTTGACGATCTCGAGCACCACCGCCAGGTAGACCGACGCGACTACGGCCAACAGGATGACCGCCGCCATGATCGCCGTCCAGATCGGGTCGAAGTTGCCACGATCGTCGGAGTAGGGCACGAACCTCAGGGCCAGGGCCAGCAGCGCCAGGACCATGGTCCAGCCGTAGAGGTAGGCGAGGGTCCGTCGCTGGGAGAACCCCAGATTGGCGAACCTGTGGTGGAAGTGCCATCGGTCGGCCTGGTAGATCGGCTGTCCGTACTTGATCCGCTTGGCGACGACGAAGGCCGTGTCGAGGATCGGCACGGCGAGGATGACGAGGGGGAAGGCCAGGGCGACGACCGCATTCGTCTTCAACGCACCCTGGATCGAGGCGATCGCCAGCAGGTAACCGAGCAGGTTCGAACCGGAAT
>VEQW01000055.1 GCA_018883025.1 Solirubrobacterales bacterium | reverse complement strand
ACCCTGGAGGCAGATCTCGGTTGCGCCAAAGGCCACCGCCTCCTCGATCCTGGCAACGAAGTCCGCCTCGCTCACCTCGTAGGCAGAAGGCGAGCGACGGGACTGGCCGAAGCCACAAAAGGCACAGCCGACCGTGCAGATGTTGGTGAAGTTGATGTTCCGGTTGACGACGAAGGTCGCGGTGTCCCCAACCAGTTCGAAACGGAGGGCGTCCGCTGCGAGCCTGATCTCCTCGACCGGATCGGGTCGGGTCTCGCAGAAGAGTGCGGTCAACTCGAGTTCGTCGAGCTCCTCCCCCTCCCTGCCTTTCGAGATGGCCTCGCGGACGAGGCCGGGGTCCGGAAGGCCACCCTCGAGGCTGCCGCGCCCCTTGCGAGGCACGAAGGTCCGGTAGCGCTCCTCGATCACGTCGAAGACGGCAGGATCCACCCACTCCCGATTCATGTACCCGGGGTAGACGCAGAGGCGTTCCGAGAGAGCGATATCCCGTTCGCGCAACTCCCTTCGGGCCTCGACCGGACTGGGAAACGGGTGCTCCGGGGAGATGTGGTCCCCGTTGGCGGAGAGCCCGCCGAGGTCGGTCGCACCGGCCTCGACCAGCTCGGGCCACCACTCCGAGAGGTTCGGTGGGACCTGGATCCCTACTCCCGGCATCAGCTCGGCAGTCTGCGCGACCAGAGCGATCAGGTCTTCGGGCGAGACCGGACATGCCCAGTCCGGCAGGGCGACACTCGACTCTCCCTCGCCGGGATGGGAAAGGCCTGAGCTTCCACCGGCTTCCCAACGGCGGTCCGACTCCCGGGCAGCGATCTCAGCCGGCTCGCGACCGTAGTAATCCGGGTGGGGTACGAAGTTCTGGATGATCACTTCCTGGATGTGCCCATAGCGCTCATGAAGCTTCGCCAGGGCCTCGAGCGAAGCCGTCCTCTCCGCGACTGTCTCGCCGATGCCTACGAGGATTCCCGAAGTGAAGGGAACCTTCTGTCGCCCGCCCTCCTCGATCGTCGCGAGCCGGAATTCGGGGTGTTTGGTCGGCGACCCCGCATGCACCGTCTCCATCAGGCGTTCGGAAACGGATTCGAGCATCAGGCCCTGTGATGCGGTCACTTCGCGGAGGCGGGCCATGTCCTCGGGCGAGATGACGCCGATGTTCGTATGCGGCAGAAGTCCCCGCTCGAGCGCCCGCTCGCAGGTCCAGGCGACGTAGGAGGTGAAGTCGGGGTGGCCCCAGTCAGCGAGACGGGCTGCGACCTCGGCATTGACCTCGGGTCGCTCTCCGGTCAGGACCAGGAGCTCCTTCGCCCTCCGCTTGACTGCATCGTCGAGCATCCGCTCGACATCGTCGGGGGGATGGAGGTGGGGCCTGTGGGTCGCGAAGGCGCAGTACTTGCAGTAGCACTGGCACGACCGCGAAAGCGAGACGGTGTAGTTGCGCGAGAAGGTGACCCGGCGCATCGTTCTATGGCCCGAGAGGGGCGGGGGTCGAAGGACGGGGAATCCGGATCACCCGGATCCCCCCACCCTCCTACTCCTGGGTGCCGGGCGCCACGCCCGTCTCAGCGGAAGCGTCGCTCTTCTCGATGACGAACCTGTACATCACGAAGGCGAGAGCCGCACCGACCAGCGGGGCGAAGATGTAGACCCAGGAGTCCGAGAACTCACCGGATACCAGCGCCGGCCCGAACCACCTGGCCGGGTTGACCGATGCTCCGGTCAGCGGGCCGAAGATCATGATCACGGCGCCGAGCGTGAGCCCGATGGCCAGTGGAGCCCACTCCTTCTTGGCCTTGCTGCCGAGTGCGACCGCAAGCACTGCCAGTACGAGCAGGAAGGCGCCGAGCGTCTCGACCACGAAACCGGGGAACGCTCCGCTGAGCAGCGGGCTGATCGTGGCCGCGCCATAGTCCGAGGCCCGACCCTCGTCCTCGAGGAGGGCCTTCGTCAGGAGGGCTCCGAGGACACCACCTGAAAGCTGGGCGAGGATGTAGATCACGGCGTCGATCGGCGCGATCTTCCTCATCAGGGCGGCACCGAAGGTGATCGCCGGGTTGAAGTGCCCACCCGAGGCGATGCCGATCCCGATGATCAACGAGGTGAGGACGAAGGCGACTACCAGGCCGACGACCGCGTAATCGGAGCCGAACTGCGCCGACTCACCGACCGAGATGAAGAGAACCCCGATCGTGGTGATGAAGAACACCAGGAAGAAGGTCCCTACCAATTCCGCGATGTAGGCGGCGATTCCGCGATCCTGCATTAACCCAAGCCCTCCGTCTCGTTCGATTCCGCCCGCCGGTCGACGGACGGCAGAAGTGTAGCCGTGAACGACGCGGTATGCCTGCCAACCCCGCCCAACTCGCGGTCGGAAGCCGGATCGACCCCTGGTCAGGACTCCAGGAGGGAGGCGACGAGCTCGGGTAGCTCCCTGGCGGCCCTCGAACGCGGGACGACCAAACCGAGACCTGCCGAACGGCCCTTTTCGCCGGTTTCCCTGTCGAGGTGGGAGTGGAATCCAATCGATGGAAGGCCGAGCGAGGCAACCTCGACCGGATCGACCGAATCGAGGTCACAGACCAAGAGGTCCGCGTCCTCGGCCACTTCGGGAAGGGATCCGGTGACCACCTCGTACCCCGCCGCCCGAAGCGGCTCGACCATCCGACTGGAAAGCATCAGGTCCGGTACGAGGACGGCTATTCGGGCCACTTCGCCCCTACTGGGATCGCCGGACCCGGAACTCCTCGCGGACGCTCTCGGGCCTGCCCCACATCTGGACGACCTCTACACGCCCCTCCCGCACCTCGACCACCCGAAGCTGGCCGGTGTATCCGGCAGCGTCCATCCGCTCGAAAAGGCCGAGGACGGTCTCGGGAGCGGCCGCATGGCCGAACCCGTTCGCGACCGCAACCCTCCAGTGCCAGTCGGCCTCGGAATAAGGCTTCGCGTTTACCAGGGTCATCTCGACCGAGGCATCGATGTATCGGCTCTCGTCGTCGAGTCGGAAGTCGACCTCGAGGTCGGTCCAGTCGGCCGGCAGCGACTCGACGATCTCCCTGAAATCTGCGGCGAGCGGCATGAGCGAAGCGTAGCGCTACCGGCCCCACCGTAGAATCGGGCCGGATGGAGTCCGCTGCCCCGGAGATCGATGCCGAGTACCGCCAGGTGCGGGAAGAGGTGGGCCAGGTGACCCTCGACCGCTCCTGGATCGAGGTAACGGGCCCGGATTCGGCCGAATACCTCCAGAGCCAGGTGACCAACGAGGTCGAGGCGCTCGAGGTCGGGCGCTCGACTTACGCCGCGCTGCTCGATCGCAAGGGTCGGATCCAGGCGGACATGCGGGTCACCCGGACCGAGGCCGACCGGTTCCTCATCGATTGCGAGCCCTCGGCCGCCGATCGACTTGCCTCCCACCTCGATGGGTACCGGATCGGACGGGATGTCGAGGTCGACCCCATTGAACGGGAGGCGCTCGCACTCCTCGGGCCTGCGACCGTGACCTTGACGGATGCCCCGCGGGGTGGCGAGGGCGCAACCGGGACGATGCGGTTGGGTGGGCACGAGTGCCTGGCGATCGCTACCGACCGGGGAGTCGACCTGGTGGTCCCGGAGGACGGCCTCGCGGAGGTCGTGAGCGAGCTCGACGGCCTCGGGGTCCAGAAGGTCAGCCCGGAGGCAGCGGAGATCCTCCGGGTCGAGGCTGGCAGGCCACGCCTCGGCAGGGAGATCGGCACCCAGACGATGCCGGCCGAGGCCGGGATCGTCGAGCGGGCGGTCTCCTTCGAAAAGGGCTGCTACATCGGCCAGGAGCCGGTTGCACGGCTCCACTACAAGGGGAGGCCGAACCGGTTCCTCAGGGGTCTCAGGTTCGCTGAGGAAGTTCAGACAGGCACTGAGCTGACCGACGGCGAGCGCGAACTCGGGAAGGTCGCTTCTGTCGTCCTCTCACCCGCCGAGGGCTGGATCGGCCTGGCCGTGGTGAGGAAGGAGGCATCCCCGGGGGACCTGGTCGAAGCCTCAACCGATGGAGGCCCCGTCCGGACCGAAGTGGTCGACCTCCCCTTTCCGGCTGCCGTCGAGGACCTCCCCTGAGCGACGAAGGAACAGGAGAGGAGCCTCGCGGTCGAGTCAGCCGGGGTCTGGGCGGAGGTGCCTTCGGTGAGTCGAGTCAGCTGTTCGGGGGGCCTGGTGCGCCCGCTCGTGGTGAGGATCCCCCGGTCGTGGGGCCGAATGGGTCGGGGGCGCCCCCATCGGAACGACTCCCCGACGAGGATGCGATCGAGGCGATCCGGGACCTCCTTCCTGCGGTCGAGGAGGGACGTGACTTCGACGACTGGGGCCGTTCCGAGGCTTTCGTATCCCGGGTCGAACCGCTTCTCGACTTCTACTACCGGCACTGGTTCAGGGTCGAGGTCGAAGGCATCGGGAACGTGCCCTCGGAGGGGGGTGCCCTACTGGTATCCAACCATTCCGGAGCGCTCCCTCCGGATGCCCCGATGGTCATGCAGGCGATCCGGAACGAGCATCCGAACCCGAGGGCCCTCTACATGCTGGTCGAGCACTGGTTCAAGGGATACCCAGGCGTCTCGATGCTGGCAGCCCGCATGGGACTCGTCCCGGCCCACCCGGAGAACGCCCAGCGACTCCTGCACGACGAGGGGCGACTGGCGATCGTCTTCCCCGAGGGACAGAAAGGGAGCAGGAAGCTCGCCTGGCAGAAGTACCGACTGCGTCGCTTCGGCCGTGGAGGCTTCGTAAGGACGGCCGCCCGGGCCGATGTTCCGATCGTGCCCGTCGCGGTGATCGGTGCCGAGGAGTCGATGCCGATCTTTGCCCACTTCCGTGCTCTGGAGAAGCTGACCGGGCTGATCTATTTTCCCTTGACCCCGACCTTCCCCCACTTTGGGCTGGCCGCAGCCCTCATGTACCTGCCCGCCAAGTTCAAGATCTGCTTCATGGAGCCGATCCGGCCGGAGGACTTTCCTGCCGGACTCAGGGGAGATCCGGCCGCGGTGCAGGAGCTCGCCGAGGAAGTCCGTTCCCGGATCCAGACCCGGCTCGACCTCGAAGTCGGAGCGAGGCGTTCGGTGTGGACCGGTTGACCGGTCGGGGGTCGGGTAGATTCACCCGGGTGGAGGTCCGGTCGACTCGCCCGGGAGGACGCTTCAAGGCATTCCCTGCCTCTGGAAGGAGGTGGGGGCTGGCTGGCTGCATCGCAGTTGCCGGGCTCGCGCTGACCACTCTCGGCTGCGCAGCCGAGACCCGGGAGAACCTTCCCCGGCCCCCGGTTC
The DNA here is from genome assembly GCA_018883025.1 of Solirubrobacterales bacterium. GTDB lineage: Bacteria > Actinomycetota > Thermoleophilia > Solirubrobacterales > 70-9 > 67-14. The sequence goes on along the minus strand of VEQW01000055.1, from coordinate 4,912 downwards.
CGACCACGGTCAGCGTCTACCTGTCGGAAGGCGCCGTACTGGTCACGCCCGAGCGGATCGGTGTCCCGGGCCAGCGACCGATCAACCTCAACCAGAACGAAAACGCCCAGATCGGCCAGGCCCCACAGGTGCGCGAGGCGACCGTCGACTTCAGGATCGCCAACCAGGTCGGCCGACCGGTTGCACTCGTGATCGAGGGTCCGGTCGAGAAGTCGAGCCGGATACCCGGGACCGGTACGACTTCCTTCCAGCTGGCCCTTCCGACCGGGATCTACCGCCTAGCCTCTCCGGCGGCCGAGCAGTCAGCCCTGCTCTCGGTCGGACCGAGCCGGGTCTCGTCCGGCACCTCGGTCCTCACGCCCTGAGGGAGGCCCGGGACCAGGCCTCACCGAGCCGACCTGCGCAGGTAAGGTTCGGACCGCCCGGATCGATCGAAGACCGAGAGGAGCAGCGTGGCGATTGACCTTCAGGAAGTGAGCACCGTGGACGCCGAAATCGGTGACCTGCCGGAAAAGATGGCGGCCTGGGTGATCCGGCCCGAGACGGAGGGTGAGCCGAACGAGGCCTTCCAGCTCGAGGAGATCGAGACGCCCGAACCCGGTGCCTTCGAAGTAATCGTCCGGGTGATGGCCGCTGGGGTCAACTTCAACAACGTCTGGGCTGCCCTCGGACAACCGGTCTCGGTGTTCGGCTACGGCGACCACCCGGAGTTCGGCCACCACATCGGGGGCTCGGATGCATCGGGGATCGTCTGGAAGGTCGGTGACGGGGTCACCAGGTGGAAGCCCGGTGACGAGGTCGTGATCCACTGCAACCAGGCGTCCTACGAGGATGTCGAGGTACATGGCCTCGACCCGATGGCTGCACCGAGTCAGAGGATCTGGGGTTACGAGACGACCTGGGGTTCCTTCGCCCAGTTCACGAAGGTCCAGGCCCAGCAGCTCCTGCCGAAGCCGAAGAACCTTTCCTGGGTGGATGCATCTTCCTACGGGCTCACCTACTTCACCGCCTACCGGATGCTGATGACCAGGGGCAACATCCAGGCGGGTGACAACGTTCTCATCTGGGGTGCAGCGGGAGGCCTGGGCGTCTTCGCCGTCCAGCTCTGCAAGGCCGCCGGCGCGAACGCGGTCGGGATCGTCTCCTCCCCGGAGAAGGGCGAACTGGTCAAGCAGCTCGGTGCAGTCGACTACATCGACCGAAACGAGTACGCCGGGATGATGAGGCGGGGCGACGAGACCCCCGAGGAGGAGAAGGAGCGCTTCGGTGTTACCAGGGCCTTCGCCAAGCGGGTCAAGGAGATCCTCGGCGATCCGCCCGACATCGTCTTCGAGCACGTAGGCAAGGCCACCTTCCCCACCTCGGTCTTCACCGTCAAGCCGTTCGGCAAGGTGATCATCTGTGGGGCGACCTCGGGATACGAGCTCGACTTCGACGTCCGGTACCTCTGGATGAAGCAGAAGGAGATCATCGGCTCGCACTTCGCAAACGCTTACGAGTGCATGAAGGCAAACCAGCTGATGGCCGAAGGCAAGATCCGCCCGGTGCTGTGGCAGACGATGGGCTTCGACGGAGTCCCGGAGGCCCACCAGATGCTCCACGAGAACCGCCACCTCGGGAAGATCGCGATCATGGTCGGAGCCGAGGACCAAACATCGGGCCAGGAAGAGGATGGTCCCGGAGCGATCACGGCCGAGGTAGGGGCCTGAGCGGGGACCCGGCGACACGATGAATCAGATCTGCGAGCTCAACTGGCACCTGACCCCGTTCCGGGCACAGGAATGGATCGACCTCTGGTTTCCGGCAGCCGAGCTTGCCGGTGATTACGGGGTTCTCGACTGGTGGATCTACCGGTCGATCGACGACCCGCTCCTCTTCCGCCAGGTCTCCGTCTGGAAACGGAAGGAGGACTTCCAGGACTACTGGTTCTCGGACGAGATCTCGGCGATCCGGACCGAGATCATCACTTTTTACGACAAGCCGCTCCTGCCGTCGTGGAACACGCCGGTCGCCGGCAGTTTCGCCCGGCGGGCCGCCGACTCGGCCTGAGCCGGCCGTCGCCCCCTAGAACGGGTCCGGGATACGGACGTCTACCTCGCGGAAGCTCCCGGCAGCACCGGTGGCGAAGAGCGGTGAGCCGATCGAAAAAGAGGTGATCCGACCGGTCAGCTGAAGGCCACGGGCATCGTTGAAGACGACCACTCGCTTGCCGTTGATCCGGGCGACCAACCGGGCCGTGGTCGATGGCTGGCCCTTGACCCCGTTGAACGAGCGGAGGAGGATCCGGTTCGACTGCCCGGGACCCTTGATCTCCTTCTGGTTCTTTCCCGTTGCCAGGTACTCGATCGCACCGTTCGGCTCGACCTTTCTCAGCTCCCACTTCCGTTGCGAGGGAAAGACCGCGAGCTGGTACCGGGAACCATTGCCGGTCTGTCGGGTCGAGACCGCCAGATAGGTCCGGCCAATCACCTTCTCCGGGGTCGAGTCGAAGAGGACCCCGACCGCGGAGACCTCGACCGACCGTCCGACGGCCGGGAGCCGGAAGAAACACTCCCGGGTCTGCTTGCCGAGCGAGAACCTGAACGCCTTGCTCGCCTTGCCCCGCTTGCACTGGCCCTCGGAGCCGTAGCGGAAGATCTGGGAGCGCTTTGCCGAAGTGTCGAGGGCGTTCTTGTAGATCGAGAGCGTTGCCGCGGCCTCGCTACGAGCCACGGCGGGCCCGAGGGCTGCGATCAGCAGGCCGACGACCAGGGCCGCCACGAGCGCGATACGCCCAGCCGAATGGCTGTGGGAGGGGCCTGGAGCGGCGGGATGCGTTGGATCGTTCACGGTCACTCGGCTACCTAAACACAGGGAAGGCCCGAACGGTGCGTCGGGACCTTTCCTGTAAGGGAATCTGCCGAAGCGACCAAAAGCCGGCTACGGGTATCTTTCCGGCATGGCCGAGGACGGAATGCACAGGCTCGACCAGCCCGACCGGCCCTGGGTGATGCGCACCTACGCCGGGCACTCCGATGCCCGGCGCTCGAACGAGCTCTACAGGTCGAACCTGGCCAAGGGCCAGACCGGCCTCTCGGTCGCCTTCGACCTTCCGACCCAGACCGGGTACGACCCCGACCACCCTCTCTCACGCGGGGAGGTCGGCAAGGTCGGCGTCTCGGTCGCCCACCTCGGCGACATGGAGACCCTGATGGAGGGGATCCCACTCGGCGAGATGAACACTTCGATGACCATCAATGCAGTTGCAGCCTGGATGCTGGGGCTCTACGTGGCAGCGGCCGAGGAATCGGGAGTGGACCGAGCGGAGCTGACCGGCACCACCCAGAACGACATCATCAAGGAATACCTCTCCCGAGGCACCTACGCCTTTCCGCCCGAGCCGTCGATGCGCCTGATCGCCGACATGGTCGCCTTTTCGGTGAACGAAGTTCCGGCCTGGAACCCGATCAACATCTGCTCCTACCACCTTCAGGAAGCCGGGGCCACCCCGGTCCAGGAGATCGCCTACGCGCTCTCAAACGCGATCGCCGTGCTCGACGAGGTCAAGAAGCGCGGACAGGTGGCGGAGGAAGACTTCCCCAAGGTCTTCGGTCGGATCTCGTTCTTCGTGAACGCCGGGATCCGGTTCGTCGAGGAAGTGGCGAAGCTCAAGGCAATGGGTCGGCTCTGGACCGAGATCGGCCGGGAACGCTACGGCGTCGAGGACCCGAAGATGCTCCGGTTCCGGTACGGGGTCCAGGTCAACTCGCTGGGCCTCACCGAGGCCCAGCCCGAGAACAACGTCCAGCGGATCGTGGTCGAGGCCCTTGCCGTGATCCTCGCCCGCGATGCCAGGGCGAGGGCCCTTCAGCTGCCGGCCTGGAACGAGGCGATGGGCCTTCCCCGCCCCTGGGACCAGCAGTGGAGCCTCCGGATCCAGCAGATCCTTGCCTTCGAGACCGACATCCTCGAGTACCCGGACATCTTCGAGGGCTCGGTCGTCATGGAGGGCCTGGTCGAGGAGTTGATCGAGGGCGCCCGGGACGAGATGGCCGTGATCGAGGAAAAGGGCGGGGCCGTCGCAGCGGTGCCCTACATGAAGGCCCGCTTGGTCGAATCCCACCGCGACCGGGTGGCGCGGATCGAGGCCGGGGACCAGAAGGTGGTCGGACTCAACTCCTACACCGAGACCGAGGACTCACCACTCACCGCCAGCTCGGACGGCGGGATCATGAAGCCCGACCCCGAGGTCGAGCGCGAGCGGGTCGAAGCCCTCGAGCAGTGGAAGGCCGACCGTGACGAAGCAGCCGTCGAGCAGGCGCTTGCCGAGGTCGCACGCGCGGCCGCCTCCGAGGACGAGAACATCATGCCGGCGACGATCGAGGCGGCGCGGGCCGGTGCCACGACCGGAGAGTGGGCCGAGACCCTCAGGGAGGTCTTCGGTGCCTACCGCGGACCGACCGGAGTCGGTGCGGCCGGCCCGAGTGCCGATCGGGAGGACATCGAGGAGGTCAGGCGCCGTGTGGACGAGGTCTCGGACGAGATAGGACACAGGATTCGGATCCTGGTCGGCAAACCGGGACTCGACGGCCACTCGAATGGCTCCGAGCAGATTGCCCTGAGAGCACGCGATGTCGGCATGGAAGTCGTCTACCAGGGGATCAGGCTCACACCTGAGCAGATCGCCGAATCGGCCGTCCAGGAAGACGTCGACGTGGTCGGACTCTCGATCCTTTCCGGCTCCCACCTGGAGCTCGTTCCCGAGGTCGTCGAGCGCCTCGAGTCGGCCGGGGTCGAGATTCCAGTGGTCGCCGGGGGGATCATTCCCCCTGAAGACGCTGAATTCCTCCAGGAGAAGGGCGTGGCGGGGGTCTACACGCCGAAGGATTTCGACATCAACGGGATCATGAGGGAGATCGTCGACCTGGTGGCC
>VEQW01000054.1 GCA_018883025.1 Solirubrobacterales bacterium | reverse complement strand
CCTGGGGTGAGCTCGAAAGCAGGGTTGCCGGGGCAGCAGAGGGACTCCACCGACTCGGGGTGGCGAAGGGGGACCGGGTGGTCGCCTACCTGCCCAACTCGATCGAGACGGTGGTCTCCTTCCTCGCAACGGCATCGATCGGTGCGATCTGGTCGAGCTGCTCGCCCGAGTTCGGGACGGGAGCCGTCCGCGACCGCTTCGCCCAGGTCGAACCGGTCGTGTTGATCGCGGCCGACGGGTACCGCTACGGGGGCAGGGACTTCGACCGGCGAGAAGAGGTGGTCGAGGTGGCCGCCTCGATGCCCTCCCTCGAGCGGGTCGTAGTCGTACCGGGGCCCGGCTCGAGTGGCCAGCTGCCCGAGACGGGCAATGCGGTCGCCTGGGAAGAAAGCCTGGGCCTCCCACCGGACGGTCCGCTCGCCTTCGAGCGAGTCCCCTTCTCGCACCCGCTCTGGGTCCTCTATTCGTCGGGCACGACGGGCCTGCCCAAGGCGATCGTCCAGGGACAGGGCGGAATCCTCCTCGAGCACCTGAAGAAGATGCACCTGCACCTCGATGCCGGGCCGGAGGACAGGATCTTCTGGTTCACGACGACCGGCTGGATGATGTGGAACTTCCTCGTGTCCTGCCTACTGACCGGGGCCGGAATCGTCCTCTACGACGGGAGCCCTGGCTACCCGGACATGGGGGCCCTGTGGGACCTGGCGGCCGAAACCGGGGTGACCTGCTTCGGGACTTCGGCCGCCTTCATCTCGGCCTGCATGAAGGACGACCTCCATCCGGCCGAGGGCCGGGACCTCACCCGGCTGCGCTCGGTCGGCTCGACCGGTTCACCCCTCTCCCCCGAAGCCTTCGACTGGATCTACCGGGAACTGGGCGACGACGTCTGGCTGTTCTCGACCAGTGGCGGGACCGACCTGTGCACGGCCTTCGTGGGGGGAGTACCGACCCTCCCCGTCTTCCGGGGCGAGCTCCAGGGCCGGGCACTCGGGGCCGCGGTCGAAGCCTGGGACGAGGAGGGCAACCCGGTGGTCGGCGAGGTCGGGGAGCTCGTCCTGACCGAGCCGATGCCGTCGATGCCCCTGTTCCTCTGGGGAGATGAGGACGGAACTCGCCTCCGGGAGAGCTACTTCGACCATTACCCGGGCATCTGGCGCCACGGGGACTGGATCGAGCTGACCGAGAGGGGGACGGCGATCATCTACGGTCGCTCGGATTCGACGATCAACCGCGGCGGTATCCGGATGGGTACCAGCGAGATCTACCGAGTGGTGCTCGACCAGCCCGGCGTGTCCGACGCGCTGGTCGTCGACCTGCCGAAGGAAGGCACGGAGGGATGGATGATGCTCTTCGTGGTGCCCGAGGGTGACGATGGCCCTTCTCCCGAGCTCGGGGAGCGCCTGAAGAAGGCGATCCGTGAACGATGCTCACCCCGGCACGTACCGGACGAGGTGGTCGCGATCGAAGAGGTACCCAGGACGCTCAGCGGCAAGGTCCTGGAGGTGCCGGTCAAGAGGATCCTCACCGGGACCCCGCCTTCCGAAGCGGCGAGTCCCGACTCACTGGCGAACCCGACCAGCCTCGATTTCTTCGCCGACCTCGCCGGGCGAACCGGCTGACGAATCCCCGTTCGCCTAACCCGGGCTGATCGGGTTATGGCGTTCAGAGAAGTAGCGGTCCCGTCCTCCGGCGGCCTCGATCGCCCCGAACCTTCGGATCAGTTCCTGGCGCAACCCATCGGGATCGACGATGGAGTCGACGACCAGCTCTGATGCGAGCTTCAGCAGGTCCACCCCTTCCCGGTACTCCTCGCGTTTCTCCTCGATGAACGCCTCCCTCTCGGGGCCTTCCGGGACTTCCTGGATCTGGTTGTAGAAGACGGCGTTGACGGCAGCCTGGGGTCCCATCACCGCGATCGAGGCATTCGGAAGGGCGATGCAGCAGTCGGGGTCGAAGGCCGGGCCGGCCATCGCGTAGAGGCCCGCCCCGTAAGCCTTCCTGACCACGACCGAGATCTTGGGGACGGTCGCCTCGGCCACGGCCGAGATCATCCCGGCCCCGTGACGGATGATTCCCTGCCTTTCGACCGCTGTCCCGATCATGAAGCCGGGCACGTCGGCGAGGAAGAGGAGGGGAATGTTGAAGGCATTGCAGGTCCGAATGAACCGGGCCGCCTTGTCGGAGGAGTCGACGAACAGGACCCCCCCTTTCTCAGCGGGCTGGCTCGCAACGATCCCGATCGCCTGGCCATCGAGCCGGGCCAGTGCGGTGATCAGCTCCCCCGCCCAGTCGGCCTGGACCTCGAGGAGCGAGTCGCCGTCCACCAGCACGTCGATCAGATCCCCCATGTCGAACGGCACGTTCTCGTCTTCGGGGATGATTTCGGCGATCGGGCGATCCGATGAAGGGGCGACCGGCTCGGCAGCCGGGGTCCGGTCCCGCCAGCTGGTCGGCATGTAGGAGAGGTAGCGGCGACCGATCTCGATCGCCGCCTCGTCGCTCGGGGCAAGGAAGTGGCCGCAGCCCGAGACCGACGTATGCATCGAGGCCCCTCCCATCTCCTCGAGGGTCACCTGCTCGCCGATCACCATCTCGGCCATCCTGGGGGAACCGAGGTACATCGAGGCATTCCCCTCCCGCATCACGACCACGTCACAGAAAGCCGGGATGTACGCACCCCCTGCCGCACTCGGCCCGAAGAGCAGGCAGATCTGGGGAACCCTGCCGGACATCCTCACCTGGTTGAAAAAGATCCGGCCAGCGCCGCGTCGACCCGGGAACATCTGGACCTGATCGGTGATCCTCGCCCCGGCCGAATCGACCAGGTACAGCATCGGTATCTCGAGCGCGAGTGCCCGCTCCTGAATCCGGAGTATCTTCTCGACCGTTCCGGGCCCCCAGGAGCCCGCCTTCACGGTCGGATCGTTGGCCATCAGGGCAACCGGGCGTCCGTCGACCGTTCCGATGCCGGTGACCACCCCGTCGGCACCGAGGCCCTCCGAGTCCCAGCGGGCGAGCAGGCCGTCCTCGGTGAACGAGTCCGGGTCGAGCAGGGCCTCAACCCTCTCGCGCACCGGGAGCTTTCCCTGGGATTCGGTCTTTTCGTGGTGGCGGGCCGGTCCGCCCGCGAGGGCGGCTTCGAGCGCCTGTTCGAAATCGGGCTTGCCCAACCCTCAGCTACCCGGGTCGACCGCAACGGGCGCATCGCCCGAGTAGTCGTAGAAGCCCCGACCTGACTTGACCCCGTAGTGACCGTCGGCGACGAGCTTCTGGAGTGTCGCCGGGGCCTCGAAACGGCTCTCACCGAAGGCCTCGTACATCACTCCGGCAATCGAGGCGAGGGTGTCGAGGCCGACCACGTCGCAGAGCGTGAGCGGTCCCATCGGATGGCCCGCGCCTGCCTTCATCGCGATATCAATCTCCTCGACCGAACCGATTCCCTCTTCGTACCCGCGGATGCCGTCGAGCAGGTAGGGAACCAGGAGCCGGTTGACGATGAAGCCCGGCTTGTCCTTGGTCTCGACCACGGTCTTGCCGAGGCTCTCCCCGAATCCGACCCCGACCTCCATCGTCCCGGTCTCGGTGTCGTCGGCCTCGATCACCTCGAGCAGCGGCATCCGCTGGACGGGATTGAAGAAGTGAAGTCCGAGGAAGCGGCCCGGCCTGCCAGTTGCCGCAGCCTGCTCGGCTACCGGGAGCGACGAGGTGTTGGTGGCGAAGCAGGCATCCTCCTTGACGATTCCGTCGAGCTCCTTCCAGAGCTCCAGCTTGGTCGGCAGATCTTCGGTCACTGCCTCGATCACCAGGTCGCAATCCGCGAAGTCGCCGGTGTCGAGCGTCCCCTGGATCCGGCCCAGGACCGCGTCGGCATCGGCCTGGTCGACCTTGCCCTTCTCGACCCCCTTCGCGAGCTGCTTCTCGATCTTGCCGATCCCCTTGTCGAGCGCTTCCTGAGAGACCTCGCTGACCACCACTTCGTAACCGGCCTCGGCCGAGGCCTGGGCGATCCCGTGACCCATCAGGCCGCATCCGGCAACACCAACCTTCTCGAGCTCCATGTCGCTCCTTCCTTCGGTTTGGTCAGACGAGCGGACCAGGCCGCCGGTTCGGGAGCCTAACGGCTCAGGCCGGCTCGACGCCCTGGGCCTCGAGGCGCCTGCCCATCTCGGTACCGAGGGCCTCGAGGCCGGACATCGGCCGGACCATCACGGTCATCTCCTCGATCAGGTCACCCTCGCCGAAAACGAGGATGTCCACCCCCTGGAGTTCGCGGTCCCCGACCCGGGCCTCGAACATCAGAACCGCCGTGTCACCAGTCTCGACCTGGGCCACGTACCGGAAGTCCTCGAACACCTGGGCCACGTTGGAGAGCAGGAAGAGGACTCCATCCCGCCCCTCGTAAGGGCTGTGGACGAAGGGACTCCTGAAGGTGACCTCTTCGGAGAAGAGGGCCTGCCCGGCCTCGAAGTCCTTCGCCTCGGCAGCAGCCCGGAAGCGGTCGCTCTTCATCTCCCCGTCACTCACGTCTGCCACCGTACCGGCCCGGCCTTCAGCACGTGAGAGCCGAGTGTCCGCCCGAGCACCTCCTGCGCTGCGGCCGACGCTTCGACCAACCGACCCAGATCGACCCCAGTTTCCACCCCCATCTCGGAGAACATCGAGACGAGGTCTTCGGTGGCGATGTTGCCTACGCTGCCTGGCGGTACGGGGCAGCCTCCGAGCTCGCCGAAACTCGACTCGAACGAGGTGACCCCGGCCGCTAGGGATGCATATGCATTGGCGAGCCCCTGTCCCCGGGTGTTGTGGAAGTGGGCGGTCAACTCGACTCCGGGGAGTCGCTCCGTGGCCTCGCCGAAGAAGGCCCCGACCTGGGCCGGATTGGCCATTCCGGTCGTGTCACCGAAGCCGACCTCTTCGCAACCGGCGGCCGCGAGCCTCTCGGCGATCCCGATCACTGCGCCCGGATCGACCCGTCCCTCGTAGGGGCAGCCGAACGAGGTCGAAATCACTCCCTCGCACCTCAAGCCCTCCGCTCGGGCCTCCGGGATCACCTGCTCCAGCTCGGACAGCGACTCCTCGATCGTTCGGTTGACGTTCTCGCGATTGTGGGTCTCGGAGGCCGAGAGGAAGAAGTTGGCCTCGTCGAAACGGTCGCGCAGTCCGAGTGCCCTTTCCAGCCCCCGACCGTTCGGGATGAGGACGGAGAACGAGACCCCGTCCCGTTGCTCGATCGAAGCCAGGACCTCCTCGGCGTCGGACAGCTGGGGGATCACGTCTGGTCGGACGAACGAGGTCACCTCGATCCGCGGGATACCGGTTGCCGAGAGCAGGTCGATCAATCGGACCTTCTCGGCGGTCGGGATCACCTCGGGTTCGTTCTGGAAACCGTCGCGCGGTCCGACCTCGCGAACCAGGACCGAGCTGGGCAGTGCGTCGCTCATTCCCCGGTCGGGATCTCGATCATCCGGCGTTCATGGATCCCGGTGCCGATCACCCTCTCCCCCTCCCGGACCTCGACCGAGAAACGGAACTTCCGACCGTCGAGCACCTCGTCGAGCCTTGCCCAGGCCTCGCACTCCGCTCCCTCGAACGCGCCTGCCACATGCTTGATCGAGACCTCGAACCCGACCGTCCCCGCCCCATCAGGCAGGGCCGGCGCGATCAGCTGCGTCGCGTTGTGTTCCATCATCCCGATCATTCCCGGGGTCGAGAGCACCGAAACGGGAAGGGTTCCGCCGACGTCGGTGGTCAGAAGCCCCTCTACCGTGAACGCCTGGGTCCTCTCCTCGCCGACCATCTCGGTGAATTCGCTCATCGGACCAAGGATATGACCAACGAAAGGGGGTTGGGGGCCCCACCCGTCCTGCCGCCCTAGACTCCGGGACGTGAGCGAGACCGAGGACAGCCCGACGATCCCGATCGTCGGCGGGACCGGTGCCCTGGGCACGGGGCTTGCCTTCCGGTGGGCCGGTGGTGGGATCAAGGTCGTCCTCGGCTCGAGGGATCCCGAAAGGGCTGCCGACGTGGCCGCCGATGTGGCAGGAAGGGCCAAGGGCGAGGTCTCCGGGATGTCGAACGCCGATGCCGTCGGCACCGGCGAGGTCGTCTTTCTGACCGTTCCCTTCGCAAGCCAGTCCGAGACGATGGCGGCGATCAGGGACTCGCTCGAGCCGGGCCAGATCGTGGTCGACTGCACGGTGCCCCTTGCGACGGCGGTCGGCGGACCCCCTACCCAGACGGTGGGGGTCTGGCAGGGATCGGCCGCCCAGCAGGCCCAGAAGCTGGCTCCCGAGGGCGTCACCGTCGTTTCGGCCCTTCACACGATCAGTGCCCAAGGGCTCGCCGATCCCGATTGGGTGCCCGACGAGGACGTTCTCGTCTGTGGCGACCGGAAGGCCGACAAGGCCCGTGTGGCCGAGCTGATCTCCCGAATCGACGGGCTCCGTCCCGTGAACGCCGGGAGCCTCGAGACTTCCCGTTTCGTCGAGCAGCTGACCCCGATGCTGATCTCGATCAATATCCGCTACAAGGCCCACTCCGGGATCCGGATCACCGGGCTGCCTGAGGGCGATCCCTTCTCGTGAGGTGCGTCCTCCTCGCGGGGGGCACGGGCGGTGCCAGGCTGGCGGAGGGCTTCCAGCAGGTCGTCGGCCCGGACTTGACGGTGGTCGCCAACACGGGCGATGACATCGAGATCCTCGGTGTCCACGTCTCGCCCGATCCAGACCTCGTCACCTGGTGGCTCGCGGGGCAGATCGACGAGATAAGGGGCTGGGGAATCAAGGATGACTCCTTCCGGGTCTTCGAACGGATGACCCGTTTCGGGGCACCTTCATGGCTCTCCCTCTCCGACCTCGACCTCGCCGCCTGCCTCTACCGGAAGGAATTCATGGCGGCGGGTGGTCGACAGACCGATGCCCAGGAGCAGATCGCCCGAGGAGTCGGCGCCGAGGCTCGGGTGCTGCCGATGTCCGATGATCCCGTCCGAACCAGGGTCAGGACTGCCGGCAGCTGGAAGGACCTGCAGGAGTTCCTGATCATCGAGGGTGGCCAGCCCGAGGTGGAGGCGATAGAGCTCGAGGGAATCGCCGAGGCGAAACCGACGCCCGAGGTGCTCGAGGCGATCGCGACGGCAGACCTCCTGGTGATCGGCCCTTCGAACCCGGTGATCAGCATCGGCCCGATCCTCGCCTTGCCCGGGGTGAGGGAGGCCCTGATCGAGGCACCGGCACCGGTCGTGGCAGTGAGCCCTTACGTCGCGGGCAAGGTGATCAAAGGGCCGACCGACAACACGATGAGGGCCCTGGGGCGATCCCCCGACAGCCGAGGGGTCTGGTCGCTCTACGAGGGAATCCCTGACGTCTTCGTCTGCGACCGCGAAGATCCGGACCCTCCCTCTGACTCGATCCGATGCTTCTCGACCCCGACCCTGATGGATTCCGCCCGCCGACGCCAGGCGCTGGCCCGCTCCGTGATCGAAGTCGGACGATCGGTTGAGGAGGGTTGATCGAAGGGTGATCGAGGGTGGGGTCAACACATTTGCCGTCCTGCCGGTCAAGAGACCGGGAGGCGCCAAGAGCCGGATGGCCGGAGCGATGGACGAGGAGCGCCGGATCGCACTGGTCGAGGCGATGCTCGGGGACGTCCTCGAGGCCCTGGACGGGAGCCGCCTCCTGTTCGGGACGATCGTCGTCACCGGGGACGAGACGGCAGCCGGCCTGGCGAGGGCCCATGGCTGCGAGGTGGTCGATGACCCCGATGACGGAGGCCACTCCGAGGCGGCCCTGGTCGGAATCGCGGCGGCACGCGACCACGGAGCCGAGCGGGTCCTGCTGGTCCCCGGGGACTGCCCCCTGATCAACCCGCGCGAGGTGGATCGGCTGCTCGGCTCAGTACCCGAAAGGTTCGTCGCGATCGTCCCCGATCGACATGGGACCGGGACCAATGCACTCCTGCTCTCGCCGGCCGACGCAATCGAGCCGGCCTTCGGCGAAGGGAGCGCCCAGCGCCACCTTTCCCTGGCTCGCGAAGCAGGTGTCCCGGCCGGACTCGAGGAGCTCCCGTCGCTCGCCCTCGATCTCGATACGCCGGCCGACATCATCGCCCTCCAGACCAAGTTGGAGTCCGGTATCCGTGGGGCAAAGAACACGGCGAGGGTGCTCGATGCCTGATCCCGGACCGATCCGGATAGTTCCCGTAGACGGAATCCCCGAGGTCGAGCCCGGGTTCGACCTCGGATCGGCGATCGCCCGGAACGGAACTCCGACCGGGGAGGACGTGATCGTGATCTCCCAGAAGGTCGTCTCGAAAGCCGAGGGACGGGTGGTCGAGCTCGACCGCGTCTCGCCCGGCGAGGAGGCGAGCTCCCTCGCCAGCGAACTCGGGCAGGATCCCCGCCTGATCGAGCTCGTCCTGGCCGAGAGCAGGGAAGTCGTTCGCGCCGACCCTGAGCGGGAGATCCTGATCACCGAGACCAACCACGGCTTCATCTGTGCGAATGCGGGAATCGACTCCTCGAACGCAGGAAGACCCGATGCAGTCGTCCTTCTTCCGGAGGATCCTGATCGTTCAGCCAGGGAGATCCGGGAGGCGATCGAGGATGCCTGTGGATGTCGGCCGGCCGTCCTTGTCACCGACAGCTTCGGCAGGGCCTGGAGGATCGGGCAGGTCGAGGTGGCGATCGGCTGTGCCGGAATCGATCCCCTCGACGACTGGCGTGGCCGGAAGGACCTGGGCGGTCGCGAGCTGAACGCCACCGAAATCGGTATCGCGGACGAGTTGGCTGCTGCTGCCGACCTCGCCCGCGACAAGACGAGCCGAAACCCAGCGGTAAAGATCGAAGGGGTCGGGCGGTTCGTGCGTCCGGATCACGGCCCGGGCTGCTCGGGTCAGCTCCGGCCCCGGGCACACGACCTGTTCAGGTAGAGGGTCCTGACGGGGTCTCAGCCCGGCGCCCCGACCAGGTGCTCGACCACGGGGTCGGCCGGCACGTCGCCAGGCCGCGGGTGGAATCCGAGGATCCCGTAGGAGGTGTCGCGCTGGGCTGCATCCCGCCCGGCCCGGTGAGCCGCGCCGACCAGGTCCTCGGGGTCGAGTCTGGTCCCGTGCCTCGATCCAGCCATCCGGGAGATGTTCTCTTCCATCAGGGTTCCGCCGAGGTCGTTCACGCCCCATCGGAGCGCCTCAGTCGCGCCATCGAGACCCATCTTGACCCAGCTCGCCTGGAGGTTCGTGATCGATCGCCCGAGCCCCAGCCGGAAGACGGCAGTGTGCCTCAGGTTGTCGGACATCGGCATCTCCTCGATTCCGTGGGTCCGCCCCAGCAGGGTGTCGTAGGGGATGAAGCTGAGCGGGACGAACTCGGTGATCCCGCCCGTCCGTTCCTGAAGCGCACGGACCACCCGCATGTGCCGGGCCAGCTCGTGCGGTTCCTCGATATGGCCGAACATCACGGTCGAGGTGGACCGAAGGCCGGCCGCATGGCTCGCCTCGATCACCTCGACCCAGCGACCGGCGGGCAGCTTGTTGGGGGAGATCCGCTCGCGAACGCTGTCGTCGAGCACCTCCGCCGCAGTTCCCGGCGTGGAACCCAGGCCGCACCCGATCAGGTAGTCGAAGACGTCAGGGAGCGAAAGGCCCGACGTCGTTGCGATGTGGTCGATCTCCATCGGGGAATAGGCGTGGAGGTGGATCTCGGGCGCGGCGTCACGGGCCAGGCGGAGCCACTTGCCGTAGTCCTCGAGCCCCAGGTCGGGATGGATACCACCCTGGAGGCAGATCTCGGTTGCGCCAAAGGCCACCGCCTCCTCGACCCTGGCAATGAAGTCCGCCTCGCTCACCTCGTAGGCAGAAGGCGAGCGACGGGACTGGCCGAAGCCACAGAAGGCACAGCCGACCGTGCAGATGTTGGTGAAGTTGATGTTCCGGTTGACGACGAAGGTCGCGGTGTCCCCAACCAGCTCGAAACGGAGGGCGTCCGCTGCGAGCCTGATCTCCTCGACCGGATCGGGTCGGGTCTCGCAGAAGAGTGCGGTCAACTCGAGTTCGTCGAGCTCCTCGCCCTCCCTGCCCTTCGAGATGGCCTCGCGGACGAGACCGGGGTCCGGAAGACCACCCTCGATGCTGCCTCGCCCCTTGCGAGGCACGAAGGTCCGGTAGCGCTCTTCGATCACGTCGAAAACGGCAGGATCCACCCAGTCTCGATTCATGAACCCGGGGTAGAC
>VEQW01000053.1 GCA_018883025.1 Solirubrobacterales bacterium | reverse complement strand
GGTAACAAACCCGCCGATCGACCCGATCCGGGAGGAGGTCGTGATGAGCCTCTCCTCCGGGGTGGGGGGCGAGCTGAACCTGCTCACCGAAGGGGAGGACCACGCCCGCCAACTCTCCCTCGACCAGCCGATCCTGCTCAACTCGGAGCTGGAAACGATCAGGCATGTGAACCACGACGTCCTTCGAGCCGAAACGATCGACATAACCTGGGACGAGGCGGACGGTCCGGCGGGACTGGAGCCGAGGCTCCTGCAGGTGGCCGAAGAGGCAGAGGCTGCCGTGGAGGACGGGGTGAACATCCTCATCCTCTCCGACCGCAGAACCGGACCGAGGAGGGTTCCGATCCCATCCCTGCTCGCGGTCGGTGCGGTCCACCAGCACCTCGTCAGGAAGGGGACCCGGTTGAGGGCCGGAATGATCCTCGAGTCGGGAGAACCCCGCGAGGTTCATCACATGGCGACCCTGATCGGCTACGGCTGTGCCGCGATCAATCCGTACCTGATGCTCGATTCAGTCGATGAGCTCGTTGCCGAGGGGGAGGTTCCGGACACGGATTCCGTCGAGGTTGCACGTCGGAATGTGGTCAAGGCGATCGGCAAGGGTCTGCTGAAAACGATCTCGAAGATGGGTATCTCGACGATCCAGTCCTACTGCGGTGCACAGATCTTCGAAGCGGTCGGCCTGGAGCCGGCGATCATCGACAGTTACTTCACGGGAACGGCCTCGAGGATCGGGGGGATCGGCCTGGAGCAGATCGCTGTCGAAACCATGGAGCGCCACCGTGCGGCCTTCCCGGGTGCACAGGAAGAACTCCTTCCGGTCGGGGGGATTTATGCCTGGCGCCGTGACGGAGAGTTCCACCAGTGGAATCCCGAGACGATCGCGCAGCTCCAACACGCCGTCAGGGGCGAAGGTGGGGATGCCCAGGAGACCTACGACGAGTTTGCACGCGAAGTGAACGAGATTGCAGTTCGAAAGGCCGCCCTCCGGGGACTGCTCCAGATCAGGCAGGCGGACCAGCCCGTTCCACTGGAAGAGGTCGAGCCGGCCTCCGAGATCGTCAAGCGTTTTTCGACCGGGGCGATGTCACTCGGTTCGATCTCACGGGAGTCCCACGAGACCCTGGCGATCGCGATGAACAGGCTCGGTGGAAAGTCGAACACCGGCGAGGGCGGCGAGGACCCGGTGCGGTTCACTCCGGATCCGAGCGGGGACCTGAGGAGGTCTGCGATCAAGCAGGTCGCCTCTGGACGCTTCGGGGTGACCATCCATTACCTGAGCAATGCCGACCAGCTCCAGATCAAGATGGCCCAGGGCGCAAAGCCGGGGGAGGGAGGTCAGCTCCCTGGACACAAGGTGGACCAGTACATCGGCTCGGTCCGCCACACCACCCCAGGGGTCGGCCTGATCTCCCCACCGCCCCACCACGACATCTACTCGATCGAGGACCTCAAGCAGCTGATCTACGACCTGAGGTGTGCCAATCCCGAGGCCTCGGTGTCGGTCAAGCTGGTCGCCGAGGTCGGGGTGGGAACGGTCGCGGCCGGCGTCGCAAAGGCGAATGCCGATCATGTGCTGATCTCCGGCCACGACGGCGGCACCGGCGCCTCACCGTTGTCTTCGGTCCAGTCGGCCGGAATTCCCTGGGAGATCGGCCTTGCCGAAACCCAGCAGACGCTGGTTCGCAATGACCTGAGGTCGAGAATCCGGGTCCAGACCGACGGGCAGCTGAAGACGGGGCGGGACGTCGTGGTGGCGGCACTGCTCGGCGCAGACGAGTTCGGGTTCTCGACGGCGCCCCTGATCGCTTCAGGCTGCATCATGATGCGTGCCTGCCACCTGAACACCTGTCCGGTTGGGATCGCGACTCAGGATCCCGAGCTGAGGAAGAGGTTCAAGGGGCTTCCCGAACACGTCGTCAACTACTTCTTCTTCGTCGCCGAGGAAGCCCGGCAGATCATGGCCAGCCTCGGGGTGCGCTCGCTCGATGAACTGATCGGACGGACGGAGATGCTCGATGCCGACCGGGCGATCGAGCATTGGAAGGCCCGGGGCGTCAACCTATCGGCCCTGCTCGATTTCCCGGCCGGGGTACCTGAGGATGCGCCCAGGCGCCAGACGCGAGATCAGGAACCGGTCCTGGAGGGGAATCTCGACTGGGGCCTGATCGAGAGATCCGCGGATGCACTCGAAGGGAAATCTCCCATCCGAATCGAGGCCGAGGTCCGAAACGTCGACCGCTGTGTCGGCGGGATCCTTTCCCACCGGATCGCAACGCTGCATGGATCGGCCGGTCTGCCTTCAGACTCGATCGAGGTGGATTTCACCGGTTCGGCCGGGCAGTCTTTCGGGGGCTGGCTCGCTCCGGGCGTCAGCTTCTCGCTGGCGGGTGACGTGAACGATTACGTGGGCAAGGGACTCTCTGGGGGCACCCTCGCGGTATATCCACGGGACGGATCGGAGTTCCAGCCCTCCCTGAACGTGATCGCCGGGAATACCTCCCTCTACGGGGCGACTGCCGGCAAGGCCTTCTTCAGGGGCCTGGCAGGTGAACGTTTCGCTGTACGCAACTCGGGGGCGAGCGCCGTAGTCGAGGGTGTCGGTGACCATGGTTGCGAGTACATGACCGGGGGGAGAGTCGTCGTGCTCGGCCCCACCGGCCGGAACTTCGCTGCCGGCATGAGCGGGGGGATCGCCTACGTCTTCGACCGGGACGGGACCCTGAACGAGAGGGTGAATCCGGCTATGTCAAATCAGATCGAGGAACCATCCGAGTCGGACCTCGAAGAGGTACGTGAGCTCCTCGAGGAGCACGTCGCCCGCACCGACTCCGAGCTCGCGGCGGAGATCCTGGGCGACTGGGGTGCCCAGTCAAGGTTCTTCGCAAAGGTATTCCCGACCGACTACAAGCGCGTTCTCGCCGAGCTCGAAGCCGAGGATGCGAGCGATTCGGTGGGGGCGGGGGTCTCGAAGGTGGAGGGGGACTGATGGGCAAGGTCGGAGGATTCCTGGAGGTCCACCGGGCCGGAATGATCCACCGGGACCCTGCCGAACGGGTATCCGACTACTCGGAGTTCGTGGTCCAGCGGAGCGACGAGGAACTCGCCGAGCAGGGCGGCCGCTGCATGGAGTGCGGTGTCCCGTTCTGTCACAACGGCTGTCCGCTCGGCAACCTGATCCCCGACTGGAACGACATGGTCTATCGGGGGCGGTGGGAGGAAGCGATTCGCCAGCTTCACGCAACCAACAACTTCCCCGAGTTCACCGGCAGGCTCTGTCCAGCCCCTTGTGAAGCAGCCTGTGTCCTCGAGATTCGGGAGAACGACGCCGTCACGATCAAGCAGATAGAGCTGGCGATCATCGACCGGGCATGGAAGGAAGGTTGGGTCAGGCCCCAGCCGCCCCGACGCGAGACCGGTCACAGGGTCGCCGTGGTCGGCTCGGGGCCGGCCGGAATGGCAGCGGCACAGCAGCTACGGCGCTCGGGGCATCGGGTGGTCCTCTTCGAACGGGACGAGGCGGCCGGAGGTCTGGTCCGCTTCGGAGTCCCGGACTTCAAGATCGAAAAGGGGATCGTCGAGCGTCGGGTCGGACAGCTGGTAGCGGAGGGTGTCGAGCTCCGGTGCGGGGTTGACGTAGGGATAGACCTGACCGTCGAGCAGCTGAAAAGGGAGTTCGATGCAGTCGTCCTTGCGACCGGATCCCGTGAACCGAGGGACCTAGACGTGCCCGGCCGTGACCTCGCCGGGATCCATTACGCGATGGACTACCTCTACGGGAGGAATCGGGCCATCGCAGCAGGGGGCACCGGTTCAAATCCGGTCCGAGCCGGAACCGAAGGGCCTCCGTCTGCCAAGGGGAAGAACGTCGTGGTGATCGGCGGTGGGGACACTGGCGCCGACTGCGTCGGGAACTCCCTTCGGGAAGGTGCCACGCAGGTAGTACAGCTGGAGTTGCTGCCGGAGCCGCCGGAGAGTCGCCCGGACGGTGAGACGCCGTGGCCGCTCTGGCCGAAGAAGTTTCGGCTCTCCTACGCGATGGAAGAGGCCCTCGACGTGGAGCGGGGCGAGCAGGACTTCTCGGTCACGACGACCTCCTTCGCCGGTCAGGATGGGAGGGTCACCCATCTCAACGCGGCCAGGGCCGGCAACGAACCACCGTTCGGACCGGTCGAGGGCTCCGATTTCGAGATCCCCGCTGACCTGGTCCTCCTTGCGATGGGCTTCCTCCACCCGGAGCAAGCCCTTCCCGATGCACTCGGCTGCGAGTTGGACGGTAAGGGGAACGTCAAGGCGGGTACCTACGCAACCACGGTTCAGGGGGTTTTTGCCGCGGGGGATGCACGGCGGGGCCAGTCCCTGATCGTCTGGGCGATAAACGAGGGCCGACAGTGTGCACGGATGGTCGATCGGTACCTGGGAGACCTGCCCTCACCGGAGATCCTCAGCGGCAACGTCGAATCAGAGGATGAGGGGCCAGAGGGTCCACCGCTTCACGTATCCCCGGGACTGCCTGCAGACGACGGCTAACCGGTCTTCGGTCGAGTCCGAAGCAACAGGATCACACTCCCGATCAGAGCTGCGGTCACCGAGGCAGCGAAGATCCCGATCTTGGCGTATTCGAGGAGTGCGATCGAGCTGAAGGCGAGCCCGGTTATGAAGATCGAGACCGTGAAGCCGATTCCCCCGAGTGCGGCGATCCCCCAGACATGACCGGACTCGACACCGTCGGGAAGCTTCGCGAACCCAAGACGCGATGAGAGGAAGATCGCCCCGGAGATCCCGAAAGCCTTGCCCAGGACGAGCCCCAGGGCGACTCCCCAGAAGAGCGTGCTGCCCAGGGCATCGCTGAAGACACCACCCCCCAGGAAGACGCCCGCGTTGGCGAGTGCAAAGACCGGGACGATCACCAGGCTCGTCAAGGGGTGGAGTCGGTGTTCCAGCTCCTCGATCACGTGTCGTCCGTCGATCGGTTTCGCGGGTGCCAGAAGACCGAGGATCACGCCGGCAATCGTCGCGTGGACCCCGGAGGAGAGGACCGCTACCCAGAGGATCGCCCCAACGATCCAGTAGGGCCAGATCCGGTTGACCCCGATCCGCTGCATCAGCAGGATCACCCCCACGGTTCCGAGAGCCCCGACCACCCAGTCCAACTGGAGGCCTCCCGAGTAGAAGAGGGCAATCACGACGATCGCAATGACGTCGTCGACTATCGCGATGCTGAGCAGGAGGAGCCTCACGCCCGGTGGGATTCGTTTGCCGAGGAGAGCGAGCACACCGACCGCGAAGGCGATGTCGGTGGCCATCGGTATCGCCCAGCCCCGGGCCGTCTCCGCACCCGCGTTCAACAGGAGGAAGATGGCGGCCGGGAGGATGACCCCGCCGAAAGCAGCGATGAGCGGGAGCCGGGCCTTTCGCCCCTCACCGAGTTCACCGACCGCAAGCTCACGCTTGATCTCGAGGCCGACGACGAAGAAGAAGAAGACCATCAACAGGTCGTTGACCCAGTATCTGAGCGTCTCTGTCTTGCCATCGAATGGGATCGGGAGGGTCAGCTCAGTGGTCCAGAAGGCCTCGTAACTCTCCCCGAAAGGCGCGTTGACCCAGAGGATCGCCAACAGGGCCGCCAGCAGGAGGACTGCGCCACCGGTGACCTCGCTGCGGATGAACTCCGGACCTGCGTTGCGCCAGGACCATTCGGGTTTTCCGGCGGGGGCGGAGCTCACCGGACGAAAGCTAGTGGAAGGAGATTCGCCCGGAAGGAGGCTGGCCGACCCGGGTCCCGGCTGTCCGTGAGTGGCGGTAGGTTGGACTGATGGACTGGCTAGAGAGGCCCCTTGCGGCATTCGACCTCGAGACGACGGGAACGGATCCCGAGGAGGATCGGATCGTGACGGCCTCCGTAGCCCTGGTCGGCGCCGACATGGAGCCCGAGGCGAACGACTGGCTGGTCGATCCGGGGATCGAGATTCCCGAGGGGGCTACGCGGATCCACAAGATCACGACCGAGATGGCCAGGGAGGAGGGTCGGGCAGCCCCCGAGGCCGTGGCGGAGATAACCGCCCTCCTCGCCGGGTACCTGAACGAGGACTACCCGATCGTCGCCTTCAACGCCCGCTACGACCTGACGATGCTCGATCGCGAGGCGAGGCGCCACGGGGTCGAACCGCTGGTCGAGCTGGTCGGGGGACCGATGGGCCTGATCGTGCTCGACCCCCTGATCCTCGACAAGCAGGTCGATCCCTACCGCCCGGGGAAGCGCAAACTGACCGACCTCTGCCAGCACTACGGGGTGGAGCTGGATCAAGCCCACGCTTCGAATGCAGATGCCCTCGCTGCCGCCCGACTTGCGTGGCGACTGGGCAGCGAGAACGCCGAGCTGGGTGACGCGGACCTGCCCACGCTCCACGAGAGCCAGATCGAGTGGGCGAGGGCCCAGGCCGAGGGCCTCCAGAAGTTCTTCGACGAGAAGGGCCTCGACGAGAAGGTCGAGACCGAATGGCCGCTGGTCATGAGCGTCGCCTGAATCAAGGGCTCGCCGGCCGCCGAGCACCGTGGACAGATGAACGAGCCGACCGAAGCCGGGGGAGAGAAGGGGAGCGACGAAACCCCCTCGTCCGAGAGGGAACAGAGCTGGAACCTGATCGACGAGATGGGGGGACCCCAGGGGGTCGCGGACTCCAGTCTGCCGGGTCTCCTTTTCGTCATTGCCTACTCGGTAAGCGGGGGCGAACTGACCCTCTCGGCCGGTCTCGCTGTCGGACTCGGTGCGGGACTTGCGGTGTTCCGTCGAATCCGTGGAGAATCCCTGAAGTTCGCCCTGACCGGATTCGCCGGAGTGGCGATTGCGGCGTTCATCGCAACCCGAACGGGCCGAGCCGAGGACTTCTTCCTTCCGGGTCTCCTCTTCAATGCGGGCTATGCGCTCGCCTACGTCGTGTCGATCGTGATCGGGTGGCCGTTGATCGGCGTGATCATCGGGCCGATCACGGGCCGGGGGATGCGCTGGAGGGACGAACCCGAGCTAGTGACCCTCTACAGCCGGGTCAGTTGGGTCTGGGTCGGGATGTTCCTCTTGCGCCTCGCCGTCCAGCTCCCCCTGTACCTCAGCGGCTCGCTCCTCGCCCTCGGAATCGCCCGGACGGCGATGGGCCTTCCACTCTTCCTCCTCTGTCTCTGGATCTCATGGTTGATGCTGAGACGGGGTGGACTGGATGTTCCGAACCTCCGAAAGGGGCTCGGCAGGTAGGACCGGAGCATCCGCGGCCCCAATAGAATCTTTCGGATGGGTTCGAGTCTCAACGGCAAGGGCGAACGACTCCCGGGCGAGGCCTCCGAGCCGGTCCTGAGGCTGAGGATCACGCGGGCCGACGGCCTCGGGAGTGAGGATGGGACGCCCTTCCGGGCCGAGGTCCTCGTGCGTTCGGGGAGTGGGGAGGAGGCCTTTCGACCGGTTGGGGACTTCTGGGGAGACGAGGAGTCATTCGGCTCCCGAGGCAGGATCGATACGACCATGGAGGTCGGTCGCGCCGCGGCGATCTGGAGCCCGCTGCGGGGCCTGCTTCACCAGGACCTCCCCGACCGGACCGGTCTTTCGATCGACGATTTGGGGGAGTTGGTGGACGGTGCGCTCGGACGGCTCACTGAAGCGGGGATTCCCGTGGAGTGGGGCGAGGGACTCGACCCCGGCCTCCGTTCGGTCCTGGTCGCAGGATCCTCGGGACGCCCCCTTTCCAGCGTTCCGGATGCCTTCGACGGGGATGACCCGGT
Source organism: Solirubrobacterales bacterium (assembly GCA_018883025.1). GTDB lineage: Bacteria > Actinomycetota > Thermoleophilia > Solirubrobacterales > 70-9 > 67-14. Next base: position 2,537 of record VEQW01000053.1, on the reverse strand, counting down.
TGCGCTCACCTGGCGGCTCAGTATCGATGGCGAGCCCCTTTCGGATGAGGAGAGGATCACTGTTGCCGGCTGCACCGAAGGCGTTATCAAGCTGCGTAACCGAGACCTGATTGTCGGACCAACGCTCGCGGCCCGGGCAAGGCGACCGGAGGTGCGCTCCCTTACGGCGATAGAGGCTCTCGCTGCCTGCCTCTCGGGGGTAGCCGTAGTCGATGGGGAGGGGTTCGAGGTTCAGTCACTGGGATGGCTCGAGGACCTTCGCGAGGAGCTCGGCCGCCCACCGGATCCAGGCGCCGCAGAGCCCCCTGCCGGGTTCGAGGGAACGCTGAGGCCATATCAGCTCGCCGGACTTTCCTGGCTCGAGCGGATGACCAGCCTCGGCCTTGGCGGCTGTCTTGCCGACGACATGGGCCTCGGCAAGACGGTAATGCTGATCGCGCTACATCTGGCCAGGCTCCAGGCCAGCAGTGGGGAGGGCCCGACCCTGGTGATCTGCCCAACATCGATCCTGGCGAATTGGGAACGAGAGATCGGGCGCTTCGCACCCGGTGAGCCCGTTCTTCGCTACCACGGCCCGGAGCGAAGCCTCGAGGGTCTCTCCCGGGGGTTCGTCGTCACCAGCTACGGCACGGTTCGTTCGGATGTCGAGGCTCTCGGGACCGTCGAATGGGGCCTGATCGCTGCAGATGAGGCACAGCACTTCAAGAACCCCGGGACGGCGACCGCCAGGGCCGTGCGCTCGCTCCCGGGCAGGGCGAGGGTCGCGCTGACCGGTACACCTATCGAGAACCGTCTCACGGAACTCTGGTCGATCCTCGACTGGACCACGCCCGGCTTGCTGGGGACCGCTGCTCAGTTCCGGAAGCGGTGGGCTTCCGACGTCGAAGGCGATGAGGATGCGACCCGTAGCCAGGAACTCGCCTCCCTGGTCGGGCCCTTCGTCCTGAGGAGGAGGAAGTCCGATCCCGGGATCCTGCCGGAGCTCCCCGAAAAGATCGAGATTGACCACGCGGTCACCATGTCCGAGGAACAGATCGCCCTCTATGAAGAGGTCTCGGGGAAGATGCTCCGGTCTATTGGCACGGCGGCCGGGATTCAACGAAAGGGACTCGTCCTCGAGTTGATCACTTCGCTGAAGCAGATCTGTAACCACCCCGCCCAGTACCTCGGGCAGACGGAGCCCGTCCTGGAGGGTCGCTCGGGGAAGCTCGACCTTTTCGGTGATCTCGTAACGACCGCAGTCGAAGAGGGGGGGAGGATGCTGGTCTTCACCCAGTACGTCGAGATGGGACGATTGTTGGCCCGCCGGCTCGACGAGCTGGGGATCGAGTCCTCCTTCCTCCACGGCGGGACATCGGTCTCCAGTCGGGAGAAAATGGTCGATGCCTTCCAGGCAGGCGAGTTCCCCGTCTTCATCCTCTCCCTGAGGGCAGGGGGACAGGGACTCAACCTGACCGGGGCGGACCATGTCCTCCACTACGACCGGTGGTGGAACCCGGCCGTCGAGGACCAGGCGACCGACAGGGCACACCGGATCGGCCAGGATCGGGCCGTCGAGGTGCACCGGCTCATCGCCGAAGGGACGGTGGAGGACGAGATAGCCCTCATCCACCAGCGAAAGAGGGCACTTGCCGAGGCCGTCGTTGGAGGGGGACCGGAAGCCTTCACGGAGTTGGGCCAGGCCGAGCTGGTGGAGATCCTGGCGCTCCGCCAACCCGACGGAAAGCTGGACAGGGCGGCCTGAAAGCGAGAACGGCCCGGGACCCGATCTGGTCCCGAGCCGTCTCGAAACGACCTATCGCTTTTCGATCAAGGGTTGAGCAGCGCCTTGACGAAGTTGTCGACGTCCGCCCTGGATGCCGCAAGGACGCTCGAGTGGGTTGCGCCCGGGTAGGTGACGTAGTCGATCAGCGAAGGATTGTTGAGCCCTTCGAGCTGGGTGATCAGCTGGCCGGTGAAGGTCGGCTGAACGGTCCCATCCGAAAGCCCCTGCGGGATCATCACGGGGGCGCCGACCTTGACGGCCGGGTTTGCCGCGTTGAGGGCTTCGATCATCCTCGCTCCGTCGGCAGTCGACTGCCACCCGGGCTTGAACAGCTCGCCAGGGTCGAGTCCTGCGTTCTGAGCGAGGACGGTCAGCTCATCGAGGCAGACCGTATCGGTCTTCGGGTAGAGGGCCAGGCCGGCAGCGGTCATCAACGGTTCTGCGTCGATCGCCGGGTTGCCGATCGTCATGCCCCGAACGATCGCGAGGGCCAGGGCGGAGAGGCCCCACTGGCCGTCGAAACCGGGGTTGTTGGTCAGCAGGTTCGCCTGGGGCACCAGGTTGGACGCCGGTGCATAAGAGACCGTGCCCAGGTAATTCGAGCCCTTGCCCCAGCTGGTCGTAGCCAGCTTGGCGGCGAACAGGATTGCCTGACCACCCTGCGAGTGCCCGGTGAGCACGACCTGCTTGCCGATCTTCGGATTGAGCTCACGCGCGGCCCTGACGATGTCGAGTACGCCACGCCCTTCGGAGTCACCGACCAGGTAAGGGT
>VEQW01000003.1 GCA_018883025.1 Solirubrobacterales bacterium | reverse complement strand
TCGACCGAGTCACGCACCTGCGAGCCCGATGCCCCCGCGAGGAAGAGGGCCCGGGAAGGATCGCCCCCGGAGAGGCGGGCGAGCGCGGTGGCCGTCTCATCCGGGACCCCGGAGCCGAGGCTTTCCCGAACCACCGACTCGGGCAGTGGATCGAGCTCGACCAGCTGGCAGCGGGAGGCGACGGTCGGCAGCACCGAGTCCTGATCGTCTGCCAGCAGGACGAGGCAGGCGTGGGCGGGCGGCTCTTCGAGCGTTTTCAACATCGCGTTCTGGCTCTCCTCCCCCAGGGACTCGGCCCGCTCGATAACGAAGACCCGCCTCGAGCCCTCGAAGGGACTGAGCGGTGCGACGTGGACCAGCCTGTCGCGGACGTCGGCGACGGCGTGGCCCGCCCCTCCGGGGGAGAGCCAGACCAGGTCGGGATGGGGCGAGGGATCGATCAGGGCCCGGCGCCGGGCATCGTCGGGGTCGGCCGAGTCCTCGGCCAGGAGACCGGCCGCGAAGGCCCGGGCGAGTGCGGCCTTTCCCGAGCCCGCGGGACCGACCAGGAGGTAAGCGTGTGACGGACCCTGACTGAGCGCTCCGGCGAGCACACCGGCCGCCCGGTCCTGGTGGGGCGGTGCACCCTCGAGCGGCCCGGGGGCGGAGTGAGTCACGAACGGGCCCTCGCCGCTACGGCATCGACCACCTGCCGGTGGACCTCCTCCTCGGAGCCGGAGCCATCGATCACCACAACCCGGTCGGAATCGCGCCGGGCTATCTCGAGGTAGGCCTCCCCCACGGACCGCTGGAACCCCTCCCCCTCGGTCTCGAACCGGCCACCATCGACCGCCCGGGCGAGGGCCTGGCCGGGCTCGACATCGAGCAGGACGGTCAGGTCGGGGGCAAGGCCACCGGTTGCCGCATCGTTCAAGTCCCTGACCCTTTGCGAGCCGAGGCCCCGGGCGTGCCCCTGGTATGCCTCGGTCGAATCGGAGTAGCGGTCGGAGACGACCCAGGTACCTGCCTCGAGCGCAGGCCGAAGGACGGTCGCGACCAGGTCGGCCCTGGCAGCCAGGAAGAGCATCAGCTCGGCCACCGGGTCCAGCGGTACGGCCGGGTCGGCGAGCAGCTCACGCACCTGCTCGGCCGCAGGGGTTCCTCCCGGTTCCCTGATCTCCAGCACTTCGCGACCCTCTGCCTTCAGGGCGGCGGAGAGCAGCCGCGCCTGGGTCGACTTGCCCGATCCGTCCACCCCTTCGAAGGAGATGAACACCCGGGGCCCCTCAGCCTGCGGACTTGCGCCCGCCGCCCTTGGACCCGCGACCGGACCCGGCCTTACGGACCCTGCGGGTCCCGGGGTCGGGCGGTCCCGACCTCGCCCCGGCGGCCACCCCGGCCTTCTTCCTGCCGCCGGCCCCGTTCTTTCCCGAGGACTTTCCGTTCGAGCTGGCCCCGTTGCCCGAGGCCGTCGCAGCCTTCTTCTTCGGCTTCGACTTCTTCTTCGGCTTGGCCCCGTTGCCCGACGCCGCTTCCTTGGCCTCCATCTCCTTCTTGGCCTTCTGGGCGGCCTCTCGCTCGGCCTTCCGCTCGCGCATCTCGACCATGGTCGGGCAGTCCTCGTTGAAGCAGAGCTGCCAGGGGCGGCGACGGCTGTTCCGGTTCTTGACGTTCACCCTCGGCGTCTTGCCGCAGATCGAGCAGCGCTCCTCCAACGGGGTGACCTCGTAGAAGTTGGGCTGGGGCATCGGGAACGAGGTATCGCAGGACTTCTTCGGGTCGTCCTTGTGCTCGGCGTCGTAGCCCGTACAGCCGACGAACGACTTGCCCGACGCCTTCGACCGGATGATCCGCAGCATGTTGGGGGAGCCGTCCTCCCTGGTCCTGCCTGCCTCCTCGCAGGCGAGGCAGGGTCCGAGGATCCGGTCCCGGTCCATCCCGGCCCAGATCATCTTCGAGAGCTCCTCCTCGCCATTCAGGATCTCGTCGATCGTCGCGTGGAGCAGCCCGCGGCTGTCGTCGACCACCTCGTCCTTGGTCATCTCGCCCTCGGCGATCCGGTCCATCTCGGCCTCGAGCGAGGCAGTCATCTCGGCCGTTGCCATGCCGGGTACGTACTGCTTGAAGGCCTCGTACATCGCCATGCCGGTGGCGGTCGGCTCGGGAGGGTTGTTCCGGACGTATCGCCGGCTGTAGAGCTTCTGGATGATGTCGGCCCGGGTCGCCTTGGTGCCGAGGCCGAGCTCGTCCATCATCTGGACGAGCTTCGCCTGGGAGAGCCTGGGCGGCGGCTGGGTCTCCTTCTCCTCCAGCCAGGGCGCGCCGTCGAGCTCGAGCTTCTGGCCCTCTTCCAGGGCCGGGATCTCGTCGTCGTCGGAGCGGGAGTAGTGGTAGATCCCGGCGTAGCCCGGGTCGAGAACCACCTTGCCGCGTACGAAGTAGGTCTGGCCCCCGATCGAGATGTCGGCCCGGGTCGACTCGGAGATCATCGGTCCGGCGAAGGTGGCGAGGAAGCGGCGGACGACCAGCTCGTAGACCCGGCGCTTGTCTTCCGCCAGGGCGCTGGGGTAGACGGCCTGGGTCGGATAGATCGGCGGGTGGGCCTGGTCTTCCTTCTTGCCGCGGGTCGGCTGGAGCGGACCGTCGAGCAGATACGCGGCCTGGGAGAAGTCGTCGATCTTGACCAGGGCCTGGATCGTCTCCTTGAGGGGGAGCGACTCCGGGTAGACCGTGTTGTCGGTCCGCGGGTAGGAGATGAAGCCATCCATGTAGAGGTCCTCGGCGAGGCTCATCGCCCGCTTGGGCGTTATCCCGAGCCGGCTCGAGGCATCGACCTGGAAGGAATTGGTGTTGTACGGGGTCGGCGGCTTCGAGGTGTTCTTGCGGCTGGTCAGGGACTCGACCGTCCCGGTCCCGGTGGTCGCCTCCAGCGCCGCCTTGGCCTCGGCCTCGTCCCAGAACTTGTCGGTCGCGTGGTGGGCCTGGAAGGTGCCGTCCGGGTGGGCGAACTTTGCGAACAGCTCCCAGAACGGTTCGGCCACGTGGGCCCGGCGCTCCAGCTCGCGCTCGACGATCAGGCCGAGAGTCGGACTCTGGACCCTGCCGACCGAGAGGAAGTTCGAGCCGTAGGCTCGACTGACCAGGGAGACGGCCCGGGTCAGGGTCGCGCCCCAGTAGAGGTCGATGTCCTGACGGGCGCCGCCGGCGTTGGCCAGCGGGTAGGAGAGCTCGTCGAGGTGGGAAAAGGCCCGCTCGATCTCGTCCCTGGTCAGGGCCGAGTAACGGGCCCGGCGCACGGTGGGGCCGAGCTCGGGGTTTACGTCGAGGGCCTCTTCGAGGGTCTCGAGGCCGATCAGCTCACCCTCGCGGTCGAAGTCGGTCGCGATGATCAGGCTGGTCGCTCCCTTTGCCTGCTTGCGGACGGCCCGGATCACGTTGCCATCGGTCGGCCTGAGGACGAGCGGAGCGTCGACCAGGTCGTGCAGGGTGTCGAGCTTCCACTGCTTGTAGATCTTCTCGTCGGGGAAGGCCCGCTCGACCGCATGGCCCTTGAGGCCCATGGTCATGTTCTCCCCTTCGGGACCCTCCCATTTATATAGAGGGACCTTGTAGGAGGCATCCTCGCTGTAGTCGCCGTTGGAGAGGATCTCGGCGATCTTCTTTGCGGAGTTGTTCTTCTCGGTGATGATCAGCCTCATGGCCGGGGCGAGGGTAGCAGGACACGTCGGGCGGCTTTCCCGGACCCGAAGGGTCCGAATCCGGCCTTTCCCCGTTTTCGGGCACCGTCGGACGGGCGGTTTCCGAATAGGATCGCCTCCCTATGAAGGCCCTCGTAACAGGCGGGGCCGGGTTCATCGGATCGAACCTGGTCGACGCATTGATCGCCCGGGGCGACGAGGTCGAGGTGATCGACGACCTCTCGACCGGCAGGCGGGAGAACCTCGAGGGGGCGATCGGCGCCGGGGCAGTCCTCCACGTCGAAGACATCGCCACGAGCGAACGGATCCCGGAGATCGTGGCGGCCTGCGGACCGGACGTCGTCTTCCACCTGGCCGCCCAGATGGACGTCCGCCGCTCGGTCGCCGACCCGGCCTTCGATGCTTCGGTCAACGTCGTCGGGACGGTCAGGATGCTCTCGGCGGCCGCCGATGCGAGCTGCCCCCGTTTCGTCTTCGCCTCGACCGGAGGTGCGATCTACGGAGAGGGTGCGGACCGGCCCCTCCCCTTCGCCGAGGACGCCGAGATCCTGCCGATCGCTCCCTACGGCCAGAGCAAGGCGGCGGCCGAGGGATACGTGGCTCAGTTCACCCGGACCGGCCGACTGGAGGGGACCTCTCTCAGGTTCGGCAACGTCTATGGGCCAAGGCAGGACCCGAAGGGTGAAGCCGGGGTGATCGCGATCTTCCTCGGCCGGGCGCTCGACGGCCAGGCGCTGGCCGTCTTCGGCAGCGGTGAGCAGACCCGCGACTACGTCTTCGTCGGAGACGTCGTGTCCGCCTTCCTCGCGGCGTCCGAGAGCCGGCCCGGGACCTTCAACATCGCGACCGGGGAGGAGACCTCCGTCAACCGCCTGGTCGAGATGATCGACGAGCTGTTCGACGACCGCGAGGTGGAGGTCGTCCACGAGGATGCCCGGGACGGGGAGGTCGAATCGATCTACCTCGATGCCTCGCTTGCCGGCTCCGGACTCGGCTGGTCGCCCGGGACCACCCTGGCCGATGGCCTGGCCAGGACCGTGGACTCGCTCCGCGCCCCTGGCTAGATCCGCCGCTCGAGGAAGGCCAGCAGCAGGGCCTCGCAGACCTCGGGGGAATCGATGAAGGGCCAATGGCCGGAGTCGGGGACCAGGTGCACCTCGGCCGAGGGGAAGGCTTCCCGCTGGCGGGAGGCGAACGATGCGTTCAGGTAGTGGTCCCTCGCCCCCCAGACGACCAGCGCCGGGATGTCGGCCGTAGCGAGCTGGCTGGCGACCTCGTCGGCCCGATCACCGAGGTCCTTCGCGCTCCGGTAGAGGTCGAGCACTGCGGCGCGGGTCTCGCGGTCGTAGTTGTCGAACATCTCGTCGAGGAAGTCCCGCGGCAGCCCACGGGGCTCGGCCGAGGCGACCGCGCGCCTGAAGACCTGACGACTGGAGATCATCATCGCCAGCTCGCCCAGGAGCGGTGTCTGCCAGACCCGGGCCATCGTGTGCCACTCATACCCGGTGAGGATCCCGGTGTTGAACATGGTCACGCTGGCGACCCGGTCGGGGTTCCGGGCAGCCCAGATCAGGGCGATCGGACCGCCGAAGTCGTGGAGGACCAGGTGGACCCGGGCGATCCCGGCAGCGTCGAGTGCCTCGCCTACCCAGTCGGCGTACTCCTCGATCGTGTGATCGAAACCGGGTGGGGAGGGACTCTGGCCGAACCCCGGCAGGTCGAAGGCGACCGCCCGGGAAAGCTCACCGACCTTCCCGACCAGCCCGACCCAGTCCCCGGCCGAGCCGGGATTGCCGTGGAAGAAAGCGACCGCCTCGGAGGCCTGGTGCGGGCCGGCCTCGAACACCCGGACCTCGCCCGAGCCGACCCGCAGAGAACCCTCGGAGGTGTCGGGGGTGGGCCGGGGCATCGAAGATCAGAGCGCGAACAGGGCGACGGCCGCGAAATGGGCTCCGGCGGCACCGACCACCAACAGGTGGAAGACCTCGTGGTAGCCGAACTTGGAGGGGACCGGATCGGGCCTCCGGGTCGCGTAGACCACGGCCCCGACCGTGTAGAGGATCCCGCCGGTCGCGATCAGGAGGCCGGCCGCGATCCCGGCACTGCCGACGATCGCCGGGAAGGCAATCGCCCCGATCCAGCCGACCACCAGGTAGACGATCACGCTCACCCACTTGGGCGAGCCGATCCAGAGCAGCTCGATCGCGATCCCGACCACCGCCCCGGTCCAGACGGCGATCAGGATCACCGTGGCGAGGGTCCCCGAGATGGTCAGGAGGGCGAAGGGCGTGACCGTTCCGGCGATCAGCAGGAAGATCATCGAGTGGTCGAGGCGGCGCATCAGCGTCCGCGCCCGGCTCGTCTTCCAGTCGACCCGGTGGTAGAGGGCCGAGACGCCGAACAGTGCCGAGAGCGAGACGGCGTAGATCGCGGCGGCCAGGAGCTTCATCGGGGTGTCGGCGATGACGATCAGGGAAACCCCGAGTCCGAGCGAGACGAAGAAGGCCCACTCATGGCTCACCCCTCGGAACTTCGGCTTGACCTTCCGCAGGGTGTCCGATGCCGTCTCGCGAAGCGCCGAGGCGGTGTCGGTGGCGGAGTCTCTCAACGCGACCGCGGTGTCGGCGGCTGCCTCCCGCACCTGTTCGGCCTTCTCGGCGGCCCCTTCACGAGCCGCCTGGGCCAGCTCGAGGGCCCGGATACGGGCCGAGTCGGGGGCCTCCTCCGGGCCCCTGTCGCTGTCTGCGGCGTGGTTCATCAGCCCAACGAGCGTACCGGAGCGCCGCCCCCGCTCAGCCGACCCCGATCAGGCTGCCGGCCACCCCGGCGCCGAGCACGACGACCGGGATGGTCAGCTTCGACTCGACCCTGAACAGGATCAGGAACGAGACCACCGCGATCACAGCCGTCCAGAGTCCGGTCACCGAGGTATCGACGATCTGGACCACCACGGCGGCGATCAGCCCGACCACCCCGGCGGTCACCCCGTGGAGGAAGCTCTCGAGCCTGGGGTGCTCGGATATCCGGACCAGCTGGGAGTGGAAGAAGGTCGGCAGGAGGAAGGCAGGGAGGAAGATCGCGAAGGTCATGACCAGGGCCCCGGCAAGGCCGTCGGTCAGGTAACCGGCGAAGGTGGTGATGATCACCAGCGGGGCCGGCAGGATCCCTCCGAGGGCGAGGCCGTCGAGGAATTCGGCTTCGGTCAGCCAGCCATTCGAGCCGACCACCGATTCCTGGAGGAAGGGGACCACGGTGTAGGCCCCCCCGAAGGTGAGGAGGCCCGCCTTCAGTCCCTCCCAGAAGACCTCGACCAGGAGGGTCGCCCCGCCGGCCGTCGCAGCAATCGCCACCAGGGCGAGTGGCGAGATTGCGACCAGGTCCCGGTCGCCACCGCGGGTCCACCTGACCGCCTCGTAGGCAAGGCCGGCGAGCAGCAGGACGAGCACGAATGAGAGTCCGATCCCCAGGGTCAGGCCGAAGGCGGCCCCGGCGATCAGGAACAGCGGGACGTCGTCGAGGAACTTCCGGCCCAGCCGGATGACGGCCATCGCGACCAGCCCACCGACCGCGGCCTGCATCCCGCCGAAGAAGGATCCGAACCGCTCGCTCAGGTCGAACTCGACGTAGGCGATCGAGAGGGCCAGCATCATCAGGAAGCCCGGGAGCAGGAAACCGAGTCCGCCGAGGACCCCACCCAGCCGGCCGGCCCTCAGCCGGCCGAAGTAGATGCAGAGCTCGGTCACCTCCGGCCCCGGCAGGACCTGGTAGACGGCGAGCGTCTTCCTGAAGGAGGAGGGGCTGACCCACTCCTCCTGTTCGACGCATTCCCGGTAGAGGATCTGGGTCTGGGCGGCCGGACCGCCCCAGGCGACGAGGCCGATCCGGAGGAACCGCAAGAAGACCGAGAGGCGGGAGTCGCCGGCGCCGGCGGCATCGTCCGGGCCAGCCCCAGCCGGCCCGGGTTCGATTCCGGGCGTGCTGTTCAAGTCGGAGCCGACCATGGAGACGGGATTCTCCCAGCCGGCGATCGGGTCAGGAGTGGCCCGCCGGTGAACGGGCGGGCGAAAGGACTCCGGAGGTTGCGGCGAGCCTTTCCTGCCCGAACGCTACATGTAGTGTCGAGGAAAGGTATCCGGCTCCACTCCTAGTATCTTCGCCCATGTGCGTTGCCCTGAGTGTGGAGAGGCGAGTCGCGTGCTCGAGAGCCGAGGAACCTCGGAAGGAGCCGCGGTCAGGCGCAGGCGGGAGTGCCCTGCCTGTGGCCATCGCTTCACCACCTACGAGCGGTACGAAACGGAGAATCTCTTCGTCCGCAAGAGGGACGGCCAGCGCCAGCCGTTCGACCGCGCCAAGTTGCGCGGCGGTCTGGAGCGGGCCTCGCACAAGCGACCGGTACGGCCGGAGGCGATCGATGCCCTGGTCGAGCGGGTCGAAGCGGCAGCACGCCGCTCTGGGGGTGAGATCCCGGCTGCGAAAGTCGGCGAGATGTGTCTCGCAGGGCTCAAGCGGATCGACCAGGTCGCGTACCTGCAGTTTGCAGCTGTCTACCGGCAACTGGACGTCGAGGACGTCCAGGCCGAGATCGACCAGCTGACCCCCACCCTGGCAAAGAACGAGTAACGGTTACCTTTAGTAAGTAATCCGGAGAGAGAGCGAGAGAGATGGCCCAGACCACGACCCAAGAGACCAAGATAAACCCGGCGGGAGTGACCGTCGAGCGGAGACTGACCCGGGAAGGGGAGCACCCCTTCGACCAGGTCGAGTGGGAGCTCCGTGACGCCGTAATCGGCGATCCGGCGAACCCGGCCTTCGAGCAGCGCGGGGTCGAGTTCCCCAGGTCGTGGTCCCAGAACGCGACCAACATCGTCGCCCAGAAGTACTTCCGCGGCCAGCTCGGCAGCGACGAGCGCGAGACTTCCGTCAAGCAGATGATCTCCCGGGTCGCCGGCACGATCGCCGGCTGGGGTCGCGAGGGCGGCTACTTCGCCAGCGAGGCAGATGCCGAGGCCTTCGAGGACGAGCTGACCGCGATCCTGCTCCACCAGGAAGCAGCCTTCAACTCGCCGGTCTGGTTCAACGTCGGCTTCGAGGAAAAGCCCCAGTGCTCGGCCTGCTTCATCCTCAGCGTCGACGACACGATGGAGTCGATCCTCGACTGGAATACCAAGGAAGGGATGATCTTCCGCGGCGGCTCCGGGTCGGGCATCAACCTCTCGAACATCCGGGGCTCGAGCGAGCAGCTGGCCAAGGGCGGCACCGCCTCCGGGCCGGTCAGCTTCATGCGCGGCGCCGACTCATGGGCCGGGACGATCAAGTCCGGCGGCAAGACCCGCCGGGCGGCCAAGATGGTCGTGCTCGACGTCGACCACCCCGACATCGAGGACTTCGTCTGGTGCAAGGCCCGCGAGGAGGAGAAGGCCGAAGCGCTCCGCGACGCCGGCTTCGACATGTCGATCGACGGCGACGGCTTCACCTCGATCCAGTACCAGAACGCAAACAACTCGGTCCGGGTGTCCGACGCATTCATGGAGGCCTGCCGCGACGATGCCGACTGGAACCTGATCGCCCGCACCGACGGCTCGGTCGCCGAGACGGTCGGAGCCCGCGACCTGATGAACCAGATCGCCGACGCCGCCTGGCGTTGCGCCGATCCGGGGATCCAGTACGACACGACGATCAATCGTTGGCACACCTGCCCGAACTCGGGGAGGATCAACGCCTCGAACCCGTGCTCGGAGTACATGCACGTCGACGACTCGGCCTGCAACCTCGCCTCGATCAACCTGATGAAGTTCCGGAACGACGACGGCTCCTTCGACGTCAAGGGCTTCGAGGCCGTGGTCGACACGGTCTTCCTGGCCCAGGAGATCGTGGTCGGGTACTCCAGCTACCCGACCCCCGAGATCGACGAGAACGCGAACCGGTTCCGCCAGCTGGGGCTCGGCTACGCCAACCTCGGGGCGCTCCTGATGAGCAAGGGGATGCCCTACGACTCCGAGGAAGGCCGCAACCTTGCCGCGGCGATCACCGCGGTGATGACCGGGCGCGCCTACCGCCGCTCGGCCGAGATCGCCGGTGCGATGGGACCGTACGAGGCCTACGAGGAGAACCGGGAGCCCCACAACGCGGTCATGCGGATGCATCGCGACGCCGCCTACGAGATCGAGTCCGAGGGGGTTCCGGAGGACCTGCTCCAGGCCGCCCGCAACGAGTGGGACCGGGCCGTGTCGATCGGCGAGGACGAGGGCTACCGAAACGCTCAGGCAACCGTGCTCGCCCCCACCGGCACGATCAGCTTCCTGATGGACTGCGACACGACCGGTATCGAGCCGGACTTCTCGCTGGTCAAGTTCAAGGAGCTGGTCGGTGGCGGTTCGATGACGATCGTCAACCGGTCGGTGCCGATGGCGCTCCGGACGCTGGGCTACGGCGAGTCCGAGATCGCCCAGATCGAGTCACACATCGACGAGCACAGCACGATCGTCGGGGCCCCTGGCCTCAAGCAGGAGCACCTGCCGGTGTTCGACGTAGCTGTCGGTGAGAGGGCGATCTCCCACACCGGCCATATCGACATGATGGCGGCGGTCCAGCCGTTCATCTCTGGTGCGATCTCGAAGACGGTCAACCTGCCGAGCGACGCGACGATCGAGGACATCGCCGATGCCTATACCCGGGGCTGGGAGAAGGGCCTCAAGGCACTGGCGATCTACCGGGACGGATCGAAGACGGCACAGGCGCTCCGGACCGATGCCCAGGACGAGAAGGAGGCTGCCGGCGAGGAGGAAGCCGGGCCGGTGAGGCACCGGATGCCGAAGACCCGCGAGTCGGTGACCCACAAGTTCTCGGTCGGCGGCCACGAGGGCTACATAACGGCCGGCAGGTACGAGGACGGCACGATCGGCGAGATATTCCTGACCGACATCGGCAAGGAAGGCTCGACGATGCGGGGGATGATGAACGCCTTCGCCACGGCGATCTCGATCGGCCTCCAGTACGGCGTTCCGCTCGAGGTGTTCGTGCGGAAGTTCAGTTACATGAGGTTCGATCCGGAGGGGATCACCGGCAACCCGGAGATCCCATTCGCCAAGTCGATGCCCGACTACATCATGCGGTGGCTCGCCTCGCAGTTCGTCGAAGACCCCGAGTTCCTCGAGGAGCAGGGCATCCTCACCGAGGAGGTCCGGCGGCGCAAGGAGGCCGAGCACGAAGAGTCAGGCAACGGCAACGGAAATGGCAACGGAAACGGTCACCAGGGTCAGGACCCGGGCGGCTCGGCCGTGCCGGCTGCCGAGGCCCTGACCGACGACGTGCCGGTGGTCCCGGCCAAGGTCCAGGTTTCGAGCGGTGCTGCCGAACTGGGACCGGCCTGTGACCAGTGCGGCGGGATGATGCAACGGACGGGGTCCTGCTACACGTGCTCGTCTTGCGGCAACAACACCGGCTGCGGCTGATTCCGCGCACATAGGGCTGCGCTCTAGGCCCTCTCGATCTACGGGCTGTGCGTCTTGCACTATCCCTCCGATCGAGAGGGCCTATTGCTTGCCTCTGAACGCGGAATTGGGTTTGGGCCTAGGCGACGTACTCAGCCCCCTCGAACTTTGGGCTGTGCGTCGTTGCACTGTCCCACCGGCCGAGGGGGCTTACTACTTGCCTCTGAACAGAGGATCTGCCTCTGAAGGCGGAATCCGGCTACCCCCGGGGGTGTCTGTTAGCGCGGTGTTCGGTGTCCGGAGCGGGCGGGATACTGGCCGACGCAAGCTGGGAAGCACGGAGGCCCGAAGGAGAGGGGGTTTGGATGAACCGTGAGGACCCGCGGATCTCGCAGTACCTGATGCTCGCCAGCTATGAGATCGGGGGAGACGGCATCGTCATCGGGTACACGACCGTCTACGACGACCCGCCGAGCCTGACCCTGGCCGCCCTGCTCGGGGCGGGGATCCCGGGGGTCCTCTCCTGGCTCAGGCACTCGGTCTTCCACCGATCGGATGCTAAGCGGATGGGCTGGGACCTGGGCGTCCGAAACGGCTTCCAGATCGAGACGGGTGTGGCCAACCTCGCCTGGGGCGTCATGGCGATCCTGGCCGTCGGCTTCGACTGGGGAATCGTCGCCGAGGGGGCTTCTCTCCTCGTGTTCGGCCTCTACCTGGCCGGCTGCTCGGTGATGGTCGCCTTTTCACCGAAGGGAGAAAGGGGCCACAGGACCGGGGCGATCATCGGGATGGCCGCGGCCGGCATCTTCCTGGCCAACCTCGGCATCCAGGGCATCACCGCCTGACGGCGATCGGCCGTTCCGGGGCCGCCTCCGTCCGGGCCTCGGGAAAGTAGAGATAGCGCGAGGGGTCGAAGTGCTCGAGCCTTCGCCGGAAACGATGGGCGAAGGAGGGCCAGACGGTCGCGTTCCGCCCCGTCGCATCCAGGTACCAGCTCTGACAACCCCCCTCCACCCAGACGGTCCCGCGGCTCATCCGGTCGATCTTCTCTCTCCAGCGAGCCTGGGCCTCCGGTGAAGGCTCGATCGCCGAGCCCGGGGCGATCAGCGAGATCGCCTGAGTGATGTACTCGGCCTGGGCCTCGGACATGATCAGGATCGAGGTGTGGCCGAGCCCTGAGTTCGGTCCGGTGAACATGAAGAAGTTGGGAAAGCCGGCCACTGCCGTTGCATCGAGGGCGACCGGGCTGCCTTGCCAGACCTCGTGGAGCGACCTGCCGTCGCGACCTCGGATCCAGTCGCCGATCGGAGCGTCGGTCGCCATGAAGCCCGTGCACAGGACGATCGCATCGACCGGGTGGGCAACCCCATCGGGGCCGGCAATCCAGTCCTCCCCTACCTCGACCGCAGGGCCACTGACCAGCTCGACCTCGTCCGAGGCGAGCGCCGGGTACCAGTCGGCCGAGGGGAGGATCCTCTTGCAGCCGAACTCGTAGTCCGGGGTAAGTCGGGCGCGGAGGTCCCGGTCGGCGACCGACTGCTCGAGGTGCCGGAGCGCCCTCCGGCGACCGAACCGCGATAGCCAGGGCCTGAGCAGCGGTAGGACGTAGGCCTCCCTGCCCCAATAGAAAGCCGTCCTCACCAGCCTCTGGAGTGCCGGGAACCGGCGGAAGAGGAACTTCTCCAGGCCGGAGATCTCGCGGTCCTGCCCGGGCATGATCCAGGGTGGGGTCCGCTGGAAGAGGACGATCTTCTCGACCTCCCTCGCGAGGGCCGGGACGATCTGGATCGCCGAGGCGCCCGTCCCGACCACCGCGATCCGCTTGCCGGAGGGGTCGAACTCGTGGTTCCATCGGGCCGAGTGGAAGACGGGGCCCCGGAACCGTTCGAGCCCCCCGATCTCGGGTATCCGTGGCTCGCTGAGGCCCCCCACGGCGCTGATCAGGATGTCGCAGGTCAGCTCCCCCTGCGAGGTATCGAGCCGCCAGAGGCCCCCCACGGCATCCCAGGCTGCCTCCTCCATCTCGCAGTCGAACCGCACCAGGGGCCTTACCCCCTGGTCGACTGCCACCTGCTCGACGTAGGCCTGGATCTCCCCGCCGGGAGAGAAGGCGCGCGACCAGTCGGGATTGGGCGCGAAGGAGAGCGAGTAGAGGTGGGACGGCACGTCACAGGCACAGCCCGGGTAGGTGTTGTCCCGCCAGGTCCCCCCGACCTCGCTCGCCCGCTCCAGCAGGACCAGATCCTCTTGACCTGCGGAGAGCAGGCTCCGGGCCATGATGATCCCGGAGAGGCCTGCTCCGACGATGACGATGTGACTGTGGGTCGGTCTCATGGGCCGCTGGGTTCGGGACGGGCGAAGGGCGCCCGCCCAGTACCCGAAAAGACCTCGCAGACACTAACCTGCCGGTCAGGAGAGGTTTCCGGTAAACGGCTTTTTCAGGAGGGTTCCCAATGAGACGTAGTTGTGCGATCGGAGCGGCGATCCTCGTCGGGGCGATCGGAATCGGACTGGCCCTGCTCAACCGCCTGGCCGGAGGGGAAGAGGGGATCGGCTCGGCCGACGGCCCACCCGAACCGATCGAGGGCGCCGGGAAGAAGCCCTCTCCGCCGGCCCCGGAATCCAAGGCGACCTCCACCGGCAACGGTCCGAAGGCCACCGCCTCGATGACCAAGGCCGAGCTCTACGAGATAGCGAGCGGCCTCGGCATCAAGGGTCGTTCCTCGATGAACAAGACCCAGCTGCTCCAGGCGATCCAGGCCACGTCCTGAACGCCGTCGGCTCCGCGGTTCAGCCGCCGGTCGCCGAGAAGTGCTGGTAGTCGCGCGCGCCGGACCAGTCCCCGCCCCAGCCCCAGCCGATCCTTGCGAACGCCCGGACCACGGCCCCGTCCGGCCCGATCATTCCCCGACGGCGGGGAGTCCGGTCGGCGAACGGTCGACCAGCGGGTGGCGAGACGTAGTCGCCGACCACATAGGGGTTCTCCACGGGGTTGATGTCAATCGCAGCCCCGTAGGCATGCTGGGACCAGACCCCGGGCCGACCGGCGATCTCCCGGCAGTTGAAGGCCGAGGTGTTGTCGGCCTGCATCGAGAGGCGATCACTCGCCCCGTAGGCGTCCACCAGTCGCATCAACCGGATCCTGAACCCAGCCTCGAACAGCTGGCGCATGACCCAGGCGATCGGCTTTGCGTAACGGGCCTGGACAACGAGCCTCCCGTTCGCAGGATCTCCCTCGAAGTCCCGATGGGTCACCCGGACGAGCCGCAGGTCCCTCAGGAGAACCGGGCACCCACGCCGCCAGGAGGTACCGACCATGCGGTCCCGGACCTCCCCATCGAGGCGCTCGATCGAAACCCGAAAGCGCTCGGGATCCGCCTTCGGCTCGGGTTCGGGTGAGCCGGGAAAGAGGGTGAAGAGACCGGCGACGAGAGCGACGGAGAGGAGGCAACCTGGACCCATTCTCGAAGGGTAGTTACCGATCGATGACCCAGACCCCGCTCGTCCCGGTTCTGGGCCTCGAATACCATCGCCGGATGGCGCTGCTCGAGGAATACGACGGTTTCCTGATCGACATCGACGGAGTCGTACTGCTGGGGGAAGACCCGCTGCCCGGAGCCGTCGACGCCCTGGCGAGGCTCGCCGACAGCGGCAAGCCCTACGCCTTCGTGACCAACAACCCGAGACTCTCCGGTGAGGAACACGCCGAGCTCCTTCGCCGAAGGGGGATCGAGGCAGCCGACGGGCAGGTCTTGACCTCGGCCAGCACCCTGATCTCCCTCGTGCTCGAGGGGCCGGGCAAGGGAAGTCCCGCGGTGGTGGTCGGCACCGACTCCTTCCTCAGACAGGTCGGCGAGGCTGGCATCGAGCCGCTGCCCCTGGATGAGTGGCGGAGGGCCGAGAGCGTGATGGTCTCGGGCCACGAGGAGTTCTCCTACCCCGAGCTCAGGGCGGCCGCGATGGCTGCCAGGGAAGGAGCCCTGCTCGGGGCAACCGGACGCGATCCGACCATGCCGATGCCGGACGGCCCCTGGCCGGGCACCGGAGCGATCCTGGCCGCGATCGAAACCGCGTCCGGGGTCGAGGCGACGGTCACGGGCAAGCCTGAACCGGCGATCTTCGAGACCGGTCTCGACCTGCTCGGCCGTCCGGATCGGGTGGCGATGGTCGGCGATCGGCCCGACTCCGACATCGCCGGGGCCAAGGCCGTCGGGATCGCCGGGATCCTCGTAACGGAAGGAAGCGACCCAGCCGGAGCGGACCACCTGATCCGCGACCTCGGCGGACTCACAGGTTGACTCGATGGCCCTGGTCGCGCTCCTCGTCTACGTCGCCTTCCTGCTCGTCACCTTCGGCGGCAAGAGCATCACGATGAAGCGCCGGATCGGCTCGACCGGATTCCACGGGATGTCGGAGGAAGAGGGGCCTGTCGAGAGGTTCGCCGGGATCCTGATCATCCTCGGCTCGATCGGCGCCCTGGTCGCCCCGGTCCTCCAGCTCACGGGCGTGACCGAGCCCTTCGGTGCTCTGGACGGGACCTGGGTCGGATGGGCGGGACTCGTTCTGGCCCTCCTCGGTTGGGTGCTCTGTCTGGTCTCCCAGGCCGAGATGGGCGAGTCCTGGCGGATCGGGGTCGAACCCGGCGAGCGGACCGAACTGGTGACCGAAGGCCTCTTCGCCTACTCGCGGAACCCCTTCTTCGCCGCTGTCTTCATCTTTGCCCTGGGGCTGTTCCTGATGGTCCCCAACCCGATCGCCGTGGTGGCCGGCCTCTGCCTCTTCCTCGGCTTCCAGATCCAGGTCAGGACCGTCGAGGAGCCGAACCTGAGGGAAGTCTTCGGTGAGGACTACGTCCGCTACGGGGAGCGGGTCGGTCGCTACCTGCCAGGGATCGGGAGGTTCCCCAGGGCTTCCTGAAACGGATCCGGTCGCTCAGCCGAGCGTGCTGAAGCCGGGTGGTGCCTTGGTCGTCCCGGCCGCGACCTGCTTCTCGTGGGTCCGGACCTCGGAGAGGATCCGTTCGAGTCGCTCCTCCTCGGAGTCATCGACGAACTCCATCGAGGCTGCGATCGAGGGGTGCTCGGCCGCGATCGCATCCCGCATCGCGATCGCCACTGCCCGGTAGGTCGGGTGGCCCTCCCTACCGGAGCGAAGTTCGATCAGCTGCATCGCCTCCCGGGCGTTGAGGTCGAGGACGTAACGGATTCGGTAGCCGAGGCAGAGTGCGTAAGGGGCGAGGTGGTCGAATCCGCCGTCGGTGAGCCTCTCGAACTCCTCCCGGGAGATCTCGAGCGCCTCGCGGTAGGCCTCCCCCACCCCGGCTTCGTCGACCTCCTCCGGGATCCAGGCACCCAGGTCAGGGGTGAGCGACTGCCACTGGCAGGTGAGAATCCGGTGGCGCTGGAGGTCGCGGAAGGCGCCGTAGTCGGAGACGATCTCGAACCGGTAGGAGGCGGCCTCGAACCCCCGACCGGGTCTATGCCTGCGGTTCCTGCGCTCCCCGACCAGCGCCCGGAATAGGTCTTCCCGCTCCGATGCATCGAGTGCCCCTATCCGGGTCCTGGTCTCTGCCTCGGAGACCCCCGCTCCCTCGAACAGGCAGGAGGCGAGGACCTCGTCCTCCGACCCCCGGACCTCGATCAGCTCGACCGAGGGTCCCGGGTTGTCGTCTTCGGCCCGATCGAGGCCCAGTCGCGCTACCCACTGCTCGGTCGCCTCCCTTCTCTCGGTCAGGTATTCGATCCACTCGCCCCCGCGATCCGGCCGATCGACCCGGGCGACGAAGCTCGGCATCACCTTCTTCAGCTCTCCGAGGACCATCTCCCCGAACCCGCGGGCCTCGGGAAGGGGCGACGCCATCAGCCGGAGGAGGAGCTGCTCGTAGGCCTGTCCGGAGGCGAAGATCCCCACGTGACTGAGCGTCGCGGCCGGGAGCAGGCCACGGAGCAGGTCGAGCGCCTTCGCCCGGATCGAGGACCGCCAGGCACCTTCCGGTTCGTCCCCCCGGGGAAACTGCCCCGCCGCCCACTCCTCGACCACCGGGATCGAATCGGAGTAGATCGAGAAGATCCGGTCCATCGCTTCACCGAAGCGCCCGCCGAGGAGTTCGTCCCGGTAGTAGCGGTAGCCGCCGCCCGGCATCTCCCGGTCGTACGGGATGTAGCGGGTCGATTGCTCGAGATAAGCGGCGAGGCGCCCCCGCTGCAGCTGCTTGGTGAGGATGTTCGAAACCCATTCGCAGGCGACGTGGGCACCACCGACCTGGGCGATCGAGTCGTCCCCATAGCCGACGAAGATCCGGTCGTAGAGGTCGGCCGCCCGCTTTCCCTCCTCACCGTCGAAGGGCCGCCCGCCCTCTGGCATCTCGGCCGCGAACTCATCCAGGTAGAGCCGGCGAAGGGTCCCCTGGTAGCGGGAGTAGCGGGCGAAGAGTGCGCCCTTGACCGTCTCCGGCAGGTTGACCAGGGCGAAGACGGGCAGGTCGACGTTGGTGAAGTGGGGCCTGAGGAGAGCCTGCTCTTCCTCGGTGAACTGCTCTACCGGGTAATCCACCGGTTGAAACTAACAGCCGCCCCGGAAGTGTCGGACCGGCCGGGATCAGGCCGGCGGGCCAGTCATCAGCTCGACCAGGTGCCCGGCCGGCGACCTTGCCTTGACCCTCGCTTCACCCCAGTGGGGGGTCGCCGGGGAACACTCGAAGCCCGCTTCGGCGAGGGCATCCGAGAGCCGTTCGAGTTCCGGCTCGACCAGGGCTAGGTGCCCGGTCGGGGGGATGATCGGCTGCTCGACAGCGACCAAGTGGACCTGGAACCCGGCCCGCTCCAGCCAGACGGTCCCGCCGCCGGCGAGTCCCTCCGGTGGCTCCACCTGGTGGAACCCGAGCGCCTCCCAGAACCGGACCTCCCCGGGCTGATCATCAGCGCTGACTTCCAGTGAAGCGTGGTGGATCGGGGGAGGTGGGCCGGTCACGGGCCGATCATCCCATGAAGTCCAACCGACGATCGACTCAACCGAGGATCACGAAGAGGAGACCGAAGACGAGGACGATCCCGGTGGTCCAGGCAACGGCCTCGGCCGCGATTCGCAGGTCGAGGCCGTAGGCGTGGGCGATCACCAGGGAGCTGATCCCGGCCGGCATCGCCGCCAGCACGTAGAACGACGGCGGGACGTCGGCGATCGGCAGGGTCAGCAGGAGCAGCAGACCGGGCGCCAGCACCAGGCGGATCAGGGTCACCAGGCCGACCGCCGGGGAGAACCCGGGCAGGCGGGCGATCGTCCCGGCCCGCTGCTCGCCACCGATCACCGCCCCTACGGCGAAGAAGCCGATCGGGAGCGAGAGGGTGACCAGGACCCAGGAGACCTCGACCAGGACGTCGGGCAGCAGGTCCCCGGGGGTCAGCAGGCCGAGGATCGCTGCGATCAGCAGCGGGTTCTTGAGGAAGAAGGACCGGAGCCGCTCCCCGAACCCTGAGCCCGCGCGATCACCGAATGCAGCTCCGGCACCGAAGCCGAGCAGGGTCAGGCCGACCCCTCCGACGACCACGTCGTAGGCGACCGCCCTGGATAGCTCCTCCCCTCCCATCAGCGCCAGGACGACCGGGTAGCCGAGGTAGCTGGTGTTGGGGATGACCGAACAGGTGATCACCGAGCCGGTCTCCGGCGAGGAGAGACCGAGGAGGCGGCTGGCAGCGAACCACCCGATCAGCCCGACCAGGACGACGGCCACCAGTCCGGCCACCAGTCCGGCCCCCATCCCGAACCCGAAGTCGGTCTCGGCCAGGTTGACGAAGACGATCGGGGGAAAGAAGACGTAGAGGAGGAGCGAAAGCGCCCGTCTGGAGGCATTGGTCGCGGCCTCCGGTCGGCTCCTCTCGGCGAAGAGACCGGCCCCGACCGAGACGACCACGGCGAGGGCGATCCAGATCACCGGCTTCCCTCCCCCTTCACCCGGACTCCCCGTAAACGCGGAACGGGTCGGGCCTCCGAATCACCCGGGCAGCGAACCTATTGCCTCGCCCGCCTGGGCGGCGAAGTCATAGAGCGGGTCGGGCAGGATCCCGAAGCCGATCGAGAGCACCGCGAAGACGATTCCCACACCGACGATCAGGCCGAGCAGTCGGGAGGAAGGACCGGGCGCGTGGCCCGGGCTCTCGGTCTCGCCCGACCAGACGGTTCCGACGACCCTCAGGTAGTAGGCGAGCGAGGCCATCGAGCCGAGCACGATCAGGATCCCGAGCCAGGTCCAGCCCCCGTCGACCAGGGCGGTGATCAGGTAGAGCTTCCCGAGGAATCCGACGGTCGGGGGCAGACCGATCAGGCCGAGCATCCCGATCGTGATCGGCCAGGCCAGGGCTCGGTCCCGGCGCCCGATCCCCCGCAGTGACTCGATCGAGTCGTCGCTTCCGTCGCGCTGTTCCCTGACGACCAGGACGGCGAAGGTGCCGAGGTTGAGCGCGAGGTAGGCGGCCAGGTAGAAGGAGAGGGCCTCCACCCCCTCGGTGCTCGCGACCACGATGCCCCCGACCATGTAACCGGCCTGGGCGATCCCCGAGTAACCGAGCATCCGTTTGAGCGAATCCTGGGAGATCGCCCCGAGGTTCCCGACCACGATCGAGATCGCGGCGATCGCGGCGAGGATCACGTCCCACTCGTCGGCCAGCGGCTCGAGCGCCGTCAGGAAGAAGCGGGCGAAGACCGCGAACCCGGCCAGCTTCGTCGCGACCGCCATGAAGGCCGTGACCGCGGTCGGTGCCCCCTGGTAGACGTCCGGGGTCCACTGGTGGAAAGGGGCCAGGGAGACCTTGAAGGCGAGGCCGACCGTGACCAGGCCGACCCCGGTCAGGATGATCGGGTCGCCGAGCAGGTCGGAGGAAGAAAGCCCATCGGCGATCTGCTCGAACCCGGTCGCTCCCGAAGCTCCGTAGACGAAGGCCATGCCGAAGAGCAGGGTGGCCGAACCGAGTGAGCCGATGATCAGGTACTTGAGGCCCGATTCGAGCGAATCCTCCCTCCTCAGGTCGGTCCCGCACAGGGCATAGAGGGGGATCGAGAACAGCTCGAGGGCAATGAAGAAGGTGACCAGGTTGTTGGCCTGGGTCAGGAGGACCATGCCCAGCACCGAGCCGAGCAGCAGGGCAAGGAAGTCCGGGCGCCCCGCCTCCCTCGCGGCGGGATCGCCGAGCGAGAAGAGCACGGCGACGATCCCGGCCAGGAGGATCAGCAGCGAGAAGGTGATCGAGAGTCCATCGAGCTCCAGGGTTCCTCCGATCACGTCCTTCGATTCGCCCCACTGGCCGATCAGCAGGCCACCGGCCACGACCATGCTGAGGATCGCGGCGGCGGGGGCGATCCGGGCGAGGCGTCCGGCCACCGCGAGGACCACGGTCAGGGCGAGTCCGAAGACCAGGGCGATGACCGGGGAGAGTGCCCAGTAGTCGATCTCCGGGGGCTGGAAGGTCAACCGAGCTGACCCACCTTCTCGACCACGGCCGAGACCGCGTCCCCGGTCTCCCCGAGGACGATCTGGGGGGCGAAGGCGAGGATCACCAGGACCAGCACCATCGGGACGATGATCAGGGCATCCCGGAGCGAGATCTCACGCGAGTCCGATCCGGGCGGCAGCGGGTTCTGCATCGTCCGCTGGTACATCCTCAACGCGTAGTAGGCGGCCAGCGCCACCCCGACCGAGGCAACGATCGCGATCGCGACGCTGACCTGGAAGGTGCCGTTGAGGATCAGGAACTCGCCGATGAAGTTGGGGGAGCCGGGAATCGCGAGGGTGGCCATCGTCACGATCAGGAAGATCACCGCGAAGATGGGCGCGTTCTTGGCCAGGCCACCCATCGGTCCGAGGTCTTCCGACCCGGTCCGCTCGGCGATAAGTCCGACGATCAGGATCGCCGGGACCACGACCAGGCCGTGGTTGATCATCTGGAAGAGGGCGCCGTTGGCACCGGTCTCATCGAGGGCGAAGATTCCCAGGGTGATGAAGCCGAGCTGGGCGACCGAGGAGAAGCCGATGATCATCCTCAGGTCGATCTTGGTGAAGGCGATCGCCGAGCCGTAGATGATCGAGACCACCGCGAAGATCAGGATCGCCGTCTGGAACAGCTCGGCCGCATCCGGCATCACCGGCAGGACGACCCGGAGGAAACCGTAGGCGCCGACCTTGGAGAGCACAGCCGAGAAGACGGCCAGGGCCGGAAGCGGGGCCACCCGGTAGGCATCGGGCATCCAGCCGTTGAACGGGAAGAGCGGCATCTTGATGAAGAAGGCGAGCGCGAAGAGCCAGAACAGCCAGTACTGGTCGGACTCGCCTATCCCCCTCGCGATCAGCTCGGGGATCGAGTAGGAGATCGGCTTGCCGGAGACCTCCTCGGCCGAGAACCCGACCGCGACCGCGGCGACCAGCATCAGCAGCGAGCCGACCAGCGTGTAGATGATCATCTTCGTCGTCGCCCCGCCGGCAGTCGCCCCGTCCCGGGTCCGTCCCCATAGACCGAACAGGAAGTAGAACGGGACGATCATCAGATCGAAGAAGAGGACGAAGAGGATCAGGTCCGAGGCGAGGAAGGCCCCGAGGGTGGCCGTCTCGCCGAGCAGCAGCATGAAGTAGAAGAGCCGCTCCCTCCCGTCCCCCGCATTCCGCGATGCAGCGAAGGCGACGGCCGGTACCCAGGCGAGCGCGGTCAGCAGCACCAGGAAGACCGAGAGTCCATCGATCGCGAGCGAGTAGGAGATTCCGAGCTCGGGGATCCAGGAGACGGACTCGGCGTAGCGGCCTGGATCGCCCGGGTCGAACCCGACCGCGACCACCGCGGCGAGGACCAGGGTGAGCGCAGTCCCGGCGAGGGCCGGGACCCAGGCCCGCGCGGCGGGAACGAGCAGGGCGACGATCCCGAAGACGAGCGGCAACCAGAGGAGGATCGAGAGCATCAGCCCCCCCTCAACAACAGGAAGAGAACGACCGCGATCGCCCCGACCACCATCAGGCTGGCATAGGCCCGGATCATCCCGCTCTGGAGGTCCCGGACCAGCGCCCCGGCCGAGCGGACCAGGCTGGTCGTCCCGGTGACGATCCCGCCGACCACGAAGGGCTCCACCACCCGGTTGCAGAAGTCGCCGAAGGCGAGCACCGGGCGGACGATCACCGCGTGGATCAGCTCATCGAAGTACCACTTGTGGACGAACAGCTCGTAGAGCGGGTGGAACTTCTGCCGGAGGGAGCCGGGAATCGCCGGACGCCTGACCCAGAAGACCCAGGCGAAGGCGATCCCGACCACGGCGATCACGCCACCGTTCAGGAGCCCGAGCCACGCCTTGCTCACCGGAGGGTGGATCGCGGCCAGGCTCGAGCCCTCGAATGTCGGCTCGAGGAACTTGGTCACCACCTCGGTCACCCCCGGCACCTGGAGGAAGCCGGCGATCAGGGCGAGCACCCCGAGGGGCAGCATCCCGAACCGCATACCCGGGGACTGCTCGGCGATGTGGTGCTCTTTTCCGGGGTAGCCGACCTCGTAGTCCTCTGGCTGGCCGTTGGCGGGGTTGACCGCTTCGCCGTGGGCCACGTGGCCGGTCTCGATCAGCTCCTCTGCCTCAGGGCATGGTCTGCCCGGCAGGATCCGGAAGACGATCCGGAAGGCGTAGAGGGCGGTCATGAACGCCCCTACGTAGCCGGCGATCGCGAGGATCGTGTACCAGCCGCCCCGGTAGAGGGCGAAGTCGAGGATCTCGTCCTTGGAGAACCAGCCCGAGGTGAACGGGAACCCAGACAGGGCCAGCGAGCCGATCACCAGCATCGCGGCGGTGAACGGGAGTGCCTTGCCCAGCCCCCTCATCCGATCGATGTTCTGGTCGTTGGCCATCACCGCGATGATCGATCCGGCCGCCATGAAGAGGAGCGCCTTGAAGAAGGCGTGGGTCATCAGGTGGAACATCCCGGCCGAGTAGGCACCGATCCCGACCGCGAGGAACATGTAGCCGATCTGGCTCATCGTCGAGTAGGCGATGATCCGCTTCAGGTCGGTGACGACGAGGGCGATCGTCCCGGCGACCAGCAGGGTCACCACACCGACGATCGCCGCCACGTTGGCCGCTGCCGGGGCGAGCTCGAAGAGGGGCCAGGTGCGGGCGACGAGGTAGACACCGGCAGTGACCATCGTCGCGGCGTGGATAAGGGAGGAGACCGGCGTCGGACCCTCCATCGCATCGGCCAGCCAGGTATGGAACGGCAGCTGGGCCGACTTGGCGAACGCCCCGACCAGGAGCAGCAGGCAGATCGCGACGACCGTCCACTGGTCGGTCGAGAACACCTTTGGCGCAGCGTCGAAGACGGCCTCGTAGTCGAGAACACCGAGTTCCCGGAAGATCAGGATCGCCGCGAGCACGAGCCCGATGTCGCCGACCACGTTGATCACGAATGCCTTCATCCCGGCCGCGGTGGCCGTGGTCCTCCGGTACCAGAAGCTGATCAGGGCATACGAGGCGAACCCGACGAAGGCCCAGCCGATGATCAGGAGAACGAAGTTGCCGGCCAGAACGAGCAGGAGCATCGAGAAGACGAAGAAGTTGAGGTAGGAGAAGAACCGGCTGTATCCCTGGTCCGACTCCATGTAGGCGGTCGAGTAGACGTGGATCAGGAAGGAGACCCCGGTGACCACGAGGACCATGAACACGGCCAGCGGGTCGACGAAGATCCCCAGATCGACCCGGAGATCCCCCACTCCGGCGTACTCCCAGAGCGACGAGGCAACGTGGCGGGATTCACTCGGTTCCGAGAGCAGGCCGAGCAGGGTGCCGATACCGGCGATGAAGGCGAGGCCGATCGCGGTCGAACCGATGATCCCGGCCGTCCGGTCCGGGAGCCTGCGGAAGCCGAAGGCGATCACCATCGAGCCGAGCAGGGGAAAGAGCAGGACGAGCCACGCCCACGAAGCTGTGGTCATCCGCGGAGCTCCGTGGTCTCGTCCACGTCTAGCGGTATCCGGCGGCGGAACATCGCCACGACGAGCCCCAGACCGACCACGACCTCGCAGGCGGCCACGACAAGGACGATCAGGACGAAGACCTGGCCGTCACCGTCGCCGAGCATCCGGCTGAAGGAGAGGATCGCCAATGCCCCTGCGCTCAGCATCAGTTCGAGGCAGAGGAGGATCACCACCGGGTTCCTGCGGACGAGGATTCCGCCTGCCCCGATCGCGAAGAGCAGGGCAGCGAGGACGAGGTACCACTCGATCGACATCGTCCCTAAGTGCCCTCCTGGGTCTGGGATCCCCGTCGACCGGCCAGGACTATCGCCGCCACGGCGGCGAGCAAGAGCAATATCGAGGCCGCCTCGAAGGCGATCAGGAAGTCGTCGAGGAGCATCCGGCCGACTGCCGCCGGGGTGCCGAAGTCATCGGGGATGTCCTGCGGGCCCTCGGTACCGATTCCGACCAGGGCCGATCCGGCCACCGCAATCGAGATCTCGATGAACAGGGCGGCCGCGACGATCGGGCCGAAGATCCGAAGCCGCGGATGGGCATCGAAGGCCGGCTCCTCGATCCCCCCTACGTAAGCGGCGACGAACACGTAGATCACCATCACCGCCCCGGCGTAGACCACGATCTGGGCCGCAGCCAGGAACTGCGCCCGCAAGAGCAGGAAGATTCCGGCGAGGAAGACCAGGTGCACGACCAGGGCGAGCACGCTGTAGAAGGGGTTCTTCAGGAGTACGACCGCCAGGGCGCCTCCGATCGCGCCCGCCGCACCGGCGAAGAAGGCGATCTCGACCACTACTCGCCCTCGCGCCTCAGCGGTGCCCGCTCGATCGGCTCGGCGAGCAGCATCTCCTTGGTGAAGATCAGGTCCGACCGGTTGTAGTCGGCCATCTCGTAGTCGTGACCCATCGTGATCGCATCGAACGGGCAGGCGAGCTCGCAGTAGCCGCAGAAGATGCAGCGGGCGAGGTTGATCTCGTAGACAGCGGCGTAGCGCTCGCCGGCCGAAACCCGGTTCTCCGGATCGTTCTCGGCAGCAACCACCCGGATGCACTGGGCCGGACAGGCCGCCGCGCAGAGCGAGCAGCCGACGCACTTCTCGAGGCCGGTGTCCTCGAACCGGTGGAGCCGGTGACGGCCCCTGAAGCGCGGGTAGACCGGGGTCTTCTCCTCCGGGTACTGGATCGTCACCGGCTTGGTGAACATCTGGGACATCGTCGTCCTCAGGCCCCGGAGGGTCTCGCCGAAGGCCCGGTAGGCGCCGCCCTTGCCCCCGGGTTCCGGACCGCGGGGGACGACCGTGATCTCCTCCGGCCGGACGCTCACCAGACCACCACCAGGACGGCCGTCACCAGCACGTTCAGAGTGGCCAGGGGGATCAGCACCTTCCAGCCGAAGCTCATCAGCTGGTCGTAACGGAACCGGGGCAGGGTGGCCCGGATCCAGATGAAGATGAAGGTGATCGCGAGCATCTTGGCCAGCATCCAGATCGGGTCTAGCCAGGAGGGTCCGGGGCCCATCCAGCCCCCGAGGAACATCGTCGAGGCGATCCCCGAGATGATCAGGATCTCCATGTACTCGGCGAAGAAGTACGAACCGAACCGCATCCCCCCGTACTCGGTCGAATAACCGGCGACCAGCTCGGCGTCGGCCTCGGGGAGGTCGAACGGAGCCCGGTTGGTCTCGGCGAAACCGGCGACCATGAAGATCAGGAACCCGACGATCTGGGGGACGATGAACCAGATCTCGCCCTGCGCCTTGACGATCTCGACCAGCGAGAGCGAACCGGCCATCAGCACGACCCCGAGCAGCGAGAGACCCATCGCCATCTCGTAGGAGATCAGCTGGGCCGCCGAGCGCATCGCCCCGAGGAAGCTGTACTTCGAACCAGAGGCCCAGCCGCCCAGCAGGAGGCCGTAGAAGGCGAGTGCCCCGAAGGCGAAGAAGTAGAGGATCCCGATCGGGACGTCGATCCCGTAGAGGCCGACCCCGCCCTGAACGTCACCGAAGGGAAGGATCGCCAGGGTCAACACCGCGGCCAGGATGGTCAGGGCCGGGGCGACCTCGTAGAGGCCCGGCACCGCCCCGGTCGGGCGGAAGCCCTGCTTCGAGAGGAGCTTGCCGACGTCGGCTAGCGGCTGGAGGGACCCGTACGGCCCGACCCGGTTGGGGCCGTAACGGTTCTGGAACCGCCCGAGCAGTTTGCGTTCAGCAAGGAGCACGACCGGGACCACGCTGAGGATGACGACGAAGATCACGAGCGACTTGAGGATCAGGATCCAGGTCGCATCGACGAAGTTGGTGTCGGCGATCGGCAGGGCCGGAATCACGCGGCCTCGTCCCCCTCGGGTCCCCCGCCTGAGGTGACCAGCTCGAGCCGCACCTCGGGTGGCCCGATCTCGACCAGGGTGGGTCCGCCGTCCTCGCCCGCGACCCTGTTCCCGTTGTCGGCCGGAGTGCCCTCGATCAGGAAGCAGGCCCCCTCGGGCATCGCCGCCCGGACGGCGACCCGGGCGTTGACCGACTCCTCGCCGGAACGGACCGAGACCTCGTCACCGGTCGAGAGGCCGAGGCGGGTCGCGTCAGGGCCGGAGATCTCGAGGCGCTGGGCCGGGACCAGGAAGCGGAGGGCGGGGCTCGACTCGACCACCTGGTCGGCCCAGAGGTTGGGGTAGGTGCCCAGGAGAAGTTGACCGTCTTTCGGGGTCGGGAGGTCGGATACCGAGGACGGAGGCGTAGTCCCGCCGGAGGAATCGGTGTGCGACCTCCCGACCCCTGAAGCTGGCTCCAACACGGATGCCTCGTCGGCCTCCAATCCCGCTGCTCCAGAGCCAAGTGGGGAGAAGGGGCCGGGGGCGGTGGCGTAGAGGGTGAGGTCCGGGGATGGGGTGCCGAGGTCCTTGGCGGCGGGACGCTCCTGCCAGCGGACGCCACGGCCGCCGATCTCGGAGTCGGTCAGGCCCGCGTAGAAGGGAACTGCCGAGGCGACGGCCTCGAGCGCCTCGGGAGTCGAAGTGATCCCGGTGCTGGATCCGAGCATCGCCGCAAGCTCGGTCAGTACCTGCCAGACCGGGCGGACCTCACCCGGGCGCCGGGCCGACGGACGGACCCGCTGGATCCGGCCATCGGGGTGGGTGACCGTCCCGTCCTTCTCGGCGTGGCTTTCGAGCGGCAGGAGTACGTCGGCGAACTCGGTCGACTCGTTACGGGCAAGCGAGAAGGCGACTACGTGACCGGCCGCCTCGAGTGCCCTTCGCCATCCTTCGGGATCCGGCAGGTCCCGGATCGGGTCGACCCCGAACAGGACGACTGCCTCCAGCTCGCCCGACTCGAGGCCCTCCCTGATCGCCCCGGCATCGCGGCCGGGTCCGGTCGGTGAGAGGCCCGGGCCGGCATCGGGCAGGCAGCCGACCTCACGCAGTCCACGACCGTTCGCGTTGTCGGGTATCCCGATCAGTCCGGAGCCTTCCTGGTCGGCCAGCCCGGCAGCCTCGGACAGTTCGACCAGCGCTTCGACGGCGGCTCTACCACCCGCGCCCTGGACGATTCGCTCGCCCCAGACGATCACCGTCTGCTCGGAGTCCGCGATCAGCCCGGCCAGGCCGGTCTTCGCCCGGCCGCGCTTCACCTTTCCGGCGAGCTCTTCGAGGAAAGCCGGGGCGCCTCCCGGGGGGAATCGCACGACCTCGGTCGCCCCTCCCTCGAGTGCGCCGGGGCGGTCGCTCGCCACGGCCAGGGCCGTTCCGTTTCGCCGGACCGCCTTCCTCACCCGCAGGTCGAACGAAGGGGCCGACTGGATCGGGTCGGTACCGACCACGATCACCAGGTCTGCCGTGTCGATGTCGGACGTCTGCGCGGAGATCGCCGGGTCGGCCAGCTTGAGGGCCGCGTCGCCATCGACACCTGGCCCACGCCTGGAATCGATGTCCCCCGAGCCGAGTGCCTGGCGGAGGATGCGCTGGAGGAGGTAGCCCTCTTCGTTCGATGCATCGCCGACCAGGATGGCCGTCCTCGAACCGGCGCTCGCGAGACCTTCGGCCGCCGTCTCCTCGGCCTCCTGCCAGGAGGCCGGGGTCGAGTGGCCGTCGGAGGTGACCTCCGGTCCGAGTACCCGGTCGTCGGCATACATCGCCTGGAAGGCGTAGCGGCCCTTGTCGCAGAGCCAGCCGTCGTCGACTTCGGGGTTGTCACGGGCGAGGACCCGGGCGACCTGCTCGTCCCGCACCGTAAAGCTGACGTTGCACTGGCTCGGGCAGAGGGTGCAGACCGAACCGCCCTGCTCGATGTCCCAGGGCCGGGCCCGGAAACGGTAGGTGTAGGAGGTGAGCGCCCCGACCGGGCAGAGCTCGGTGATGTTCCCCTGGAAGGGAGCGATGTACGGCCGGTCGTCGAAGGTCCCCACGAAGGTGGCGTCCCCGCGCTCGAGCAGCTGGAGCTGTTCGTCCTCCGAGACCTCCTGGCTGAACCGGACGCACCGGTAACAGAGGATGCACCGCTCGCGGTCGATCGCGACCAGCGGCGAGAGCGGCACCGGCTTCTCGAAATGCCGCTTCTGGTCGACCATCCGGTTTCGGTCCGGGCCCCACCCCATCGAGATGTCCTGGAGCGGGCACTCGCCCCCCTTGTCGCAGACCGGACAGTCGAGCGGGTGGTTGACCAGGAGGAACTCGACCACCGATTCCTGGGCCTCCTTGACCTGGTCGGTCCGGGTGTGGACGACCATCCCGTCACGAACCGGGGTCGAGCAGGAAGTCTGGAGCTTCGGGATCCCTTCTATCTCGACCAGGCACATCCGGCAGGCCCCGACCGGCTCGCCGAGCTTGGGCTCATAACAGAAGACCGGGATCTCGACATCGCCCTCGCGGGCCGCGTCGACCAGCATCGTGCCCTCGTCTGCCTCGATCTCGCGACCGTCGATGGTCAGGGTGATCCGGTTGGGCTGGGTCCTAGGCATCGTCGCCCTCCGCCCCTACCCGCTGTTCGCCGGCCGGCACGGGCCTGCCCTGGAGGGGGTCGCGCTCGAGCATCTCGGTCAGCGCCGGGACCTCGGTCGGTGCTCCGTTGCCGTTGCCGCCGGTGACCGGGACCGACTCGAGCGCGGCCTCGGCGATCACCTGCTCGAACTCGTCCCTGAACTTGCGGACCATCGCGCTGACCGGCATCGCCATCGAGTCACCGAGGACACAGAGGCAGTGACCGACGATGTTGTCCTGCACCGAGGTGATGATGTCGAGCTCCATCGGGGTCGCCTCACCGCGGACCACGCGCTCCAGCATCTTCACGGTCCAGTTGGTGCCCTCCCGGCAGGGGGTGCACTTCCCGCAGGACTCGTGGTGGTAGAAGCGGGCAGTTCGGAGCGCCATGTGCGGGATCGAAACGGTGTCATCGGCGACGATGATCGATCCCGAGCCGAGCATCGATCCCGCTTCGGCCATCGCCTCGAAGGAATAGGGAAGGTCGAGTCCTTCCGGGGTCAGGACCGGTGAGGAAGATCCCCCGGGGTAGAAGGCCTTGACCTTGTGGTCACCCGGTGGACCGCCCGCCAGGTCCATCACCAGGCCACCGGTCGGGACGCCCAGCTGGACCTCGTAGTTGCCGGGCCTCCGGACCCGACCCGAGACCGAGACGACCTTGGTCCCGGGCGACTGCTCGGTGCCGAAGCTCCGGAACCACTCGGCCCCATTGGCGACGATGTGACTGACGTTGCTGAGCGTCTCGACGTTGTTGATCAGGGTCGGCTGCCCGTAGAGCCCCTGCACGGCGGGGAAGGGCGGCTTCAGCCTCGGGTTGCCCCGCTTGCCCTCGAGTGCGTCGAGCAGGGCGGTCTCCTCGCCGCAGATGTAGGCACCGGCACCCCGGTAGACGACGAGCTCGAGGTCGAAGCCCGAGCCGAGGATGTCCTCGCCGAGGAATCCGGCGTCGTAGGCCTCGGCGATCGCCCGATCGAGGACGTCTGCCTGAGCCTCGTACTCGCCCCGGATGAAGATGAAGGCGTGGCCGGCCCCGGCGGCGTAGCTTGCGATCGCGATCCCCTCGATCAGCTGGTGGGGGTTCCGCTGCAT
Source organism: Solirubrobacterales bacterium (assembly GCA_018883025.1). GTDB lineage: Bacteria > Actinomycetota > Thermoleophilia > Solirubrobacterales > 70-9 > 67-14. The sequence continues at coordinate 9,656 of VEQW01000003.1, read as the reverse complement.
CAGCTCGCGATCCTTGAAGGCACCGGGCTCCGACTCGTCGGCGTTGCAGCAGAGGTACTTCGTCTGCTCGCCCCGCGGCAGGAACGAGACCTTCTTGCCCATCGAGAAGCCGGCGCCGCCCCTTCCCCGGAGGCCCGACTCCTCGAGTTCGTTGACGATCTCGTCGGGCTCCATGTCCTTCAGCGCCCGCTGGAGGGTCTCGTAGCCGCCGTAGGACCGGTAGCCCTCGATCGTTGCCAGCTTCGGGTCCTCCGCGTGGCGGAGAAGGATCCGGGTCTCCTGGATCTCGAAGTTCATCGGTTCGGTCCCTTCAGGGAGTCGACCCTGGGGTCATCGGTCGGGTCGTCGCCGCCGGCCAGGCCCCGGGAGGCAAGGGCGAGCTCGGGCTCGACCTCGGCGCCATCGCGGAGCTCCCTGACGATCGCCGCGGCGTCGTCCTCGGTCAGGGGGCCGTAGTAGCGCTCGTCGATCGAGGCCATCGGGGCCAGGTCGCAGGCTCCCAGGCACTCGGACCCGGTGACGAAGAACTCGCCGTCGTCGGAGACGGTGCCACCGTGGGATGCCTTACCCGGGTCGCACCCGGTCGCCCCGGCGAATGCCCCGAGCAGTCGGTCCCCGCCCCTCATCCAGCAGGAGATATTGGTGCAGACCCGGACCCGGTGCCGGCCGGTGGGCTCGAGGAAGAAGAGGTCGTAGAAACTTGCGACCGACTCGAGGTAGGCCGGGGTGACCCCCATCACCGCGGCCGCCTGGCGGACACCCTCCGGGGAGCACCATCCGTAGAGCCGCTGTACGGCCCAGAGGGCCGGGATCGAAGCCGAGTTCTTCTCGGGGTACCGGGACATCGCGTTCTCGATCTCCTTCTGGAGCTCGGGCGGGCAGTCGACCTCCGAAAGCTCCGGCACCTCCGCCGGGTTCCCGAGCGGTTTGCGCCCGGTCGTGTTGGCCGGATCCTCGGGCAGACCCTCGCCGACGAAGCCGCCGACCGGGATCTCGGGGAAGTCCGGAGAATCGGGGGCGCTCACCGGTCGATCCCTCCAAGGATCGGGTCGAGCATCGCCAAAGTCTGGATCAGGTCGGCCACGTACTCGCCGATCGCCATGTCACGGAGCGACTGCAGGTTCACGAAAGAGGGGTCGCGGAAGTGGACCCGGACCGGCTTCGCCGAGCCGTCGGCGACGACAAAGCAACCGAGCTCGCCACGGGGCGACTCGATCGGGTAGTAGACCTCTCCCGGATCGACCCGGAATCCCTCGGTCACCAGTTTGAAGTGGTGGATCAGCGACTCCATCGAGGTCGAGAGCTCGGAGCGGGGCGGCAGGACGTACTTGCGGTCGTCGGCGATCCAGGGGCCATCGGGCAGGCCGTCGAGGCACTGCTCGATGATCTTCAGCGACTCCCTCATCTCTGCCAGACGGACCCGGTACCGGTCGTACCCATCGCCGACCGTGCCTACGGGGATGTCGAAGTCGAGCTCGTCGTAGACCAGGTAACCGGCCTCCTTGCGGAGGTCCCAGGGATCGCCCGCAGCCCGGAGCAGCGGCCCGGTCACCCCGAGCTCGAGCAGCCGTTCCCGGTCCACCACCCCGATGTTCTTGGTCCGCATCAGGAAGATCTCGTTACGGTCGAGCAGCGACTCGTACTGGGAGAGCCCCCTCTTGATCACGCCGATCAGCTCGCGGGCCTTCGCCTCCCAGCCCTCGGGAATGTCCTCGGCCACTCCGCCGACCTGGAAGTAGCGGGTGTGCATCCTCTGGCCGGCCGACATCTCGAACATGTCGAGCACCCGGTCGCGGTCGCGGAAGCAGTAGAAGTAGACGCTCATCGCCCCGACGTCGAGGGCCGTCGTCCCGAGCCAGACCAGATGTGAGTGGAGCCGGTTGAGCTCCATGTGGAGGACCCTCAGGTACTGGGCACGGCGCGGAACCTCCAGCCCGATCAGCTTCTCGACCGCCCCGCAGTAGGCCTCGGAGTTGAAGAAGTAGGAGAGGTAGTCCATCCGCTCGACGAACGGGATCACCTTCCAGAAGGCCATCGACTCGCAGGACTTCTCGATTCCGGTGTGCACGTAGCCGACGATCGGCCTCAGGTCGCGGACGACTTCGCCTTCCAGCTCCACCTCGAGCCTCAACACCCCGTGGGTCGCCGGGTGGTGCGGCCCCATGTTGACCATCAGCAGTTCCTGCTCCGGCTCGAGCTCGACAGTCACCCCCGGGGCACTCCCCTCGATCTCGTGGACGATCTCGGCCGCGCTCTGGCCGCCCCGTCCGTTGCCTCCCGGTTCGAGGGTCACTTCCACCACCCCGGATCGGCCGGCTCGTCCCGGGTGAAGATGACCGGCTCCCCGCCGATCGGGAAGTCGCGCCTCTGGGGATGGCCGACGTAGTCCTCGGGCATGAACATCCGCCTCAGGTCGGGGTGGCCGCGGAAGACGATGCCGAAGAAGTCGTAGGCCTCGCGCTCCTGGAAGTCGGCGGTCGGAAACAGGTCGACAACGGAATCGATCTCGGGAAACGGCCTTGTGCCGTTCGTCTGAGGGGACGAGGAAGGTTCCGTCGGCCGGCCTTCGCCGTTTTCGGCGGGGGGCGAGGAGGATTCCGTCGGCCGGCTCTCGCCGGGAGCTCCTCCGGAACCCTCCTCACCCCCTCTCCAAGACCCCTCAGAAGGTTCACCGCCAGTCAGCCCCGAACCATGTCTACTTTCACCGGCGCCGGTGCCCGGCACCTCCCCACCTGCCCCGGTCGGGACCTTCCCGTTCCCGGGCGCGAGCCCCACAGCCACGTCGCCCGGGGAGGCCGGGTCGGGGAGGAGGGCCTTGACCCGGATCCGTTCGTAGCGCTCCCGGTTCAGAAGTTCGTAGTGGACGGCGAACCGCGGCTCGGCCGGCAGATAGTCGGCCGCGTGGAGAGAGGAGAGGAAGGTGTACTCCTGGCCCGGGGTATCGCGGAGCCACTCGAGCACCTCGCGGACCCGCTCGGCCGGGACGACCAGCGAGGCCTGCTCCCGGTCGTAGCCGGTATCGAGCACGGCACCGGGATTGCCCCGGTTCACCTCGGCCATGATCAGCTCGAGTCCCGGTCCGTCAGGCACCGAGGGCCTCCCTGGCCTTCCGGTAGGCCTCGACCGCCTCGGGTGAGGGCTTCGACCCCGCCCCGCCCCGGGCCCACTCCTCGGTACCGGTCGCGTTGTAGCGGGCCCGCCACCCCGGATCGGGATGACCCATGATCATCCGCTGGAGCTTGTTGAAGCCGTAGATCAGTGCCTCCGGACGGGGCGGACAGCCCGGCACGTGGACGTCGACCGGCATGAACCGGTCGGCCCCCTGGACCACCGCGTAGTTGGCGAACATCCCGCCCGAGGACGAGCAGGCACCCATCGAGATCGACCATTTCGGCTCGAGCATCTGGTCGTAGATCCGCCGGACGACCGGCGCCATCTTGATCGAGACCCTGCCCGAGAGGATCAGCAGGTCCGCCTGGCGGGGGGAGGCCCTGAAGGCCTCGGCCCCGAACCGGGCGATGTCGTAGCGCGGCGAGACCGTCGACATCATCTCGATCGCGCAGCAGGCGAGGCCGAAGGTGGCCGGGAAGATCGAGTTGGCCCTGGCGACGTTGAGCACCTTCTCGAGGGTCGTGGTCATCACCCGCTCCTCGACGTAGGCGTCGAGGTCGGCACCCTCCAGGTCGCCCCGGAGCATGTCCCTCGCCTTGAGCTGCCTGGCCCGGAACTCCTCGGGACTCGACGGCTGCTCGAGCGGGGTCTCGGGCGTGACCTTGATCCGTTCTATCTCCAATCCAACGCCCCCTTCCTCCAGACGTAGGCGAGAGCGACCAGGAGCAGTACGACGAAGATCAGGACCTCGACCAGCACGAAGACGGAATCGGCAGCCGAGAAGATCGCCGCCACCGGGTAGAGGAAGACGACCTCGATGTCGAACAGGATGAAGAGCATCGCGACGAGGTAGAAGCTGACCCCGAACCTGAAGGTCTTCGATACCTCCGAGGGGAGGCCACACTCGTACGGGTCCGACTGCCGGGCGGCGGCGCTCGAGACGCTCCTGGCGACCCGCTTCGGCCCGAGCACGGCATTCAGGGTGGCAAAGGCGGCACCGGTGGCGACGCCGAGGAATCCGAATACGAGGACTGGGAGGTACTGGTGGAGCATCGCGCTCGGTTTGTGCTCTCTTCCCGGGACCGGACCCCTGACCTGGGACCGGCTGCCCGTATCGGTGAATCCGTCCCGACCGGCGACTTCTCAGCCGCCGGATGCGGGGCCTGACCCACCCTTTATACCGATACGCTCAGCGAGTTTGTAGCAACCTGCTACATAGTGATTTTTCGCATTAGAAAGCGGGAGATGAAGGGTCACCTAAGCCGCAGCGGGCACCCGGACAGGGGGTCCTGATGGAAACGGTCTACATGGTCGCGGGCCTTCTCGCGATCGGTCTCAACCTGGCCGCTGGACTGGTGGGCGGGACGGCCTGGGCGAGGGCTTCGATCTCGACCGTCTTCTGGCCGCTGCTCCGCTCGGCCCAGCTCCTGACCGCCCTCTACGTCCTGGTCGAGACCGGGCTCTACGTGGCCGGGTCGAGGGCCGAGTACGGCCTCCACTACCTCTACGCCTTCCTGCCCCTGGTCGCGATGTTCCTTGCCGAGGGGATGAGGGGTTCGGTCGCCCGCCAGGAGCTCGGTGAGCGTGACCTGGCCTCGCTCGACGAGGGGCAGAAGACGACCCTCGCCCTGGCGATCATCCGCCGCGAGACCGGTGTGATGACGATCTCCTGCCTGGTGGTCGCCTTCCTGATCTGGAGGGCGGTCGAGACCACGGCCGGGATGTTCTGAGTCAGCCGTCCCCGGGCGCCGGGTCGAGGGTCCTGAAAAGACCACCGTGGTAGACCAGCGGCTCGGCGCCCCCGGAGTCGTAGTCGACCTCGAGAACCTCCCCGGTGACGATCACGTGATCGCCTGCCGGGATCATGTCGACCCGCTCGCAGACAACAGTTGCGGGACAGCCCTCGATCAGGGGGACCTCCGGTTCACCGTGCCAGGTGACCGCCCCCCACTTCTCCTCCTGACCGACCTTCGAGGCGAACAGCTCGGCCTCGCGCCGCTGGTCCTCGCAGAGGACGTTTATCGAGAACCGCTCGGCCTGCTGAACCGCTCCGAGGGTGCGTGAGTCGCGATCGAGGCAGACCAGCATCATCATCGGCCTGAGCGAGAGCGAACAGACCGCCGAAGCGGTCGCCCCGGCCGGTCCCTCCGGACCGAAGGCCGCTACCACGGTCACCCCACTCGGCATCAGGCCGACCGTCCTGCGGAACTCCTGTTCGTCGGGCGGGGACATTCTCCGCGCCAGACTCTATGATGGCCCGGCCTTGGAGCATCCCTTCGGCAAGTCAGGCAGGTGGGCCGCGGCAGCCCTGGTGGCGACGGCGGCATTGGTCGCTGGATCGGCCTCTGGCTGCGGTTTCGGCGAAGACGGAGTCGACGTCGCCAAGGGCAGTGGCGAGAAGAAGGCGGCCGAGCTGTTCGCCGCCAACTGTGGCGGCTGCCACACCCTGAGCGCAGCCGGGGTGGTCGGCACCGGGAACAACAGCTCCCGGGTGCAGGGTCCCAACCTCAACCAGCGCAAGGAGACCGTCGGGTCCGTCCTCTACGCGATCCGGAACGGCGGCTACTCGGGCGCCGTGATGCCCCAGAACATCCTGGTCGGGAAAGAGGCCGAGAAGGTCGCTCGTTTCGTCGCCCGCTACGCCGGCACCGACGTCTCCGGTGGCAAGTAGCCCGCCCAGGGCGTCGTGCTCGACCTGAAGCTAATCCGGTCCGACCCAGACGCGGTCAGAGCCGGGCTGGAACGCCGCGGGGCGGCCGGGGACCTCGACCGGGTGATCGACCTCGACGCCCGGCGGAGGGAGATCCTCCCCGAACTCGAGGCGGCCCGGGGCGAGCGCAAGGAGGCCTCGGAGAAGATCGGCGAGGCCAAACGGGAAGGCCGGGAAGCCGAGGCGGAAATGGAAGAGGTTCGGCTCCTCAAGGGAAAGATGGAGGGACTCGAGGCCGAGCTCGAATCGGTCGAATCCGAACTCGACGGCCTGGTCGCGGCCCTGCCGAACCTGCCCGAGCCAGAAGCCCCCGATGGCGAGGACGATTCCGACGCCGTCGTCTTGCGCGAGGTCGGTGAGAAGCCCGAGTTCGAATTCGAGCCCAGGGACCACGTAGAGCTGGCCGAAGGCCGGATCGAACTCGAACAGGCAGCGAAGGCGTCCGGGGCGAGGTTCGCCTACCTGATGGGGGATCTGGTACTGGTCGAGCTGGCCCTGGTCAGGTGGGTGCTCGGCCTGCTTGCCGAAGAGGGATACGAACCGGTCATTCCGCCCGTCCTGGTCAGGGAGGAAGCACTTTTCGGGACCGGCTTCCTTCCCGGCGACCGCGACCAGATCTACGAGGTCGAAAAGGACGAGCTCTTCCTCGCCGGGACGGCCGAGGTGCCGCTCGCGTCGCTACTGGCCGACCAGATCCTCGAAGCCGACCAGCTGCCGGCCCGCTTCGCCGGGTTCTCCCCCTGTTTCCGTCGGGAGGCGGGAGCAGCAGGCAGGGATACCCACGGGATCTTCCGCGTCCACCAGTTCGACAAGGTCGAGATGTTCTCCTTCGTAGCTCCCGACGAGTCGAGGGATGAGCACCTGAGGATCCTCGGAATCGAGGAGCGGATCCTCGGTGAACTCGACCTCCCCTACCGGGTGGTCGACATCCCGGTCGGCGACCTGGGCGCCCCGGCCGCCCGCAAGTTCGACTGTGAGGCCTGGATCCCGAGCCAGGGCAGGTACCGGGAGCTGACCTCCTGCTCAAATACGACCGACTTCCAGGCGAGGCGCCTGGCCTGCCGGTTCCGGCCGGAACCGGATGGGAAACCGGAAATCGTCCACACCCTCAACGGGACCGCAATCGCGGTCGGGCGAACGATCATCGCCCTGCTCGAGAACGGCCAGCAGGCCGATGGATCGGTCACCCTGCCCGCCGTCCTCCAGGAGTTCGGAGCGCCCGAGCGAATCGGCTGAGCAAGGGTCTGTAACGGTCGTTATAGTCCTCGGGCACGAGGTTGTAACGACCGTTTCAAAGAGGCGGTCGGACAAGAGATCACTGGAGGAGCCTTTGTCCGTAACGACAGCGAGACGGCAGGATGGGAGCGATCGGAGGGATGGATCGGAAACCGGCGCGCCATCAGTCGTGGTCTGCGACGACCACCCGATCGTCCGCGAGCTCCTGGTCGAAAGCCTCTCTCGAACGGACCGGCTCGGCGAGGTCTCGGCTGCTGACGACGTCGAAGCCCTGCTCGCCTCGGTCGAGAGGAATGCTCCTTCCGTAATCGTCGTCGACATCGAACTACCCGATGACGATGGTTTCAACGCGATCGAGAGGGCGGCCGAAATCGAGGAGTCGGTCCGGTCGGTGATCCTCTCGGCCCACGTGGATCCCGAGCTGGTTTCCGAGGCACGTCGGCGCGGCGCCTCCGGGTTCGTCCCAAAGGCCGATGCCGCCGAGAGCCTCGTAGAGGTGATCGAGACGGTCGCAGACGGGGGCGAGAGTTTCCCTGCCGAGGAGAGGGGCGGTGACCGGATCGACCGGCTGCTCAGCCTGAGTCCCCGGGAGCGGGAAATCCTCGACCTGATCTCCGACGGAGAGAGCGCCGAGGCGATCGGCGAGCAGCTGGGGATCGGCCGGGCGACCGTTTACACGCACGTCCGGAACACGATGGCGAAGCTCGGCGTGAGGACCCGGGGCGAGGCGATCGCCCTTTCGGTCCGCTACTCCTACCTCAGTCCCAGGTACTGAACCGGCCCGGCGGGGCTAGGACCCTTCTTTCCCCGAACCGCGGTCCCTGAAGTCGAGGGCGACCCCGTTCATGCAGAAGCGCTGGCCGGTCGGCTGGGGACCATCGTCGAAGACGTGCCCCAGATGCGCATCGCAGCGGGAGCAGACGACCTCGGTCCTGACCATGCCATGGCTTGCGTCCTCCCTCAGCTCGACGTTCTCGGGTGCCGAGGACTCCCAGAAGCTCGGCCAGCCGGTTCCGGAATCGAACTTCGTATCCGAGGAGAAGAGTTCGGCGCCACAGCAGACGCAGTGGTAGGTGCCGTCGTCCTTGCGCTCGAGGTGAGGCCCGGTGAAAGGGGCCTCGGTGCCGGCCTTGCGGGTTACCTGGAAGGCGTCGGGGGAGAGCTCGGCCCTCCATTCAGCTTCGGTCTTGGCTCCCCCGTCGGCGGGGGACTCATCAGCGGTTCCCATCGGCCGAGCCTACACCCAGCCCGGACCGGCGACTCCCGTATACCCTGATCGGGCCAGTTGCGGTCGGTCGAGAGGGAGGTCTCCTGGCGGAGCAAAGCGACATCGAATTCCATCTCGAAGGCGTCGGGGAGTACCCGCCGCCCGAGGCATTCATCGAGGGTTCGGCCTTCACCGACCCGCGGATCTACGACCAGGCCGCCGCCGATCCCGAAGCCTGGTGGGAGGGCTGGGCCGAGAAGCTGGACTGGATCGAACGGTGGAGGCGGGTCCTCGACTGGGACGATCCTCCCCACGCCCGGTGGTTCGAAGGGGGGCGACTGAACGCTTCCACCAACTGCCTCGATCGCCACGTCGAAGCCGGCCTCGGTGACCGGGTGGCCTTCCTCTGGGAACCGGAAAGGACGGGACCCGACGGCGACCGGCGCAGGGAGGTCACCTATTCAGAGCTGCTCGATACGACCTGCCGGTTGGCGAACTCCCTCGAGTCGCTCGGGATCGGTCGCGGCGACGTGGTCGGGATCTACATGCCGATGGTTCCCGAGACGGCGGCCGCGATGCTGGCCTGCGCCCGGATCGGAGCGATCCACAACGTCGTGTTCGGGGGGTTCTCCCCGGAGTCACTGGCCGATCGGATGGAGTTCTCGGAAGCGAAGGCGTTGATCACGGCCGACGCCACCCGGAGGAGGGGTGAACCGGTGCCGATGAAGGCTGCGATCGACCCGGTGCTGGACCGCCTCGACCGGATGGAGAGCGTGATCGTGCTCGACCGGTGTGGGACCGACCCACCGATGAAAGAGGGACGCGACCACCACTGGTCGGATCTGGTCGAGGCCGCCGAGCCGACCTGCCCGGCGGAATCGATGGATTCCGAGGACCCCCTGTTCATCCTCTACACGTCCGGCTCGACCGCCCGGCCGAAGGGCGTCCTCCACACGACCGGCGGTTACCTGACCCAGGCAAGTGCCACCCACCGAATGGTCTTCGACCTGAGGGACGAAGACGTCTACTGGTGCTCGGCCGACGTCGGCTGGGTGACCGGCCACTCGTACATCGTCTACGGGCCGCTGGCCAACGGGGCGACATCGGTCATGTACGAGGGGGCACCCGACTTCCCCGAGCGGGACAGATGGTGGGAGATCATCGCCAGGTACGGGGTGACGATCCTCTACACGGCCCCGACCGCGATCAGGACCTTCATGAAGTGGGGCGACGAGCTGCCCGCCGGGCACGACCTGTCGAGCCTCAGGCTGCTGGGGTCGGTCGGCGAGCCGATCAATCCCGAGGCTTGGCTCTGGTACCGCGACGTAATCGGGGGAGGCCGGTGTCCGGTGGTCGACACCTGGTGGCAGACCGAGACCGGCGGGATCATGA
>VEQW01000130.1 GCA_018883025.1 Solirubrobacterales bacterium | reverse complement strand
ACTCCCATAACTGAAACCCGGAAGAGGTAGTCACCTCTGCGGTCGAGTCCCGGGCGACCTCGCGCCGCCGGTAGCCCGGCTGCCAGTCAACACCCCGTGAAGTAAGGCCGCCTAGGCGGCGCGCTCGCCGACCAGGTCCTCGACAAGTACCGGGTCGAGCCCCTTGTCGAACTGCTCCAGCTCGGCTGCCAGCTCCTCGACCGAGCCGACCCTGATCAGCTCGCAGCCGTATTCCTCGGCCATCCGGTCGTTCGGCACGTCCCACTCGAGCTCGGCCCCGGTCCGGGCAAAGAGCGCGATCGGCCGCGCGTACTCGGCCCGGAAGCCGTCCTCGTGGACTTCCATCCGACCCCATGCCTCGACCACCCCGAACACGTCGTCCGGCTCCAGCCCCATCCCGTCGACCCGGAGGAAGTCCGAGTTCGGATCCCTCGCCCACGGGTGGCTCGCATAAAGCCCACAGGCACACCCCGCCGCCGGCACCGGTGAACCGGTGGGGTGGACCTTCGGCTCGCCCTCCCCTGGCAGGCAATCGCCCCGGGTAGGCCTGCCGCCCGACTCCCACCGGGTGTGGCCGTAGCCGATCAGCCCAGGCCTTCCTTCGCGATCCAGGGCAAGCCCCCAGGTCCTGAGCCCATGCACCACCCCCGGCACCAGGGGCTCCCCGCCGATCTGTTCGAGCTGCTCCATGGCTAACCCGGCACCTCGACCGGCTCGCGCTCCCTCTCGGGGGAAACCTCGGGTTCCTGGCCGGGCTCCTCGGGCAGCTCGTTCGGCCGGCGCGCCGGCTCTTCGATCGGCTCGACCCGGATCGGCTTGGAGGGACCCGGAAGGTCGAGCCTCGGGGCACCCGGGCCCTGCGGAGTCCTTTGGCGCCCCTGAAGCATGGTCGGGATTCTACGGACAGCCCCAACGGCTGGGATGCGAGCGATACACCGGGCCGGGCGGGGTGTTCCAAGGGTTGGTAGGTTCGACCGAGACAGCCCGCCGCTCTGCGGCGTCGGGACAAAGACAGACCGGGAAGGGTTCCGCAATGAAGACGAGTTTCGAGGAAAGAGCGGAATCCGCACCGGCCCGAATCAAGGCACCTGTGTCGAAGACGATCCGCCCCGTCCACCGGCTCTCCGCCCTCCTGATCTCCCTCCTCGCCCTCTCGGCCCTCGCCGGGACAGCCCAGGCCGCCCCGGCCCAGGGGACGGGGAGCGACGACACCCGTCAGGCCCCGGGCCGGATCGTCAACGGCACCGTCGCCCCCGAGGGCTCCTGGCCCTCGATCGCCCAGCTCTTTCCGGCCACCAGCCAGTGCGGGGGAACCCTGATCGACCCCTACACCGTCCTTACGGCCGCCCACTGCATCGTCGACACCGAGGCCAAGGCCAGCGACACGACGGTCGTCCTCGGGACCAACATCCTCGACGGCGCTCCCCAGCGGAAGGTCTGGGGCCTCTTCCCCCACCCCGACTACGACATCAAGACGACCGTCAACGACATCGCGATCGTCGTCCTCGACCAGCCGGCCTCCCAGCCGGCCATGCCGATCGCAAGGCCAGGCGACGAGGCACTCCTTACCCCCGGTACCCCTGCCTTCATCGCCGGCTGGGGCAAGCTCTGCGAGGCCGAGAGCTGCTCTGCCCCCACGGATCTCCGGCAGGCCACCGTGCCGATCCGGGAAACGGCCCCCTGCGCGGCTGCCTACCAGGCGATCAACCTACCCCTCAGCGCCGGGATGTTCTGTGGGGGGGGCGGGGGCGGCGCCGCGGGCGCCTGCCAGGGGGACTCCGGCGGCCCGATCGCCGTCGACGGCCCGGCCGGGAGGACCTTGGTCGGAGTCGTCTCCTGGGGGAACGGCTGCGCCAACCCGGACTTCCCCGGCATCTACACCAACGTGGCCGACTTCAGCTCCTGGATCGGCGCCCTCACCCTCGACAAGGTAGGGGCGCCCAGGTCCTTGAGGGTCCGGGGACGCTCGACGATCACGATCCAGAACCGGAGCAGCCTCCAGCTGCCCGGGACGGTCAGGACCGAGGTAAAGGGCCGCTTCCGGGTGGTCCGAAACACCTGCCGGAACGTGCCTTACCTGGGGACCTGCAGGGTGGTGGTGAGGAAGCGCTCCTGGTGGTTTGCCCGCGGCACGCTGAAGCTGACCAGCGCCTCCTCCCTTCCGCTCGGCCGGGTAAACCTCCGCGGCTGACCGTGGGGCCGGCGCCCCTCTAGCCTCGGGCAGGTGACCGGGGACCAGCAGAAGCTGCTCGCACTGATCGAGCAGTCAGAGCGAATCGTCGCCCTTACTGGCGCCGGCATCTCCACCGCCTCGGGCATCCCCGACTTCCGCTCCCCCGGGGGCCTTTGGGAGGACGTCGACCCGATGGAGGTCGCCACCCTGACC
>VEQW01000129.1 GCA_018883025.1 Solirubrobacterales bacterium | reverse complement strand
CGAGTACGTCTGGGGTGTCTACCGGTTGAGGGGGAGGACGATGCTCGAGCCGAACGAGCTGAAGGCCGATCGGCCGGTACCCGGGGCGATCATGGCGCTCGATCCCGAGGGAACCTCGATGGCCTGCCTGGCCGACACCCTGGCCGGGGTACGGGACACCGCCTACGCCCACCACATCGAGCGGCTGATGCTGCTCGGAAACCTGATGCTGACCCTCGGGGTCGATCCGACCGAGGCGACCGACTGGTTCCACTCGGCCTTCATCGACGGCTACGAGTGGGTGATGGTGCCGAACGTCGCCGGGATGGCACTCTGGGCCGACGGCGGGAAGATGATGACCAAGCCGTACGCGGCGACCGGCCGCTACGTCGACCGGATGTCCGATTACTGCGGCGACTGTCGCTACTCGCCGAAGCAGAGGACCGGTCCCGACGCCTGTCCGCTGACCACCCTCTACTGGGACTTCCTCGACCGAAACCGGCAGCTCCTCGGGGCAAACCACCGGATGAAGATGCAGGTCAGGAACCTCGACCGGATCGACGAGGAAGAGATGTCGGCGATCCGAGAGCAGGCGGCCGGACTGCGAAGCGAGTTCAGGGCCTGAGGCCCTGCCGGTCGGGCCGGACGAAAGCCCGCTTCCCGTCTAGACTGACCGGTCCACGATATTCGTCCGCATTTTCGCGGGCCGAGAGGGGAGTCGAGGAGAAGAGATGGCCGAGCAGCACAAGTACCTGATGGACGAATCGAAGATCCCGGACCGCTGGACCAACATCGCGGCCGATCTCCCAGGCGAGCCACTGCCGCCGCTAAACCCCGGCACCGGCCAGCCGCTCGGGCCGGAGGACCTCGCCCCGCTCTTCCCGATGGCCCTGATCCAGCAGGAGGTCTCGATGGATCCCGAGATCGAGATCCCGGACGAAGTCCGCGAGGCCTACCGGCTCTGGAGGCCCACCCCCCTGATGAGGGCGACCAGGCTGGAGAAGGCGCTCGATACCCCGGCCCACATCTACTACAAGTACGAGGGCGTCTCGCCGGCCGGCTCGCACAAGCCGAACACGGCCGTCCCCCAGGCCTTCTACAACGCAGCGGAAGGCGTAAAGAAGCTGGCGACCGAGACCGGGGCAGGCCAGTGGGGCTCCTCACTCGCCTTCGCCTGCCAGATGTTCGGCCTCGAATGCGAGGTGTTCATGGTCGGGGCGTCCTACGACCACAAGCCGTACCGGCGGGCGATGATGGAGACCTGGGGCGCCGAGGTCCATCGCAGTCCCTCCGACCTGACCGAAGCCGGCCGCTCCCAGGCCGAGCACTCGACCGGGAGCCTCGGGATCGCGATCTCCGAGGCGGTCGAGGTCGCTGCCCAGAGCGAGGACACGAAGTACGCGCTCGGCTCGGTGCTGAACCACGTCTGCCTCCACCAGACGGTGATCGGCGAGGAGGCGATCGCCCAGCTGGAGATGGCCGGTGAGTACCCGGACGTGGTCGTCGGCTGCGTCGGCGGGGGGTCGAACTTCGCCGGCATCGCCTTCCCCCTGCTCCGGAAGAAGCTCAAGGAAGGACTCGACACGAGGTTCCTCGCGGTCGAGCCGGCCGCCTGCCCGACGCTCACCAAGGGCATCTACGCCTACGACTTCGGCGACACGGTCGGGATGGCGCCGATGATGCCGATGTACACCCTGGGCCACGACTTCGTGCCGCCGCCGGTCCACGCCGGTGGACTCCGGTACCACGGCGACGCCCCGATCCTCTGCGCGCTGGTCAAGGAGGGTCTGATCGACGCCGAGGCGATCCCACAGACCGAGGCATTCGAGGCAGCGGTCACCTTCGCCCGCGCCGAGGGAATCATCCCCGCGCCGGAACCGACCCACGCGATCCGTGCAGTGTTCAACGAGGCCGAGGAGGCAAAGCAGGCCGGCGAGGAGCGGGTCATCCTGTTCAACCTCTGCGGTCACGGCCACCTCGACCTGGCCGCCTACCAGGCCTTCATGTCGGGCGAGCTCGAGGACCTCGAGTTCTCCGAAGAGGAGATGCAGCGGGCGCTCGAGTCGCTTCCCGAGGCGCCATCGGTCGCCTGAGCTGCGGGGACCGGCAGACGGAACGAAACGGAGGTAGGGATGCCAGCGATCGAATCGAAGATGATGCCGCTCGGGACGCCGGCGCCCGACTTCTCCCTGCCGGATCCGTCCGGGGCCGTCCATTCCCTTGCCGACGCCGGTGAGGCCGGAGCGGTGGTGGTCGCCTTCATCTGCAACCACTGCCCGTACGTCCAGCACATGGCCCCTGCCCTTTCCGGGGTTTCCGCGGAGCTGATCGACCGGGGTGCGGCCGTCTTTGCGATCAACTCGAACGATGCGGAGCAGTATCCCGACGACTCCCCCGAGCAGATGGAGCGTGAAGCGGCGGTCCACGGTTACCCCTTCCCCTACCTCATCGACGCAGACCAGTCGGTGGCGAAGGCGTACGGCGC
>VEQW01000052.1 GCA_018883025.1 Solirubrobacterales bacterium | reverse complement strand
GCTCAGCAGGAAGACCGAGTAGTCCATCGATATCGCGAAGATCATCGCGAAGAAGAAGACGGGTGCCCATGCGTCGAGGAAGCCCTGAGATTCGAAGCCGAGGATGCCCGAAAGGTTTCCGTCCTGAAAGATCAACTTGGCAACCCCGAACGCTGCGCCAACCGCGAGCAGGTTTGTGAACACGCCCAGAAGGGCAATCACAGGCGCCCGAAGTGCAACTAGAAGAAGCAGGAACCCAAGTGCCAGGACGACTCCGATCACCAGGGCGGTCTTCGATGCGAGGGCGTCCTCGAGATCGAAGTTCTCGGCCGCGGCGCCACCGACCAGTGCGCCCTCGGGCAGGCCCGCTCTCAGGCGGTCAACGGTGGCGCCGACCGCCGGGTCCGACGGATCTTCGGCGGGCACCGCGAGGACCATCTCGTTGCCGCCCGCTCCCCTCATCGGGGGAAAAACGGCGGCGATGCCCTCATCATTTCCTGCTACTTCAGAGACCTCTTCCGCGGTGCCCCGTGGGGCGATGATCTGGAGGGTTCCCGGGGAGCCAGGCCCGAAGGTTGCCGCGAGGGTCTCGTAACCCTCGCGCGACTGCTTGTCCTCGGGCACGACCTTGATCGAGGGCATCCCCGTATCCAGGGAGAAGATCGGCCAGGCCAGGGCGAGAAGGGCGATAAGCGCCGGGATGCCGAGGAGCAGAGGCCTGCGCCAGAGGGTTTCACCCCACCTCGCAAAGCGTGCCGAACGATGCTCGCCGGTGTGGACCCAGGGAAGGGAAACGCTGTTGACCTTCGGTCCGATCTTGCCGAGCACCGCGGGGAGGAGCGTCAGGGACGCGGCCAGCACGAAGACGACCGAGAGCATGATCCCGATCGCCATCGAGCGAAAGGCGGGACTGGGCACGAGTAGCACTGCAGAGAGTGAGATCAGGACCGTTAGCCCCGAGAAGAAAACCGCCTTGCCCGCGGTGTCCATCGTGATCGTGATCGCTTCGACCGGTGATGCCGAATTGGTCAGTGCCCCTCGGAAGCGATAGACGATGAACAGGGCGTAGTCGATTCCCAGGGCGAGCGCAAACATCAGCGCAAAGTTGAGGGCCCAGATGGAGATATCGGCAATTGAGGTCCCGAGGTAGAGGGTCCCTGCTGCTGCGACCAATCCAAGGATCGTCAACATGAGCGGCAATCCAGCAGCAACGAGTGAGCCGAATGCGAGCAGCATGATCGCCAGGGTTACGGGCCAGGAGATCAGCTCGGACTTGATCATTGCGTCCTTGTTCGCCTTGTTGAAATCCGACCACATGCCGGATGCTCCGGTCAGTGAGACGGTGACGTCCTTCCCCCCCGCTGCAGCAATCTCTTCCTTCAGTTCATCGGCTGCACGGACCATCTGGTTCGAGTCTGCGGCCGCCCCGGCCTGGATGACCAAGGTCGAGCCATCTGGCGACGTCCACATCGGATCGACCACGACCCGGGTCACGTCCTCGTTTGCAGCGAGGGTCGACCGAACTTCTTTGACGGTGCGATCGAAGGTGGAATCCCCGACCGTTAGTCCACCCTTACCCGCAACCACCACCATCAGGGCCGATGAGGACATTCCGCCGAACTCCCGGTCCGCAAGATCACGAACGGCAACCGACTCGCTACCGGTCGCTTCCCAGCCCGCCCCCGAGAGGGCGTGTTCGACTCGGGGGGCAAAGAACCCGAGTCCGACGGCGATTACCAACCAGGCAACAAGGACGACTCCGAAGTGGGTGGCAGTCCACCGCCCCAGTCGACCGATCGGACCTGCGTCGGCAAACTGCATCAGCTGATTCCGGCCCTGGCGTTGACACCCGGCCGGAACCCGAAAACCCGTGAGATGAGCAGCGATGAAGGACAGGCACCGACCGCTGAATAGGCGACCTGGTTCAGCCCGACGAACGCAGTCAGCAGCAGGAACCAGGGGGAGACGAAGGCCGCCAGCGCCGAGCTGAGCAAAACGACCGTGCCGGCAAGCGTGAAGAGCACCCTCTCCAGGGGCCAGCGGCCACTGACCGAGGAACTGCCAGCGGCCTCAAAGCCAAAGACTCTGGTGAAGACGATCGCTGATCCGCAAGTCCCGGTCGCGGCGAAGAGCCACTGGTTGAGCCCCGCGAACACGGTCAGGAGAAGGAACCACGGGGAAACCAGAGCGGCCAATGCGGCTCCGAGGATTGTCACGATCCCGATCAAGAGGAACAGCACCCGTTCGAGAGGCCACCGGCCATCGACCGAAGCAGCCCTCCAGTCGCACCGGCCGGAACCAGCTGCGCCTCTCTCCTCCATTCCCTGCTCTCCTTGACTCACCTTTGCCTCCTTGGCCCTGAGGCCCGCTGTAATCGGTCTGGAAAATACAACTATACAACTACTTGGTTGTAGTTGCTGTGCCGCTCCCGATGACCTGCGGCGGACAGCGCGGGAGGACTGCCCTCCCGGTTTAGCCCCCCTGGAGCGCCTCCAGGCGATCCCGGACTTCGACCAGCTGTTGTGCCATGGAGCCACAAACCCGGTCACACATCTCGACCATCGCGTCATCTGCGAGCCAATAGATGACTGAATTGCCCTCTCGACGCCGATCGAGGATTCCGGCTGAATGGAGGACCTGGAGATGTTTGGAGACGTTCTGCTGGGAGCTCCCGAGTTCCGAGGCAAGTTGACCGACCCCCGCCTCACCAGCCCGGAGCCGGTCGATGATTCGAAGCCTCATCGGGTCCCCCAGCAGCTTGAACCGGCCAGCGATGATCTCTGCAAGATCAGTGGGAAGGGGAGAAGGCATTGCCATCGGGACATGAAACATACAACTCACCGGTTGTGTTCTTTCCCGATCCTGAGCCGCTGGCCCCTGTCCGCCCCGATCGGAGGGGACGGATCACAAAGAAAAGGGGCGGCCCGAAGGCCGCCCCTTTTCGAACTCCTGTGAAGGAGTGTGCTGCTTCGCGACTCCTAGCTACCGCACTTCGAGGACGAAGCGGCGGTCAGGTTGGTGGTAGGCCCAATCGGGGCTCCCGTGTCGCTCCTGGCGCCCAGCTCGAACTTCGAGCTGAAGTTCAGGGTCTTGCCCTGCTGGCACTTGACCCGGACGAAGCCCGCGTCGAGGCCCTTCTTCAGGCTGTAGGAGCCGACTCCGCCGTAGTTCCCCGACAGGTTCCTGCCTGGGATCTCGAGGTTGAGCGAGGTCACCGACGAGTCTGCGGTCAGACGGGGCATCTCGATCTGCATCGAGCCGTTCGGCTTGAGGATGCCCTCGGCGTAGACGCCAGCGTTGGTCTGGTCGGACCAGGCACTGAACCTGATCTTCACGTTGCCACCGACCTTGCCGCCGTAGAAGACGACTACGGTCCCGTCACGGGCCGCACCGGTGTTCTGGGCGAGTGCGAAGGTCGCGAGGCCCATGCCGATCGCCGACTTGCCGCAGACGTTGTAGGCGGCGGCCGGGGATACCGACAGCTGGGTCTCGGTGGCCTTGCAGACCGGGAGGCCCTTCTTCGGCATGAAGGTCATCGTGCTCTTCGGCGGGAACTTCATGTCCGCCAGCTTCATCGGCAGGATCTGGACGGCCGGCGTCGAGACCTTGACCCCGAACGAAAGCTTGGCCGGCTTGTACTCCTTCTTGGAGAACTTGCCCTTGACGTTGTAGTTGACCGAGGCGGTCTCACCGCTGGCGGCGGCGATAGAGACCCCGCCGACGAGTGCAGCCAAGGCGGCAGCCGCAACGACTACTGACTTCTTCATCTGACTCTCTCCTTCTCGTTTGACGAGGCCGGGCGCAGACCGCGATCGGCCCTCCAAGTGTGATTCTAGACACATAACAGCCACAGGAGCCCCGAGTTGCGGGGGACCGGGGGAATCCTGCGGGGCCCCAGATGCGATCAGGGGCCGCTCTACCAAGCCGAAACCGGGCTCAGGGCTGGCGGAAGACGTGCTGGTACTGGGTGGCAGGCCTGGACGGGTCCCCTAGTGGCGTGAACGGCGCCTGCTGGATGCAGGCCGGGGCCGGAACGTCGTTCGTCTGGGTCTGGCCGGCGAAGCCGAAGGTGATCACGTTGTCGTACTGCTCCTCGACCTCGGTGGGGGTGAATGGGTAGCGGAGGTTGTTCGTGTACTGGGCCTGCTGGGCCGGAGTGAGCGACCCCCACTCGGGCATGGTGGCGTTCAATCCCCCAACGCAGCTGGAGGAATCGAAGACCTTTAGGCCCCCACTGGCGAAGTCGAGGCTCGAGTCGGCTGCCGGGTATGGGTTCGAACGGTTGGTGGTCAAACGCTGCGGCCCGAATGCCGTGGTCGACTCGGGCCCGAGGGTCACACCGGCTCGGATGTAGCGGACCCCGGTGAAGTTGTCGGCGTAGGGGGAGCGGGCGTTGGTCGCCGCGGCGGCGTTGCCGAGGAATGCGGCTAGCTCCTTCCGGTAGTAGGAGGCGGCGCTGATCAACGGCGTGAACTCCTTGAGGAAGTCGGGCAACCTGGCCAGTAGCCTCGGGGCCTCGCTGTCGAGGAAGCCACGGAGCGAGGGGAAGGCCCGTGGAGCCTTGTTGATCACCGGCCGGGTGTTGGTGTAGAAGCGAAGGCTCTCGGGTGCCAGCCGCTTGGCCGCCTTGAAGGTCGGGGAGAGCTGCTTGGCGACCGGAACCATCTTCTCGACCCTGGGCTCGTTGGCCACGCTGAACGCGCCGAGTCTCTCCTGGGTCAGGCGTGACTCCCGGAGGAAGGTCGGGAAGGCCCGGAAGAACTCGGCCAGCTCGACGTTCCGGTCGGCGGTTGTACGGAAGACGGTGTTGGTCCCCCGGATCAGGCCGGAGAGCTGGCCCTGGCGACGACTCAGTGCGTCGAACACGACCCCGGTGTTTCTGATCAGCCGGGTCACGTCCTCCTCCTGCTGGTTGAGGATGTTGAGCACGTCGTCGAGCTGGATCAGGGTGCCCGGCAGGACCCCGATGGCCTGGTTGAGGGAGACGCCCCTCCCCCGGCTGGCGATCGCGTTGTCGATCGCGCCCTGCATGAAGGCTGCCCGCGTTTCCTCGTCGTAGGTCCGGAAGATCTCGTCGAGCTGCACGGAACGAGCAACCTGGGCAGGCGGCAGGGAGCTCCCGTCCTCGAGCATCCCCGAGGACCGGTTGCCCGGGGCGAGCTCTACGTAGGCCTCGCCGATCAGCGACTTCGCCCTCAAGATCGCCCGGGTGTCCTTCGGCAGCGGTGCGTACTCGGGCTCTATCTCCAGCGTGACTATCGCCCGATCCCTGTCGTCTTCCTCGCCGAGCCGCACGTCGCTCACCCGACCAACCTCGAGCCCGGAGATCTTGACCTGGGACTGCTCGGCCAGCTGGTTGATCTGGACCAGGGGCATCTTCAGCTTGTAGCCCTCGGCGGCCAGCGGGGTCGGACCGCCGAAGGCCGTCCAGACGAAGAGCAGCAGGGCGAAGCAGGCGAGCGCGAAGCCCGCGACGGTGATCAGCTGTCCTGCCGAGGGAGCCTGTTTGTTCATGGCGTCTCCGGGGGGACGTCGGGGCAGATGCCTCCGTCGACCGGGTTGGTCGGTGGCGGGAGCTGGGCCAGCTGGTAGGCGGTGTAGAGCTGGGGAATCCCCTGCTGGGTGAGGGAGCTCCAGGCGACCCCGGCCGCCTGCTGGGCCGTGTTACAGGAGATCGTGCTGATGCCGCGCCGGACCGGGCCGCCCGCGTCCTGGGCGTTGATCGAGGAGTTCAGGTTGTTGGCGAGCCACGGTGCCCAGAACAGGAATCCCTCCTGGGTATCGCCCGATGGATTATGGGCGAGGAAGTTGAACAGGCGGTTCAGCTGGGTGTAGAACCCCTGGGTCGCGGGCGCCGTGAACTGGGCAGCGTTGTTGGTCTTGGCGAGGGCATTGAAGAACGGCTGCGAGTTCTTCGCGAAGGGCCGAATGTCATCCCGGATCGGGACGGTTACGTCCCCGGCGAGGTCCTCCAGGGCGATCAGGCCATCCTTCAACCGCTTGGCGCCCGGGATCAGGTCGAGAAGGGTCGGCCTGATCACCAGGGAAAGCCGGTTCGAGGAGGCGAGCCCACGACGGGCCTGGACGAGGGTCGAGGGGAACTCGGTCAGCGCCTCTCGCAGGGAGGCCTCCTCGTCCGCCCAGGCCTGGAGGTTGTTCTTCGAGTTGGTGACGAAGTCGCGCACGGCCGTGTCGTTGTTCCCGAGCTCGGTCGCCAGCAGGCTGAGCGCCCGGACACCACCAGAGATGTTGTTTCGGCGCTTCTCCAGCAGGCCATTGATCCGGGCCGTGTAGGTCGCAAAGGGTCCGAACCGTCTCAGGGCCTGGGAGAGCTCGGGACCCTTCCCGTCCAAACCGATGCCGGCACCGTTGAGGAGGAGTACCAGGTAGTCCTGGGTCTCCCGGTCGAGGCTGGCCCAGAACTGGTCGAGCTGGACGTTCGAGAGGCCCTGGGCGAGGGGAAGGGTCGAGCCCTCCTCGGGCGGGGGCCCGGTGGTGCCGGGATCGATCTCGATCACCATGTCGTTGAGGCCGGTTTTCGGACGGAGCAGGAACTCGGCGTCCTGGTGGAGCAGCTCGCGGTAGCGGGGCTCGATGTCGAGCCGCACCTTGGCGACCCCGTTCTCGAGCTCGGCAGCCCCGACCTTGCCGACGTTTATCCCCGAGATGACCGCGGCCTGGCCCTGCCCCGGGGTTATCGCCTGGGCCGTCTCGAACTCGGCGTTGATCGAATAGAACTCCTGGCCGAGTCCCGGGATCCAGCTCGGCAGGGCGGCCTTCTGGTTCGCCAGGATGACCAGCAGCGTCACGATCGCCAGCAGGATCATCAGCGAGACCGCGACGAAGTCCTTGGTGTGGTCCTTTACCGCCCGGGCGAACTTGTTCATGGCGTGTACACCACCGGGCTGGCCGGGCCGGGACCGGCGGCAGGGCCGTTGAGGTTGGGAACGTCCTGGGTGTAACAGTCGAGGTTGGGGTTAAGCGGTGGGAGGCCGTTGTCGAGCGGGCTGGAAGCGATCGTCGGTGAACCCATCCGGCCGTAGAGCGGCGTCTTGGTGCCGGTCTCACTCGGGTCGTCCATCTTCACGCTGACCGGACCGCCACCGACCTGGAACCGCACGAACGGTCCGTTTCCGTCGAAGGTCGAGGTCGATCCGGCTACGTTGACCGCCGAGTAGAGAGCCTGACGGAAGGCCGGCTGGCCGTTGCCGAGACCGCTGTCGGTAATCACCTGGTCGCCGGTCGGGACGATGTTCTCCGAGACGCACAGTCCGAACGGCCTCAGCTGTGTCATCACCCCGAGGGTCCCGGCCGCCGCCTTGGCCGCCGGCGGGGCGGACTTCTTCAGGATCTGGGAGAGGCCGAGCAGCTCGGGTTGGGTCAGGAGAGCCTTGAGCTGGGTGGTGAGGGGCGGAAGCAGCCGTATCGCCCGCGGCAGCTCGTTGATCCCTGGTTCGGCCGCCCTGGCGAAACCGCGGATCGCCGGCAGGGCCCGGTTCAGGTTGGTCAGGGATACCCGGGCGGTGGCGATGGTCGGACCGAGCTCCCGGACCGTCGCCTCGAGGTTCCCGGACTCTGCGGCGAGTGCCCCCGTGAAGGTCTCGAAGTTCCGGATGAACCCCCGGACGTCGTCCTGGCGCTGGTTGACCGTGCCGGTCAATCGGCCGAGGCCGCGGAGCAGGTTCCGCAGGTCGTTCGGGCCCTCCCCCAGGGAGGCCTCGTTGACGATCGCCGTGCCGCGCGCTGCCACGGGCCCGTTCCGGTAGGCGAGGTTCAGCGACTGGCCACCGGTCAGGCCCTGGGCCAGCGGTTCGAAGGTGATGTCGTCGACCGCGGTCGGCTCCCGGGTCAGTCCCTCCCCGATCCCGGCGAGCAGTTTCTGGAGGTACGCCCTCTGGGGCAGCTGGAGCACGTTCCGCAGGACGTCCCCGGTCTGGACGCTCGTCCCCGTCCTCGAGAGCGGGATCTCGGCGCCTTCCTCGATCACCGGAGCGGTCGGGGTCCCGGGGTCGAGATCGATGAACCAGTTGCCCTCGAGGAAGAGGCGTGGGCGGATCTGGGCGGCAGCATCGGTGTGGATCGGCTGGCCCTCTTCGTCGACAGTGAAGGTGATCACGGTCGCATCGCCCTTCGGCTCCGACTTGACCACCTTGCCCACGTTGATCCCGGCGATCCGGACCGGTGACTTCTCCGAGATGTCGACTGCGTTGGCGAAGGTCGCCCGGACTTCGTATCCGGGATCGGTGAACGGGATCGACTTGGTGAAGGCGTAGAAGAGGAAGACGGCGATCAGGCCGATCGCGATCAGGCCGACCGCCAGCGGGCCGAGGCCCCTCCACTCACGGAAGAACTCCTGGTTGTAGCGGGGGGTCCCGCGGGGCTTGTCAGCCATCAGTCGGTCCCCCAGTCCAGCTGCGCCTGGGACTGGTCGTTGGTGACCACCGTGCGCGCGGCGTCTCCGTTCCCGATCACCTGGGTCCCGACCGTGTACCCCTCGTTACCGGCGGCGCAGACCCGGGGCTGGCCCGGCGAGGCCGTCCACGGGTAGGGGTTCGAGTGGAGGAAGTTGCCCGTGTTCTCCGGGTAGGGGGCCGGTGCCGCCCCGCCATTCGCCGGTGCCGAGGCGGGACCGCCCTCGGCATTGACCCCTACCGGTGGCAGCAGCGAGATCGCCCGGACCCACTTGCCGGTCGAGTTTCCGGTCGAGGAGACCTCCTGGATGTTCCGGAGCAGCAACGCGAGGTAGTTGCAGACGTTCTGGGCCGGGGTCACGAACGAGGTGAGCGGCTGGAGCGTCTCTCCCAGCTGGACCAGGGAGTCGAGTCCCTGGACGTTGGTCGGGTTCTGGCCGAAGAGCCTCAGGGAGCGGGCAGTTGGCGCCAGCTGGTCGTTCAACTGGGGCGAGTCCTCGAGCACCGGGATCCCGACCTTGAGGGCCTGGTTGGTGATCGGGGCACTCTCACCCAGGGCGACCGCCCCGGGTCGAAGCGCCCTCGCGAAACGGGCCGATGTGTAGAGGAAGGGCCGGATCTTCGGGGCCTCCCGCTGGACGACTTCCTGGGTCTTGACGTTCTCGGTGATCGAGTCCTGCATGTACGGCCTCGCGACCGTCGCCAGCGAGGAGAAGGTCGTGTTGAGGTACTCGAAGTTCTGCGCCTGCTGCTCCGCCACCGGGGCGACCTCGGCAGCTGCCTGGCTCAGGCCCTTGATGAAGCCCTCGAGGTCGGTCCGCTCGGAAGCCAGGTTCCGGGTGACCGGCCGGGCCACCTCCAGCAACGGCGGGAGGAGCCCGAGGATCTCGTTGATTGCTCCGCCCCGCGCCGCGAAGGCGCCGCCGTACTGGGCGAAGTTGCTCTGGATCGCCCGCCGGACGTCGGGCTGGAACATGTTGAAGAACTGGTCCTGGTCGACCGGCTCGGGAACGGCCTGGGTGATCGGCAGGGTCCCCCCGTCGGGGAGTTCCTGGTCGGACTCCCCTGGGGTCAGCAGCAGGTACTTGAGCCCGAGGGCGGAGCGCTGTCGGACCACCACGGTCGAGTCCTCGGGAATCGGTCCGGCGCTCTGGTCGAGCTTCAGCGAGAGGTTGACGATGGTCTGGCCGTCCTCGAGCTGGACCGGCTTCACCTCCTGCACCGTTCCGACCCTGACCCCGGCGATCCGGACCTCGTTCCCGTTGACCAGGGAGGCACCCGATGGCAGCTCGGCGTTGATCTGGTAGGTCGGGACGAAGGGGAGTCCGGTGTTCGCGTTGTAGGAGAAGAACACCCCGACCACGACGATCAGGGTCGTCACCGCCCCCACAAGGAGCGGGCTCGCCGAGATCCCTGTCTTCTTCGGCTGGCTCATCGTCCGAGCAGGTACTCCAGGATCGCCATACGGGTCATCTGTCTCGGGTCCCTCGCGCGTCCCTCGCGGGCACGCTGGCTCAGGTCCCCTCCGTCGTCGGGGCCGGCGGCTCCGTCGACCGACGGATCGGCAGCGCCGTCATCAGGCGCGGTCGGGGAACCCGGGTCAGGCACTACCGGCTCATCGGGTACGACCGGTTCCGCTGGGACGACCGGCTCGTCAGGCGTCAGTTCGTCGTCGGGTTCGGTCGGCGCCGCTTCCCCGTCCTCGAGGCCCTCCGGCGAGATCCCGCCGGTCCCCAGGTCCGGCAGGACCTCGCGGGCGGTCGCCGAGAGCGACTGGGCAGTGTTCTCCCACTGTGCCGGGCAGTCACTGAACTTGACGACCTTGTATTCGGAACAGCCGGTGACCAGGACGTTGGTCCGCTGGTAGTGGCCGAACTCGTCATAGCCCGAGAGTGCGCTCCCCGTGTTGTAGAAGAACCGCATCAGGTTCTTGAAGCCATCTGCCTCGCGGGTGCTCTTGAGGAGGAATTCGAGACTGGTACTCGGCTCCTTTGCAGCCCGGGCCTGGTCGCCGAGCAACTCGACGATCGGGATCGAGGCCTGCAGGTCCGGTAGCGCCGTCCGGGTCGCCCTGGCAAGACTGGTCAGGGAGACGTTGCTCGCCCGGGCGAACGGTGCGAGTTGTTCGGTCACCTGGGAGATGTCCTTGGCACTCGGCCGTAGGGCGGCGAATACCGGCCTCGCCTCACCGGTGAACGTCTCGAGTGCCGCGAAGGTCGCCCGCAGCTCGCGCAGGGTCTGGGGCAGGAGCCTCAGGTTCTGCCGCATGTCGTCGCTCCGCTCGGCGGTAGCACCGGCCGTGTAGCCGGCCGACTTGAAGAAGCCGACCAGCTGCTGCCGTCGGGCCGCCAGGCGGGTCAGGTTGTTGTCGCCGTTCCTTGCGAGCTCGGCAAGTCGACGATTCTGCGAGGCGAGGATTGCGAGGACCTTGTTCACCTCGAGCAGGGTCGGGTTGGCCCGGGTGATCGTCTCCCGAAGCTCTGGACCCCGGGTCGCGAGGCCGACGCCGAGTTCGTTGAGGATGATCCTGAAACGCTGCTGGTAAGGCAGGCGGTAGATGTTGTTGATCAGGTCCTGGTCGACCGAACGTCCATTGTTCTCCAGGGGAAGCAGCCTCTGGCCCGCGCCCGGCTGGCCATCGGGGATGACCGCGAGGGC